>JAEEUZ010000151.1 GCA_016290725.1 Bacteroidales bacterium | reverse complement strand
ATACCTGTGAGATCGAACACGCCGGCGCCCATGTACAGGCTAAGCGGCAGGGACATCACTATCGCGATGGGCAGGAGCGACTTCTTCACCAGCGAGTGCAGCCAGGTAACGGCAATCAGGTCTTCATCGGTGCGGTGGGGAAGGTCCGGATGACTCTCCACATATCTCTTGCGGGCATCGCGGATATGGTTGTCGTAGAAGATGTTCAGCAGGTCGTACACCGCGATGATGGTCTGGATCAGGGTGAGCAGGAAGAACCACCAGATGAGAAGCTGTACTCCCAGCAGCACGAAGCCTCGGAACACGATAACCAGAGTGACCAGCATCACCGCCATGGACACCCATCCGAAGATAAGGTCTTCCGCTTTCACCTTCTTTGCCGCGACCTTAAGCATGATGCCGTTGAAAATCGCGAATAGCAGCAGCAGGGGAGGGAAGATGAAATTCATCAGGCTGTTGGGGATGAACGCAATCCGAAGGCCGATGATGATAAGGCACATCAGCAGCACCGGCAGATACAGGCCGATACCCTTCTTCACCGACTCGTCCTTGTAGCGGATAACCAGCGACACCAGGATGGAGCCGAGCATCCATGCGAACTCGATCAGGAGCCTGGATGCCATGCTGAAGAAGTGCTGTGTGGATATGGCACTTCCTATCATGATGGTGAGCGAGAAGATTATCACCGCAACGATGATGGTGGTGGCGAAGCGGTTATTGGTAATGGCCGATTTGCGCAGGAAGGCTATCCTCTTGGAGAACAACGCCATGAACCCCACGGCAAGAAGCACTGAAATCACCAGATAGAAAAGGGTGAAGGCTCCGAAGCCGATAACCATGGGCCCGCGCCACTGGCTGTCTATCTTCTCTCCGTTTTCCGTGCGGCTGTATTTGTCCCTGGCGTCGGATGTGGCCTGCCTCCAGTATCTGGGGAAGAACTTCATAAGGGTGAAGTAGTCCGTCTGGCCTTCCTTGAAGATTCTGGTCTGAACCGTCTTGTAACGGTCCTGGGCATAGTCGTAGGCCGATTTCAGCATGTCTGCTGTTTCCCTGTAGCTGGTGCTGTCGCGCACGAGACGCTCCTTCTGGCGGATGCAGTTGTCCAGCAGGAACTGGGCGTAGAACAGGCAGCTGTCGCGGTCGATCCTGCCCATGGAATCCAGCATGAACGTGGGATCTGCCCCTCCGGGGAGGCCTTCCGGCCTGCGTGAAGCGGATTCGCGCTGGGGCATGCCGGTTTCCAGAACGACCACGTTGCCAGTGCTGTCCACATACTCTATGGTCATGGACGGCGGCAGGCTGCGAAGTGTGTGGATAAGACGGTCGTAGCGGTCGATATCGATGTCCAGACGCCTCACAATGTCGTCGAATGGAAGTTTCCGGGAGGAGAAATCCTCATACTGCTTGGACACCTCGTTCAGCGCATACGTCATGTCAAAGGTATAGTCCTGCTTCTGGGAATACAGCATGAGCGAGAGTTCATTGCTCTGCTGCATCATCTTCACAAGACGTGCGTGCTGACGGTTTTCATTACCCTTGAAACGGGCCGCGCGTTCCGACTGGGCCTTGTATGCAGAGAACAGTTCGTACCTGAGTACCGACAGCGTCTGTGACAGGTCTTTTTCGCTGAGCACGGCGAAAGCCGGCACCATAATGAGCAGGGCCGCAGCCACTGCAAGCAGTTTCTTTGACTTCATGCTACAGTTTCAATGCGTCTTTTACACAATACTCTTTGTCCCAGGTCCAGCTGAGTTTGATTGGCATGGTTGTGACACCTTCCGGAAGCAGTTTCTCTACCGGGAAGGTGACATAGGCTGCACCCAGGGCGCTGTCCTCGGAAATCACGTTAAGCTCGTCCGACACGTTGTCTTCGTGGCGGAGAGTGAAGCGGAGGGTGTCCTGGGGGGCGGTGTCGTCGAACTCGAGATTGATGAAGTGGTCCTTGGTCTCGTCCAGCGCAAGCACGGCAATGCTCATGTTAAGGTAGCCGCCGCTAACCCAGGCGGAGGTAATGGCAACGGGGTCGTTCCCCAGCCCGTCGTCCGGCTTGGTGAGCGTGCTTGTGAGCACGGCGTCCTTGTTCAGAGGCTTAATCAGTGCCAGCAGTTCCACGTCGAATTCATTTGATGCGGTTTCCTTTAGAATATTGCAGTAGATGAGCACCCTTCCAAAATCGGAAAAGTCGTCGTCGATATCTTTCTGCACCACGTTGTAGGTGAGCCCCGCGTCGGTGAGGAACTGATTGGGGGCGGTTACCGTGGCCATGGTGATTTCCCGGTACAGGATAACATTGTCCTTTAAGCAGGATGTTGTCAAAATCGCAACTGCAAGGACTGTTGCCGATAAAGATGCTATTCTCATGTTGTGCGGCCCCTCCTTGTCGGCCGTGCTATGTATTGTATGTCTATGTCTTCCACCGTGAACCCCTTGAACTTGTGCCTGCGGAGGTGCGCCATAACAAGTTCCGTAAGTTCTTCGTCGATGATGTCGCGGTAGCGGTGATTCTCCCTGTCGTAGAGGTGCAGATGCTTGCCGGCAAAAACGTCGAAGTACATCTTGCTGTTGGCCGACAGGCGCCGCCCGTAGATGTGCAGATCCGCCAGCTGGGTGAGGATATTGTAGACCGATGCCACCGTAACCTTCACTGGGCCCTGGCGGCGGATTTCCTCCACAACCTGGTCTGCCGATGCGTGCCCGAGCTCCAGCATGGCCTCGTGCACGGCCAGCCTCTGGCCGGTGACCTTCAGGTCGTGCTTCCGCAGCAGTGTGCGGAATTCTTCCAGTGTGGGTATTTTGCCGCTTGTCAACGTCATGTCCGCAAATATAACTCTAAAATGGAATACTTCAAAATTTCCTCAAATAATAAATAAATTCGTATATTTGCAGGATATGACAAGTGAATACGTGAAATGCCTTATTCTGGGCGGGGGGCCTGCAGGGTTCACCGCGGCAATCTATGCCTCCAGGGCCGGTCTGGAACCGGTGCTGTATGAGGGCATACAGCCAGGAGGACAGCTCACCACAACAACCGTGGTGGAGAACTTCCCGGGTTTTCCCGGGGGAGTGGACGCGATGACGCTCATGGATTCTATGCGCCGGCAGGCCATATCATTCGGCGCCCAGGTGCGCCAGGGTACGGCCATCAAGGCGGAACTTTCCGAAAAACCGTTCCGCGTTACCCTGGACGGGGGAGAGGTGATTGAGGCGGAGAGCCTTATCATAGCCACCGGCGCCACCGCAAAGTACCTTGGTCTTCCTTCGGAGGAGAAGTACAAGGGGGCGGGTGTATCGGCCTGCGCCGTATGCGACGGCTTCTTCTACCGCAAGCGCACCGTGGCGGTTGTGGGTGGAGGGGACTCCGCCTGCGAAGATGCCCTCTACCTTGCATCCCTTGCGCAGAAAGTGTACATGATTGTTCGCAGGGACGTCTTCCGCGCATCCAAGGCAATGCAGGACAAGGTGTTCGCATCGGCAAACATAGAAATCCTCTGGAACAGCCAGGTGGAAGAGGTGCTGGGAGACGGCACGGCCGTTACCGGTCTCAAACTCGTTCACAAGGACGGAAGCCGAAGCGTAATCAATGTGGACGGGCTGTTCCTTGCCATCGGCCATCATCCCAACTCGGAGATTTTCGATGTGGAAATTGATGAGGGAGGATACATCGTCACAGAAGGAAAGACCTCACAGACATCGGTCCAAGGCGTCTTTGCCGCCGGCGACGTTCAAGATTCACGCTACCGCCAGGCCGTTACCGCCGCCGCTTCAGGCTGCATGGCCGCGCGGGATGCGGAAAAATACCTGCTACAAAAATGAAACAGATGAGATATATCACAATCGCGCTCACCGCGGCGCTGATGTTCCTTGCCATCGGCTGTCAGTCGCAGTACGAAGTGCTTCTTGCCAGCAATGACGCGGATGCTAAGTACAAGGCCGCCATGGAGTATTTCAGCAACAAGCGTTACCAGAGGGCATCGCAGTTGTTCGAATCCCTGGCCATCCTCACCAGCGGCACGGAAAGGGACGACACGGTGCAGTACTACTGGGGCCTTAGCAACTACCGCTACAAGGACTATTACACCGCCCAGAGCAACTTCACCCGCTTCCTGGAGAATTTCCCCCTGAGCCCATTCGCGGAAGACGCCCGCTTCCTGCGCCTGGACTGTATGTACAGGGCTACCTACCGCTACGAACTGGACCAGGCACCCACCAAGGCCTGCCTTCAGGCAATCGAGGAGTATACCAGGGAGTATCCGGACGACACACCTCATCTGGAAGCCTGCCGTCTCATGAAAGCGGATCTTCTGGAGCGCCTGGACCGCAAGGCCTTCGAGGGAGCCCGCCTGTATTACAAGATGGAAGACTATCTGGCTTCCCGCGTGGCTTTCCGCAACGTGCTTAAGGAAAACTCTGAAAACGTATATCGCGAAGACGTCCTCTACTATACGGCCATGTCGTCGTACCATTATGCCCGCCTGAGCGTTGAGGCAAAGCAGAAGGAGCGCTATCTGGTGTTCCTGGACGACTATCTGAACTTCATCGGCGAATATCCGGAGTCCCACTATCGCAGTGAATTGGATTCCGTGCACAAGAGGGTGCTCAAAGCCCTTGGCCGTTACACGGGCGATGAGACCACCGGGGAGTAGTGGTGTCGAAAATTTTTGAAACAACCCGCTACGCATTGCCGTAATAATAATCGGTAAGAAAAAATTACACAATATGGATACAAAGAAGAAAGTCCCCACAAACACTATCACCAGGGACATCAAGAACCTTGCAGCACCCACCGGAAACATCTACGAGTCGGTGGTAATCCTCTCCAAGAGGGCAAACCAGATCGCAGCCGCTGAAAAGCGCGAACTCACCAAGAAACTGGAAGACTTCCGCAACGACCGCGACACCATGGAAGAAGTCTTCGAGAACAAGGAGCAGATCGAAATCTCCAAGTACTACGAGCGCCAGCCCAAACCGGACCTCACTGCCATCGCAGAATTCGAGAACGGTGAACTCTTCTACCGCAAGGCTCAAAACGAGAATCCCATAGACATCGAGAGCGGTAAATAGCCATGCTGTACAGCCTCTCGGTCTCCAACTACATTTTGATAGGCTCTCTGGACACTACGTTTCCGGAGGGCCTCATCATTATATCCGGAGAGACCGGAGCCGGCAAATCCATCCTCCTGGGA
>JAEEUZ010000150.1 GCA_016290725.1 Bacteroidales bacterium | reverse complement strand
AGGATATGGAGAAGGGCTTCACCGTGCTGCACGCCCGCGTGCCGCTGGCCGAGCTTTACCGCTACTCCACCATCCTCAGCTCCCTCACCGGCGGTTCCGCCACCTTCCAGATGAAGTTCGCGGAATATGTCCAGGTGCCGGCCGACGTCCAGACCAAGCTGCTGGCCGAATACGCCGCCCAGGAGCAGGAAGAGGACTAAGTCTTCACCCCTTGCACCCCGTGGCGGGTGCAAAAACCCCACAATTTGCCCCCGAGACGCCCCCAAACAGGCTCCCGGGGGCAATTTTATGCCTTTTTGCCCCCGGAACATACTATGTTTTGGGGGCTTTTATGTCCGGAGGGAAAGAAAAATGGCTGAAAATAATTATATTTGTGACACACATTACACCCACATAGCCAATTTTCTACAATTCGCATACTTATTTTATACTAACCATATGGAAAAGAAGTATTATGCAAAAGGCAAAGAGCCCTACCAGTCTCCATCTGTAGAGGCGGTAGAATTGATGCCGTCGCAAATTATCTGCGGCTCCAATGAAAACATTGTTCCCGGTGGAGAAACAGACTGGGCTCCAGTATTTCCCGGAAGTGATTTTATGTTGTTTTAATCAAAGAAAACATGCAGATTATGAAAAAGTTACTACTTCAAATTGCCGGAGCGTCCTGTCTGATTCTTCTTATGGTTGGCGTATCTTCCTGCAAAATGTCCCAGGAGGAACAGATTGCAGTTACGGAAGTCATCGCTTCTCCCATTTTCCATGCCACAATTGAGAATGCGGCCGAACCGGAAACCAAAGTATATACCGACGCGGCTTTGCATGTTCTCTGGAATGCCGATGACCGGGTTACCATCTTCCCCAAGAACACCCGAAACAAACAATATCGATTCACCGGGCTTGACGGAGCTTCCGGTGGAGATTTTGAGGAAGTGAGTTCCGGTTTTGGTACGGGAACGGATATCGCCTCCAATTATGCGGTGTATCCTTACAACGAAAATACCACTTATGTCTTCGATGACATAATCCGGACCTATTTCCCTAAAACCCAGAATTATCGGGAGAATTCATTTGGCCCGGGCGCCAACCTGATGGTGTCCAAAAGTGCAACCACAGACCTGCCTTTCAAGAATGTCGGCAGTTATCTGTGCCTTAAGGTCTATGGTGCGGGCTTCTCGGTCCGCTCCATCCTCCTAAAGGGAAATGGTGGTGAAACGCTGTCCGGTCCGGTAAAAGTAAGCTTTGGTTCCGGCAACGTTCCTTCCATGGTTTTCGACACCAGTACTCCTTTGGAGCTGAATCAGGAAATTGTCCTGAAGGCGGATACTCCAGTAGCCCTGGGCAGCACGGAAGCCGAGGCGGTAACATTCTGGATGGTGGTTCCTCCGGTGAATTTGCCGGGCGGATTTACGGTTACCATCATCGACAGCAATGGCGGCATACACGAAAAGGCAACCAGCAAGAACACCACTTTCGAGCGCAATCACCAGACCAACATGAAGGCGTTCCAGTTGCAGGACGAGGTCTTGGCTCCATTATCACCGGGCATTTATCCTTTTACCGGTTCCAGTTATGTTTTCAATAAAACAACCGACCAGGTCAGTATTTATGAGGCGGAGGGAAAGACCTGGGTCAGATTCCTGGTGATTCCCACCCTTACCATGTACGAAATCGGCCCCATTCCTTCAGATGTGGTGGCCGGAACCACCGTCGTGGCATCTGTTGCCACGTATGTCGATGGAGTGAAGACGGAGAGCAAGGACAACTGCAAGCTTACGGTACAGTCCATTGCGGCGGGAATAATGAATATGGTCTCCGACGAAGGTGCCCGTTATGTATTTCGTTTTTAGTTAGATTGCCTTATGAAAAAGATATTACTCTCTTTGCTGGTCCTGTTCTTTGCAGCTCCTTTCCTCCGGGCGGTCCAGGCCGATCCCACCCCCTTCAAGTACGTCCAGCCGGACGGCAGTGTCATCATCCTCCAGAACCATGGTGATGAATATTTCCACTGGCTGACAAACTATTCTACCGGCCAGGTAGTTGCAAAGATGGCCGATGGATTCTATCGTCCCGTAAATAAAAATCTTACGGCAGAGGCGGCAAAAGCCCAAAAGTTGCGTGCGGAAAAACTCTATGGTGCATGGTCTTCTTACGATGATCCGCCTGCAACTAATTTCGGAGACCGCAAGGTCCTGTGTATCCTGGCTCGTTTCTCGGATGTCGACTATTCGGTAGCCGATCCCAAACAGCATTTCACAGACATGCTCAACATGTCCGGCTATAGCGGGAATGGCGCCATCGGTTCGGTCCGGGATTACTTTATCGAAAACTCCATGAACCTGTACCGTCCCCAGTTCGACGTGTATGGCCCTGTAACCCTTTCCAACAATGAGCAGTATTATGATGATAACGGCGTCCATCTGGCCATCCTGGAAGCCTACGACCTGTTGAAATCCGAAATCAGCATAGGTGATTACGATACAGACGGGGATGGTAATATTGATATGGTTTTGTTCTATTTCCCCGGACACAATGAAGCGGAAGGTGGAGCGAATACCACAATCTGGCCTCATCAGTCAACGGGTGGTTTCGGGACGATGGGAGGCAAGAATTTTATCAGATATTTCTGCACTTCTGAATTGAGTGGAGCTTCTGGCACTACACCCGCCTCCATCGGAACCACTTGCCACGAATTTTCTCACTCGCTGGGTCTTCCGGATTTTTACGACGTGGATTATGCAAATAGCGGTGGACAAAATACAACGACAGGACCGTTTGACCTGATGGCCAGCGGCAACTATAATGACGGTGGGCGCCGTCCTCCTTATCTTAGTGCCGTTGAGCGGAATATGCTGGGCTGGATGCCTGCCCCTCCGGTAATTATATCCTCAGGCGATTACACGCTGGAGCCGGTTCAGAACAATAAAGCCTATCAGATCAATTCCGCTGTTTCCGGCGAGTACTTTGTTGTGGAGTATCGAAACGGGAACAAGTGGGACAGTACCCTTCCAAGCGGTACGGTTGTATATCATATTGACAAGTCGGACAGAATTGTTGACACAGGCAACGGCTATTCTGCCGGATATCTGTGGGAGAACACCAATGCCATCAACAATTTTTATGGCCATCCTTGTTATTATGTGGTGCCTACTTCCGTCAGTGCCTCTTCTTGGAATCAGTATGTGTTCCCGGGGTATGATACCGTTACCACTTATCTTCCGGAGGATTGGAACGGAAATTCTGCCGGCCTGTCATTGACCGGCATCGCGGACAATGGAACAAACAGTACATTCACTGTTCTTGTTTCCAGCCACAGGACAGTGGTGGGTGTCGTAACGGATACGGACGGAAATCCTTTGAAGGATGTCCAGGTGAGCCTGACGCCCAGTACGGGACCTTTTACTCCGGCTCCGTCCCTGCTCTCGGGCAGCATCTTCTGCATGACGGACGCTGACGGCAAGTATTCGCTGGAACTGGATGATTCCGCTACGGAAAACCAGATTCTACGGGCCGAAAAAGACGGGTACACAGCCTCTTCCTTCAACCTCTCCATTTCCTCCCTGTTTACAGCCCGTGATATGGTTCTCCTCCGTACGGGAGAGGGAGTCCCGGCCGATCTTTGCAAATACGATTCATCGTTGTCTCTGACGGGTTTGGGCTTAGGATCAGGCAGTTCTGTTGCGGCCGGCATGCGGTATACCGCAGCCGAATTGACTTCCCTGGGACTGGCCGGCTCGAAACTCAAGACGGTCACCTTCCTTGTCTCGCCGGAAAACAGCGAATCGGTGTATGTCGTCGTTGATGTGGGCAGTACGATGACGCTCCGAAAAGAAGTTACAGGAGTCTATACGCCGGGCAGTTTTACCACCATTGATGTTTCCGCCGAAAATATCGTCCTTCCGGGCGATCAGGATGTCTTTATCGGCGTCGGTGTGAAAGACATTGTATCTGGTTATCCCTTCAGGGGATTTGGTGCTACCAGCACGGATAATGGCGGTTGCTATGCCAATTGGGACTTCATGACGTCTGCGGGTTCCTCCAAGGTAGTTTTTGGAACAGATACCTATTATAATTTTGCCGTTTCCGCCACGCTGTCCACCACCGCCGACATTGAGTTTTCCACTTACGGTGTCAGCTATATCAAGGTGGAGAGTGACATCCCCACGGTGAAGGTGGCGGCGGGCAAGTCGCTGAAGACGACAGAATGGACGGTGGACGGCGCTTCGGTTGCCACTCCTACCGCCATCAGCGCCCTGGCCTCCGGATCCCACGTCTACATGGCCCGTCTCACCTATTATGACGGAACAGTAGAACGCGTCTATTACGAGGTTGACAAATAGGCTTAAAACAGAATACGCTTATAATCAATTGAATACACGAACTGCTTCTGGCCGGAAGGCTGGAAGCAGTTTGCATAAAATGATTATCTTTGTATCCGGCCAAACGAAAGCAAGATGAAAAGGTTCCTTTTATCCATACAGGTTGCGCTGCTGCTTTCCTGCAGCGGCGGTCATTTTATCTCCGACAACTCTTTCCGTACCACCGTGGAGCAGGACTTCCTGCAGCGGCGGCAATCGGCCCTGCAGCCGTATATCAACTTGCCGGAGGGGGTATCGGCCCGGGAGAAAGAGGCGCTGGAGTTCCTCTATGCCTATATGCCGGCGGCCGATGTCACCGACTATGCGCCGGAGTTCTACCTGCAGAGCGTGCGCCAGTCTTTCAAGGCCCGGGAAGAACTGGGCTGGGACGTGCCGGAGCGGGAGTTCCGCCACTTCGTGCTGCCGCTCCGGGTGAACAATGAGAGCCTGGACAGCGCCCGCACAGTGTTTTACCGGGAACTGAAGCCGCGCGTGCAGGGGAAAAGCATGCAGGAGGCCATCCTGGAGGTGAACCACTGGTGCCACGAGAAAGTGACCTATCAGCCCTCGGACGCCCGCACGATGTCGCCGCTGAACCTGATGAACAACACCCTGGGCCGATGCGGGGAGGAATCCACCTTCACCGTAACGGCGCTCCGCAGCGTGGGCATTCCCGCCCGGCAGGTGTACACCCCGCGCTGGGCGCACACGGACGACAACCACGCCTGGGTGGAGGCCTGGGCCGACGGGCAGTGGCATTTCCTGGGCGCCTGCGAACCGGAACCTGTGCTGGACCTGGGCTGGTTCAATTCCCCCGCCTCACGCGCGATGCTCATGCATACCAAGGTCTTCGGCAAATACGACGGGCCG
>JAEEUZ010000149.1 GCA_016290725.1 Bacteroidales bacterium | reverse complement strand
CAAACGAAGGGTCAAGATGCTCGGGACGTACTGCAAAGTTAGAAAGATTATTGAAAATCCAGCACCTGCGCATGGACGATTTTTCCGTCCCAAGGGCCCTCATGAATTGTTTAAAAAAATTCCGGTGGATTCTACCCCATAATCCACTTGCCCAGTTTGGGGATGCGGCGGATGAGGATGCAAAGAAGGGCAATGCCCACGAAGGAGAGAAGGGCGGTGGCGAGAATCTCCACGGGAGTGGTCCAGAGGCCGAGCAGGCCTTCGGGGCCGATGCCGAGAGCGGAGCGAAGCCATGCGGATACGGCTCCAAGCAGCAGCATGTGGCACAGATACATTCCGTAGCTCGCCTTGGAAACGGGGAGGAGCACCTTGCGGAAGAAGGCTCCGCCGGAAGAGATTTTTCTGAACAGCAGTATCCACGCAAGGGTCATAAGCGCTACGCCCAGGGTGTCGTTAAGCCAGGGGCCTTCCCATAGCGCGGCAATGCCCACGGGTCCTTCGAAGGGGAAGGCGCCGGCAGTATCGGCCCAAACTCTGGAAAGAAATCCTCCGCAGCAAATGGCGAAGCCCCCCAGAAATGACGGGATGGCGATGGCGAGAGTTTTTCTCCATTCCAGTCGACCTACAAACCTGCGGAAATACAGCCCCAGGAGCAAATACCCCACAAATCCGCTCAAATAGTAAAACACCCCGTAGGTGTTCCAGCTGGCCTCTCCCCAGAGGGGATATTTCGCCCCGTTCGGGATGCCGGAAGGGCCGTAAATCACCGGAGCCGGGCCGCCCGCCCACTGGCGGATAAGCGGAATGAGCGTGGTGAACAGCCAGATTCCAAGATACAGCTGAAGTTCCCGTTTGCCCACCTTATCGGCCCAGGGGGAAAGAAGAGGCATAATCAGGTATAGGCCGATGAGCATATAAACGAACCATAGATGCCCGGCGGCATAGTTGAAATTGAGCAGCAGGTCTTTGAAATTCTGAACTGGCTGCCCCCAGACAAGGGCGTATACAACTGTCCAGAAAAAGAAAGGCGGGAGTATCCTCAAAGCCCTTTTTTTGAAGAATTCACCGGTGCTGTAGTGAAGCGGGAACTGAAGATAGGCCGATGCGAACACGAACAGGGCCACGGCGGCGCGGGGGAGCGAGTTGAGAACTGCCACCCAGACGGCATCGGCCCGGGTGAGGATAAGGGAACCCTCGCCTCCCAGGTAAAAGGGCTCGCAGCTGTGGGTGAGCATAACCATGAAGAGGGCGGTAACCCTCAGCCAGTCAAGCCATATCTCTCTTTGGTTGTCCATATGTGGCAAAAGTACTCTTTTCTGCGAATATTTGCAAACTGGAAATAATTCACTAACTTCGAACGGTAAAACCTGACCGCCGTGGAGATACTTGTAATCAATGGAAGCCCGAAGGGGCGGAATTCGATAACCCTGCACACCTGTCTGTATCTGGAGAAGAAGTTTCCCCAGCATCATTTCGAGTATCTGGCGGCGGGGCAGCGCATTCACGCATACGAGAAAGATTTCACCCCGGCGCTGGAGGCGCTGCGCAAAGCGGAACTCATAGTGTTCTGCTACCCGGTGTACACTTTCCTGGTGCCCTCGCAGCTGCATCGTTTCATCGAACTGATGAAGGCCTCGGGGGAGGATTTCTCCGCCAAAGCCGCAACTCAGGTGAGCACCTCCAAGCATTTCTACGACATCACCGCGCACCGCTTCATCAAGGACAATTGTGCCGATATGGGCATGCGCTGCCTGGATGGCTTAAGTGCCGATATGGACGATATCCTCACGCCCCGCGGGCAGAAACAGGCCCGGGACTGGATGGATTATGTGATGTGGCAGCTGGAAGGGGCAGATGTGGCCGGGGCTGGCCTGTCTCCCGCGGCGAAAAAAGCCGACAAACGCGCTGTAATCGTGACGGACCTCACTGCGGAAGACGTCAAGTTGAAGGGGATGATAGACCGGTTCGTGGAAGTGTTCCCCTATGAGTGCGACATTGTGAATATCCGCGAATTTCCCATTCAGGGGGGCTGCATAAGCTGTTTCAACTGCGCGGGGGACGGTACTTGCGCATATAAGGACGGCTTCCCTGAGCTTCTGCGGGAGAACATCCATCGGCATGATGCAATCTTGTATGCCTTCCGCATCCAGGACCACTCGATGGGTTCCCGTTTCAAGATGTATGACGACCGCCAGTTCTGCAACGGCCACCGCACGGTGACGATGGGAACGCCATTCGGCTACATCGTGGAAGGGGAGTACTCGAAGGAGGAGAATCTGCGCCTTTTGCTGGAAGCCCGCGCCCAGGTGGGCGGGAACTTCCTGGCCGGGGTGGCCAGCGACGAGGGGGATGCGGATGCGAACATCGGCCTGCTTTCAAATACCCTCTGTTTTGCCCTGGAGCATCAGTATTGCCCTCCCCAGAATTTCCTGGGAGTTGGCGGCATGAAGATTTTCCGTGACCTTATATATATGATGCGCGGCCTGATGAGGGCGGACCACAAGTTCTTCAAGTCCCACGGCCAGTACGATTTTCCCCAGAAAAAGTGGCGAACCTCCTGGGCGATGTATCTCGTGGGCGCACTTATGCGAAATAAGAAGCTTAAGGCGAAGATGGGCGGAAAGATGAACGAAGGGATGATCGGCCCGTATGAAAAAATGCTAAAACAATAGTATTGTGAGTATCAATCGTAAAAGGATCTTACTGCTTGCAATGCTTCTTATGCTTCCGGCATGCAGGTTCTCCAGGGCGTCGAATACATCGCCCCCCCCGGAAGAGGCTGTTGAGGAGGAGGTTCCCGCTATTCCCGCAGGGGCCAAGGCGCTGCTGAAGGCATATCCGGATTTCATCGTGAGTTATTCCGACAACCAGCTCATCTTCTGCGACGGCACTTCGATGGTGTACGACGACGGCGAGCAGAAGGACCATCTTACAAGGCTGGACTGTTCGGACCCGGAGGATATGTTCTTCCACAAGTACTTTACGGGGCCCGTCCACGAGCCGGAGAATTGCTACGACCCGGGACGTTTCCGCTGCGAGGCGCTGTTCAAGAAGATGTACGGCAGCAGCGCGGAAGAGGTGCGCACCCATCTTGTGGATGTGCAGTGGTTCGGGCAGAAGATTCCTTTTACATCTGTTAACGGCGCCGCGGACAGTCTCCGCGCAGTGCAGGCGGATATCCTCGCGGACCATCCTGAGCTGAAGAAATATTTCTCCAATTCGTCATCGTTCTGCTGGCGCACTGTGCGCGGCGCCCGGAGGCTCAGCGCCCACAGCTATGGGATGACCATCGACATCGGCACAAAGTTCTCCAACTACTGGCGCTGGAGCTACCGCGGGAAGGAGGAACTGGACGTTCTTCCTTCATTCCAGAACCGTATCCCAGACGAAGTGGTAATGGCTTTCGAGCGCCACGGATTCATCGCCGGCGCCAAGTGGTACCACTTCGATTCCATGCATTTTGAGTTCCGTCCTGAATTATTGTATTATGAAGGAGAATAGACGATCCCTTTTCGCAGGCCTGCTGATCGGCCTTGGCGCCTGCGGTTTTCTGGCACTGGGAGGTATCCCGGGGGCCATTATTTTCGCGTTCGGTTTAATCGGCGTGGTGCTTTCCGGAGTGCCGCTGTATACCGGGCGGGCCGGAGTTATGCCCTTGAATCAGACTGGAAGCCTTGTGCTTATCTGGCTGTTCAATGTGCTGGGCTGTATCCTCCTGGGCCTTCTTATGATGTCGCTTGGCGGCGAACCCGTGGAAAGGGCGCAGACCGTGGTGGCCGGGCGTCTTGCCCAGGGCCCCTGGCGCGCGTTCCTGCGGGCCATCGGCTGCGGCCTCATCATCGACATAGCAGTGTGGATGTACCGCAGTACGAAGAACATCCTTCCGGTGCTCTTCGGCGTGCCCCTGTTCATCCTTTGCGGCTTCTACCACTCCATTGCCGATGTGGTGTACCTTGTGGCCGCCTGGAAGTGGAATCCCGCCATCCTCTGGTATTATCCCGTCATCGTCCTTGGCAACTACGTCGGCTGCAATGTCCGGCGGGTAGTCCTGCCTCGCGAATAGCCTCTTCGGAGGCTCCTCCATCGGCATTGATGTGCCTTCTGGCGGACAAGTGTCTGTAACTCAGCGAGTTCCTTGTTTGGGGGTGCAAATTTTTTTGCACCCCTTAATGTGAATCTTGCTTTGTATCAATGAGTTGTCCGCCAGAGAAAAACATCATAATCCCGTGGCTGGTGCAAATATTTTTTTAAAGATTGTAAAGAAAAATCATTAAAAAACAGAAAAAGACATAAAAAACGTAAAAATCTGCAATGGCCCGGCCGTGTCATTGGCTTTTTGAGAGAAAAATGTAATATAATTGTACCTCAAAATGATACCGTCATGAGAGGGATAAAACGAAAAATGTCCGATGCCGGCTGCCAGCACATTTATCAGAACACGATGCGGGGAATCCTGCTGTTCTATTCCGATGAAGACCGCATCGTGTATCTTACACTATTCAAGGTGCTTTCTGTAAAATATGGCATTCAGGTCCTGACATTGGACCTGATGTACAACCATACGCATTTTCTGATTGAAGATCCCACTTTGGAGATAATGGCGAGATTCAACGGGGAACTCGCGTCCAGATATGCCATGGCATTCAACCGAGATTGCGGCAGGAAAGGTCCATTGTTCAAAAAGGCCTATGGCAACAGCCCCAAGAGGGGAGACAAGCAGGTGAGGACGTCCATAGCGTATACAAGCAACAATTCCGTGGAGAAGCATCTGTTCGCACGTCCGGAGCAAGACAGGTGGACTTTTCTTGCGTATCTGCAATCGGCCCATCCTTTTTCTGAGAAAATCGACATGGACAAGGCCTCCCAACGTATGCGCCGCGCCCTCTCGTTGCTGAAAACGTTGAGTGGAAAAAACATTCCTCTTTCATATACATACGTAAGAAAACTATTCGCTGGTCTTGATGATAAAGAAACCCTGCAGATGAAGGATGCAATTATCGGCGCCTACATGCCTTTGAACAAAGACTTGCTTCTGAGTTACTATAAGAGCTATGACGACATGATCCTCGCCATCAATTCCAACACGGGCAGCGAGTACGACATGAAGGAGGATTTCGACGACACTTCACACATTAGCTATCGCGACATGCTGTCGATTATTGCAAAATCCAGTTTTGCTGATAATCCCAAAAGCATCCTTCTGGCCAGTCCTTCTACGAAAAAACAGATTACCGATGTGCTGGCGCGTATGACCGGCGCGAAATACGGCCTGATTCGCCGAGTTCTGGATTTGTAGCGGTTTTCGCGCTGGCGGCTAAC
>JAEEUZ010000148.1 GCA_016290725.1 Bacteroidales bacterium | reverse complement strand
CAACATGAAACAAACTGCAAAAACAATAATTACGGTCCTGCTGGCGGTGCTTACCGCCGGCACGGCCTGTGGACAAAACAAGAATAATATGAACCAGAAAGCGCTCATTGTCTTTTTCTCTCACGCAGGGGAGAACTACTCCGTGGGGAATATCGAAGTGGGCAACACCAAGATCGTTGCCGACTATATCTCCGAAATCACCGGCGCCGACCAGTTTGAAATCGTTGCCGGGAAGAACTACGACATGCCCTATATGGATCTCATCAAGGTCGCACAGGACGAAGCCAAGGCCGGAGAACTGCCTGCCTACAAGGGCGATGTGGACGTAGCCCCTTACGATGTCATCTTCATCGGCGGTCCCATCTGGTGGGGTACCTATCCGCAGGTTATGTTCACCTTCTTCCAGGATCACGACCTCTCGGGCAAGACCGTCATCCCGTTCACCACCCATGAAGGCAGCGGGCTTGCCTCCACCGTCCAGGATGTAAAGAAAGCCTGGCCGAAAGCAACTGTGAAAGATGGTTTTGCCATCTACGGCCACGAAGTCCGCTCCGGCAGGGCCAAAGTGGAGAAATGGCTGAAGGGATCAGGCTGGTAAATTCGGATTTCCCGACATCTTTCCATCAGTATGAAGAGAGTCCTGGCGGTTGCATTTTTGCTTTAAGCCGCTGGCGGGCCTTGGTAACAGAGGCAGGGGATATCCCAAGCAGGATGGCTTGCTCTGATACGGAGAATTGCAGCTGTGAGAGGATATAGGTGCGGATATCGCCCTTTGTCAGGTCGGGGTGCGCTTCCCGGAGAGATTCGGGCGTAAGGTCGCATGAATTCCGGAGCATCCGTTCCAATTCGGTCCATTCTTCATCCAGGATATAGCGGGGTTTGGTACGGAGTTGCTGAAGCAGGTGATTCTGCCCGACGAGCGCTTGCACAAGCACATAAGAATCGACTTCTCCGCCAGGACCTCCGCTGGCGTTAGGGACAAATCCTTCCCGCTCATCGTTCCCGGCGCGAATGACCATCAGGAAAGCCCTGACATTTTTGCCGAGGATTTCGCTGGCTTGCGGGATAGTGAGGGGACTTTTCCCGCCGATGCAGGTTGATGCAAGGCCCATGGCCACCAAAATGAGTTGATAATAAAGCGTTTCTGCATCTTTGCCATTCAGGCCGAAGGTGCCCGCTATCGCAGAAATGCACTCCGACTTGAAACCTACGTGGGAATCAATGTAATCCTTATAGGAATCGGGTTGCGACTGCGGTTCCATGATCATGGAGAATAGATACGGCTCGTCCATGGCGAACCAGATGAAGGCTATGCCAAAGCCTTTGAACGGAGGATTGAGTGCAAAGCCGTCGCCCACCCGCTTCCGATACAGTTTCCGGGCTTCCTCCCGGACAGCGTCCCGGACTCCCCGAATGGATCCGAAGGAGGTAAAAATGGCGTTGGCGCCGCAGTCAAGGCGCTTACAGAGGCTGCGGGCCGTAAGGGCCGAAGGGCCTCCGGAGCGCACCAGGTCAAGGGCTGCGGAAAGGATTCTTTCTTTTGTGACAGTAACCGGTCTTGCCATAATCGATGTTCCGTTTCAATTCATTGCAAAAGTAAGCATTGGGCCGGAATGTCCAACCAGTTTTCAAGAATAATCCCCAATTGTCCACATTATTGTCCATATCGTTTTTTTATTTCGGAACGCCGGATACGCTAACTTTGCAGTCGAAATAATATGGACAAACTATGAAACGGCTAATTGTATTGTTAATGATTGCTGCTATGGCGCTTCCCTGTCTGGCGAAAGGGGATTGGAGGGGAATAGTTGTAGATGAAAATGGCGAGCCGGTTGCTTACGCCAATGTGGCCGTGCTCTCCAAGACCGACTCCACCGTAGTTTGTGGTGTGGTGACTCAGGAGGACGGATCCTTCAATATAGTGACCAGCGAAACGGACGGCATCATGATGGTGGCCATGCTGGGCTACAAGACAGTGTATCTCGCTCCTGTCGATGGCGCGGTTATTACCCTCTGCGATGATTCACAAATGCTGGAAGTAGCCGTGGCGAGCGCTGTTATGCCCAAGACCAAACTCACGGGCGAGGGCCTGCAAACCAACGTGCGGGGCTCCGTGCTGGAGAATGCGGGCACTGCCAATGATGTGCTCGCCAAGACGCCGGGCCTCATCAAAGGCCAGAACGGACTGGAAGTAATCGGCAAAGGCTCGCCGATGGTCTATATCAACGGACGGCGCGTGAGCGACGCTTCCGAACTGGACCGTCTGCAGAGTAATGAGATCCAGAGCGTCGAAGTCATCACCAACCCCGGTGCCCAGTACGATGCCACAGTGCGGGCGGTAGTGCGCATCCGCACCATCCGGCGCCAGGGTGACGGCTTCGGCTTCAACCTGAACGCGTCCGATGCGCAGTCCCTGCGCTGGGCTAAAGGGAATGATCCCTTCGGCGCACTAAATTTGAACTATCGCACCGGAGGATTGGACTTCTTCGGCGGAATCAACTATGCCCGGAACACTTCCAGGCAGGACAGTTACCTGGAGAAGCAGACCTGCGGCCGGACCGTCGCCGGGGAGGACTGGCTCTTCGAGAACAAAGGAACGCTCCTGAACGAATACATCGGCAGTACCCTCTATGGCAATGCCGGCGTGAACTGGCAGATGGCCGACAACCACTTCCTGGGCGGCAAGGT
This sequence comes from Bacteroidales bacterium, assembly GCA_016290725.1. Classification (GTDB taxonomy): domain Bacteria; phylum Bacteroidota; class Bacteroidia; order Bacteroidales; family UBA932; genus Cryptobacteroides. The sequence continues at coordinate 2,644 of JAEEUZ010000148.1, read as the reverse complement.
GGAATGGGGCAGGCATCTGTCTTACAGCGTTCATACGGAGGTGAACGACAATGTCTTTGAAAACGGTGTGCTGACAGACCGCCTGAACACGTTGTCGAATGACACGATGGGGGAGCGGATTCCCTGCAACCTTGGTGCGAACGTCTATTACAACGGCCTGGCAGCAGGGAAACTGGGCATCGACGTCAACCTGGATTACTACGGCACCGACGACAGTTCCAAGTCCGTATCTAGCGAAGCCAGCGAAATGACACACGACGCAGCCATCAGCAGCGCCAGTAACAACACGGGACGGATGTACGCTGCCAAGGCGGTGCTCTCCTATCCCATCTGGAAAGGTCAGCTGCAGGCGGGGACGGAGGAGACCTTCTCCCGCCGTACGGATAATTATAAGGTTAAAGGCATAGATATTCCCTCTTCGGAGGCGTCCGTTAAAGAAGACAACATAGCCGTTTTTGCTTCTTACGGCTGCCACATCCCCGGCGTCGGCCAGCTGAGTGCCGGAGCGCGCTATGAGTATGTGCATTATGCCTATGAAGATGCAGTGACTCCAGCCAACAATCTATCCCGCAACTATGGCAACTGGTTTCCCAATGTTTCCTACGCCGGGGTCATCGGCGCTCAGTCGCAGACCCCGGTCCAGATAATGATGAATTACAGCACCAAAACCAGCAGACCTCACTATGGGAATCTGTCGAGTGCAATACGCTATAACAGCCGATATATCTGGCAGAGCGGCAATTCCCAGCTGCAGCCGGAGCTCTCCCATAATATCGGCCTTACCGCAGTGTGGAAGTTCGTCACGATGATGGTAAACTATTCCCGTACGGATAATGCTATCGTCACCTGGTCTTCGCCCTACGGCGACGAAGGCGTGGTGCTGGTGAAGCCCCGTAACATTGAAACGCCTTTCCGCATGATGGCGGCCTATGTGAACCTGACCCCTGCTGTGGGCCCCTGGAGTATTAATTATACTTTGGGTATCCTTCCTCAGTGGTTCACGATAAATGCCCCGGATCCCCGTGAAGAGTCCGGCATCCGCGTAACTGCGTTCAACAACAAGCCCATCTTCTTTGCCCAGCTTTTCAACACCTTCACCGCGAAGGGAGGATGGCAGTTCGAACTGGGAGGTGTGTTTATGAGTCCCGGCTACTCCCGAAACCTTTATATGAGCAACTGGAACATTAACCTCTCGGCCGCCGTGCAGAAAACCCTGCTCTCTGACGGTTCGCTTGTACTGCGCTTTGAAGGAGAGGACCTTACCCGTACGGCTCATTTCAATACCGCGTCCGACTTCGGCAGCCATACCATCGTGCAGACAAACCTGATGGATACTCAGAGAGTAAAGCTTTCAGTCCGTTACAGCTTCAACACTGTCCAGAGCAAGTACCGCGGCACCGGCGCCGGAGCTGACAGCAAGGCCAGAATGTAAATTCTTAGTATATTTGTCATCATGAATATCAGACTTGAAACCCCTGCCGATTACCGTGAAGTTGAGAACCTCACACGCGAGTCTTTTTGGAATGTATATCGTCCGGGATGCACGGAACATTATGTCTTAAACCAATACCGGAAGAGTCCGGATTTTATCCCGGAACTGGACTTTGTGATGGAGGAGGACGGCCGGCTGATTGGCCACGTGATGTTCTCCAAGGCCGAATTGGTGCTGCCGGACGGCACCCGCAAACCTTCCTGGACCTTCGGCCCCATCAGCATCCATCCGGAGTACAAGCGCAAGGGATATGGGCTCCGGCTGCTGAACTATGCGTTGGACAAGGCTCGCGAAATGGGCATCGGTTTCCTCTGTATGGAGGGCAACATCGACTTTTACAAGCATGCAGGTTTCGGCCTCGCCAGCCGCCTTGGCATCCACTACCACGATATGACATGGGAAGAGGAAGTGCCGTTCTTCCTGGCCCAGGAACTGATCCCCGGCTGGTTGAAGGCCAACGGCATTACCGAGGCCACCTACTGCCCGCCCAAGAGTTATTTCGTCGCTGACGATAATCCAGATGCTTTCGCAGCCTACGAGGCCACCTTTCCGCCGAAGGAGAAACTCCGGCTTCCCGGACAATTGGGGTACGAAGTGTAATGCATGACAACCGGCTCGCTGACTGTCCAGTTTGAAGATCCGTTCTGGATAGGCTTGTTTGAAGTGACGGATGAAGATGGGCTTCATGTATGCAAGGTGACTTTCGGCGCCGAGCCCACGGGGCGGGAAATCATTGAGTTTGTCGAAAAGAATTGGCGCAAACTTGAATATAGTAAAGGGATTGAGGCGACATCATCACTGGAGACAAGGAAAAATCCGAAGCGACAGCTACGTGTAGCAAGGAAGCAGATGATTCCGCAAGGTATCGGGACGAAATCGCAGCAGGCTCTGAAAATGCAGCAGGAGCAGAACAAGGTAGAACGCAAGCAGCAGTCTAGAGCTATGCGTAAGGCTGAAAAGCAGCGGAAGTTTGACCAGCGGCAGGCAAAGAAGAAAGAAAAACATAGAGGACACTGAAGATGACGATAGTGTTGAACACAATAGAAGAAGGTGCTGCTTCTGAACAGATCAGCATCTTGATTAAAGGCGACGTGGAGGTCGTCAATACTTCGGGAATGAAGATTGCGCATTGTATGGGCTGCAATCAGTGCT
>JAEEUZ010000147.1 GCA_016290725.1 Bacteroidales bacterium | reverse complement strand
ATCGACCCAGAAAAGAGGCATTTCCCTCTTGCGGGGAGTGTTGTCCATGCCGCTTTGCCAGCTTTGCCAGTTGTAGCCGATGCCTTTGTACTGGATGCGAACGCCGTCGTTGCTGATGGGGAAGGGGAACTGCGTGTCGTGATTCATGGTGTTGAACAGCTCGAAATGCTTCTGGAGGAAGCGCTTTTCGCGAATGAGCTCCCTGATGTGTGAGGAGTCGGCGGTGAATTTGTAGTAATCGCTCTCCACCCAGGCGAAGAAGGGAGGGTTGTCCGGATGCCATACGCTAAGGGGCGAACCGGCGTTTTCGTGCAGGGTGTAGTAGAAGTTGTCCAGGGTTTCAATTCCGGGGAAGAGTTTCGGGGCATATTTGCAGAACATAACCATGAACTCCGAATCCCAGATCCATATGGCCTCGTCCCTGAAGCCTTCGTCCATGTAGCGGGGCTGAACAAGCCCGGGCTGATACTTGATGTGGGCCCTGGCCTGCTCCCATGCGACGTGATATAGGTCGACGTATTCCGGCTTGTCGTCAAAGACCGGCGTCGGGATTACGTCTTTCTGCAGTTTCGGCGTGCACGAAGCCAGAACCAGAAGGGCAATGGCCCCGGCGGAGATTATCCTTTTCATTCGTAATAGGCTTTGAGGGCGGCCACATCGGCCTCGGTGAGAACGTCGGAAGTCATGATGAACTCGTCCATCTGGGCGGGGAGTTTGTATTCCAGCGTGCCGGTGCCGTCCTGGCCGATGTTGAGGTTCAGGGAGTCGAACGAGGTGCTGGCGAGATTGGAGGGGATATCGGCCTCTTCGACATCGGAGAAGTCGTAGTAAATGCGAACTTTGCGATTTGTGCGGTCCACGGTGAGGATAACGTGCATCCAGCCCTGGTCGTAATTGGTGGGGAGTACGCGTACGAAATCCATCCGGTTCTTGTTTCCGTCGCCAACATTGAACTTGATGTCCCGGGTGCCGCGGTACGACAGGATGAAACCCTTGTATACGCCTTCCTGCCAGTCTTTGTTGGAGATAAGGCCCGGATCGGCCGCCTCTGGAGTTACGGGAGAACCCTTGAGCCAGAAGGCTACGGAGAAGGAGCCGGTGCCCACTTTCACGTTTTTGAGCGTTACGTACCCGTTGTTCAGTGCTACGCCCTTGCCGAAGTATGCATCGTAGTACTGGAGCGTGCCGGATTTGGAAGTTTCCACATTGCCGAAGGCGTCGTTGATGCTCTCATCGAACGGGAAGTATGCTATCACATTGTGCCCGGAGAGAAGCGCCTCCATATTGCTCAGGGCCGGGGTAGGTTCTGTCTGATGATTGCGGTACTGGGCGCCGGGAAGCTCCGTTTCTTTACGCGGGCCAACCTCCTTGACATCTTTGAATACCCCGGCGGGAACGTGCCCGCTCCAGGTGTCCGGGCACTCGAGCCCCAGCGCGTATGCCGCGATTGCCGCGATGTCACGGCCCTCGGCCTCCACGATAGTGCCGCTGTCCACGGTTTTTCCGGCAACTCCCAGGAATACGTATTTTTCTTCATCCGAGTCTCCGCCGTGAGTCTTGCCTTTTCCGCCGTGATCGGCAGAGACCATAATAAGGGTGTCGTCCAGAATGCCTTTCAGCTTAAGCTGGTCGTAAATCCTTCCCACGAGCGCGTCGCATGTGCTTATTGTGGACAGGTAGATATCGGTGCCGAAGCCATATTTCTCGCCGATGTCGTCCGGCGAAGAGAACTGGACGAACATAAGCGTGGGGGTTTTGCTCCTGAGGTAGGTGAGAATCCTGCCGGTTACTTCCGCGTCGTCCTCTCCTGTTCCTTTTTCAACGCCCAGATTGTTCTCCACTATGCCGATGTTGATGGGGTTCCATTCCACAAACGAAGCCAGCTCCGCATCCGGCATGGCCGCCCTCACGACTCTGAAGATGGACGGGTATCGGCTGTTTTCCGGATACGGGGTTTTTTCGATAATGGCGTTAGTGAGCCCGTGAAACTCCGGAAGCACTCCGTGAAGGATCGAGGCCCAGCCCTGGGCGCTCATCGTGGGAAGAGCCATTCGGGACTTGTATGTGGTGGCCTGGCCCCGGAAGATTTCGTCGCAGCGGGGCGTGTCCGTATCCTTGAAGAAAGCTCCGGCACCGTCCAGGCCGATGATGACGACATGCTTGTATGCGCCTTTGGATACAACGACCTCAGGAACCGGGGGATCCGTTTCCGGTTTGGGATCCGGCTTTACGTTGTTCTCCGGGTTATCCTTGGGGGTGCAGGAAACAAGGGTAAGCATCAGCGATGCTAAAAGGAATGCGGATGAAGTTTTCATAGTCTTTCTTTTTCAACGCCCAAATATAATAAGATTCTGCGAGAACAATTCACGGAATTCCGCACGATTGGCTTACCATACGGAATCGGTGCAAAGAAAGGAAGAATCGTTGCAGTATATATAAATATATGTAGTGACTTTTGTATTGTGAAAAACCATGTAATTACGATATGAAAGAGAAACTACTTCGCACGGCTTATTTCTCTCCCGAGACGGAAGAGATAGCCATTATGATTGAGACTGAGATTGCGGCATCACCGGTTAACCAGTCTGCCACTCTCGAGGATTATGACGCAGAGGATTTGTTCGAATAAATAATTTTCATCTATGAAAAAGACAAGAATATTTGCAATGATTGCGCTGACGGTTCTGTCCGTAGCCTGCGCAAAGAACGAGGAGGACAAACCCAACGGGAACGATGTCCCCCAGGAAGAACAGACAGGAAAGCCCGGCGAGGACGGAAAGATTGTCTTCACGGCCATTGCTCCCACCAAGACTGCCATCGACTCGAACGACGAGGTGGTGACTTGGGAGGCTGGCGATGAAGTGAAGTTCGTATGGGCCGGCGGCTCCACAACCGCAACTGCCGCATCAGACGGTGCCAGCACAACCTTCAGTGTTGAAGTTGGCGACGGCATCACCGAACTCTATGCCGTTTATCCCGCATCTGTAGGCGGCAGCTACGACTCCGGCAATGTGAACATCCACTTTAACGGGTCCCTCTCCGACGGATCCTTCGCCGCAAACGATATTTGCGTGGCAAAGGCGGTCAAGACCGGCGACACCTGGAGCACAACACTTGCTTTCAAGAATGCTGCTTGCCTGCTCAAGGTTGGCGTGACCAGTAGTACGATTACCAAAGTGCAAGTTTACGCAGGTAACAGTGAGAACATCACCGGTTATCTTCCGGTAAACATTGATGGTGGCGGTGTCGTGTCGTATGGCGCTATTGCCAGTGGCGAGAGCGACCATGTTACAATGGCGGTTTCCGGACCTGGCAGCTATTATATTCCCGTTCTTCCGGGCGTAACTCTTTCTAATGGTTTCCAGGTGAAACTCTTTGAGGGCGACGACCAACTCACCCCGTTCTATTACAACGGCTCATTCACCACGGAACGTGGCAAAGTTATCAAACTCAACGATATCGAATCCCATGCGGGCCAGTTTTATGTCACTCCTTCAGGTGCAGGTACTATGTCCGGCCAGAGCTGGAGCAATGCCATGGATATCGCGAAGTTTAAGACCTTTGTAACCGACCAGGACAACTACACCTTCCTTAAAGGTTCTACCTTCCACTTCTCGGCTGACGAGTTCTCCTTCGGTGACGACTATCTGAAGCTAATATACACTGATCATATAGTAAACTTAACTTTTGAAGGAACCGTGACGGCCTCCGACACGACTGTCTTCCTTGGTCGCACCAACACCAGCGATGACAATATGGCAGGTGTTCTCTGGCCGCAGACCAATTCTTATCTGACAGTTAAGAATGTGAAGTTTACCGGGACTAACGGTAAATCCAATTCTTCCGCAATCCGTATTAACAACGGCGCCAAGGAACTCACCCTAGACCATTGCTATTTCCGTGACAACCAGACTAGCGGTAACGGTGGCAGCATATCCCTGATGAACAGTTGCCACCTGACAATCAAGGACTGCTCGTTCTCCGGGAATCGGGGTGCAGGTGCCGTGCTTCACGTCAACAACACAAGTGCTAACGTGGATATCTTGGACACCGAAATCAAGGGCAACTTTGTAAACTCCATCTATGGCCAGAATGTGGGTGTATTTAATCTGACCAGGGTTCTGTTCAAGGGCAACCATGCCGATGGCGAAAGTGGAGCGGCAGGCTGGTTTGAGAATAGTGGAACATACACCTTTACAGACTGTGACTTTATCGGTAACCATGCCGACTATCGTGGTGGTGCCGTTGCGTTCTACAAAATCCAGGGCAACATCATCGGTGGCAAGTTCCAGGGCAACTATACTTCAGGCAATGGTAACAACTATTCAGGTGGTGCTATCGCCGTTGATGGCACTGGCGGAGGCGTGAACTGTACCAATGTCCTTTTCCAGGATAATTACAGTTTTGTAGGCAGCAACACCAATGCGGGCGGTATCATCCGCCTGACGGCCTCAGGCAATATCGCACGTTTTGACAACTGCGTGTTTGACAACAACTGGTCATGCCGCAGTTCCCAGTCCAACAACGGCTGCGCAGCTATTATCAATTGCCGTAACGGTGGAACTATCTACTATTTCAACGCTTGCGAATTCAAGAACAACTCCTCTGGCCGCGGTTACAGTTCCGGTAACGAGCAGGGAGGTAACAAGGGACAGGTGATTTCTACCTATGCGTCCAGTACAATCTGCATGAACAACTGCTCTATTCACGACAACTTCTGCTCACGTAACTCCGATGATACGCCTTGGCTGTATTTTGATAACGCAGAAAACACGTTTATCCTGTCCAACAGCACGGTGATAGGTGACAGGATTCGTCGCCCCGAGGATTCAGATGTTCTGAAGGCCAAGACCGGCGTTATCCGCCTTCAGACTGACGGCACTTATGCCTTCATCAACAACATCATCTGCTCGAAGTACTCCGATGGTAAGTCCATCGGTTGCGCGGCCACTTATAATGTTCCTGCTTATTACTGCAAGGTCTCTCCTGGTCTCGACAGCGATACCAACTGGACTAATACCACCGGTTTCGGCGAGGATTACTGGGCAGACAGCAGCTGCTTTGGCGGCTGGGCAGCTCCGCACACCTGGAACGGCACGATGACCGGCACCAACAGCAGCATGAAGGCTGCCACCGCCGATGTGAACACCGAGATCCAGAATGCGGATGCCGACTTCTATGCCTGGCTCAACAGCATCGGAGCACTTGGCAAGGATATCAACGGCAACAGCCGCGGCGCCACCTCCTGGCCCGGTTGCTACCAGAACTAATCCTATACCATCTCACACAAAAGCGGTCCAGGCCCTTCCGCCCGGGCCGCTTTTTGTTATTCTTTTTGCATGTGTGCCATTAATTATGCATATTTGTATAGCTGAAACAAATACTAT
>JAEEUZ010000146.1 GCA_016290725.1 Bacteroidales bacterium | reverse complement strand
GGACGACCTTCGCCAGAGCGTGCAGAACGCCGTTTACGAGCAGAAAGACCCGCTTGTGCAGTACAAGCTGGAGAGCTACAACCTCTTCTCCGACATGCTTGAGAAACTGAACGAGGCGGTTCTCACCTTCCTGCTCCGCAGCTTCATTCCGCTCCGCGATGCGGCCGATGCCCGCCAGGCACGCGCCCCTCAGCCCCGCCGCGACATGCAGCAGATGCGCACCAACGATCCTTCCCAGCTCACCACCAACGGGGATCCCAAATCCCGCGGCCCGGTGCACGTGGAGAAAAAGGTCGGCCGCAACGACCCCTGCCCCTGCGGCAGCGGCCTCAAGTACAAGAATTGCCACGGTAAAGGATTAGTATAATTAAAAGATAATGGATTTGAATCTTAATGATGTAAGCCGTATATCGGCAGGAACAGTTTTCAAGGGAGAGCTTTCATCTCCCGCCGACGTCCGCGTGGACGGCACTTTCGAGGGTAAACTCATCTCCAAGGGCCGCGTGGTGGTTGGCGCCCAAGCCAACATCAAGGGCGATGTAATCTGCCAGAACGCGGATTTCTCCGGCTCCATGAAGGGGAATTTCTTCGTAAAGGATACGCTTTCCCTGAAGGGCGGCTGCTCCGTGGACGGAGACCTCCACATCAAGCGCCTCCAGGTGGAACTGGACGCCAAGTTCAACGGGAACTGCTCAATGATCGGTGACGATGATTTCGATCGCCTCACCGGCGAGAAACCCCAGGCTGAGGAGGCCTAGAGCCAACTCACTTCAACCATAGTGGGGAAGTGGTCCGAGACATCGGCCATGTCTGCCCCATTAAGAACCATTGCTTTCCTGACCGTGACACTCTTTGCTGCGGTCAGGAAAAAAATATAGTCTATGCACTTGGAAGGGTTCCTCGTGGAATGAGTGAACTCCGTGGATGATATCCGCGTCCAGCACTCTTCCAGGCGTTTGATCGTATTGCTTTCCGGAAGTGCGTTCATATCGCCGCACAGAAACACCGGCTTCTTACTGCCGGAATAAGCTAGGGTGAACCATTCGTTGATTATCCTTGCCTGCTCCAGCTGGGCTGCCGCGCTCTTGTGGTCCAGGTGCGTGCATGCCAGGACATAATCCTTCGTTTCCACAACCACAACGCTCCGCTGCTCGCTGCCTTCTCCTTTGGGGAGCGTGAGGGCATTGCTGGTGATAATGTGGTCCCAGGTCATGATTCCGTTTCCGTATGCGCCGTCGGCATAATCAAAGGCCGATGCGAACGCGTACTCCATCCCGCCCATCGCCGAGGCGAACTCTTTTAGCTGATACACATTGTGCCTGCGGTTGCAGCTGTCCAGCTCGTTGAGGCCCACGGCATCGGCCTTCAGGTTTTTCAGCGCGGTGGCCGCCAGAGGGCTGCTGTCGTCCATGTACTTGGCGAAATTGCCGGTATTGTAGCTGACAAGTGTAAAGACCTTTTCGGTGGCGGGCCCGGGCACTTCGCTGTGGGGCAGTTTGTGCTGGGCGCAGCAGGATGCCATCAGCACCAGAGACAGTATGCCGATAATATGTCTCATTGTCTCTATGCCTTCTTGCCTTTGGAGCGTTTGCGCCAGCGCTCGAGGGCGAGTTTCTGCATGTCGCGCACTTCGTCTCTCTCGTCCACGATTTCGTTGCCCATGATGGTTTCGATAACGTCTTCAAGGGTTAGGATGCCCTGGAAGGAGCCGTATTCGTCGATGACCACGGAAATCTGCTCGTCCTTGGAAATCATCTCGTCCCAGATAACGTCCAGGGTGGTGTCTTCCGGGAAGGAGGCGATGTCACGGCGTATTTCGCGGAGGGTTACGTCCTCCTTGTCATCGGCAAGAAGCTGGAGGGCCTCCATGCGGAGGATGTAGCCGGTGATGTATTCGTCGTTATCGGCATAAACGGGGATGCGGCTGTGGTGGAGGAAGCGCTTGTCTTTGTAGAAGCGCTTGAGAGTCATGTTTTCCGGGGCGATGGCGCATACCACGCGGGGAGTCATCACGTCGTAGGCCGGCATCTCGTCCATGGAGATGATGTTCTGGATAACCTCGTTCTCGTCTTCGTCCAGTTCGCCGGATTCCTCGGCCACATCGGCAAGGGCGCCGACCTCTTCCTTCGATACGGTGGCGTCCACTTCGTCCGGAGTGATGCGCTTCTGGAACCATACGATGCAGAGGACGATGGGGTAGAGGCAGAATATGAGAACCCGTATGCCGATGGTGGCGAAATGCATGAGGCTCTTCCAGCGTGCCGTGCCAAGGTTTTTGGGGATGATTTCCCCGAACACCAGGATGAGTATCGTCACGATGGCGCTCACCAGGCCGAACCATGCGGAGCCGAAGACTTCCGTCGCCTGCATGCCCACGCCTGCCGCGCCGATGGTGTTGGCTATGGTGTTCAGCGACAGGATGGCCGCAAGGGGCTTGGAGGTATCCATCTTGTAGGCTTTCATCTGGCCGGCCCATTTGTCGCCCTCCTCCTCACGCATGGTGATGTAGGAGATGGGGGTGGACATGAGGGTGGCTTCCAATATCGAACACAGGAACGATATCAGCATTGCGCCGAAGAGGAATGCCAGAAGAAGTGCCATATCCCTATCCTAAGAAGCTAAGCAGAATACCTGCGGCCACCGCTGAACCGATAACACCGGCCACGTTGGGACCCATTGCATGCATGAGCAGGTGGTTGGTGGGATCCTGCTCCCTACCCACGACTTCACTCACACGGGCGCTGTCCGGCACTGCCGACACGCCTGCGTTGCCGATGAGCGGATTGATCTTCTTCGCGGGGTTCTTGATGAATACGTTCATCAGTTTCACGAACAGAACGCCGCAGGTTGTGGCAATCACGAAGCTCAGAAGGCCGAGTCCGAAGATGAGGAGGGATTTCACGGAGATGAATTTGTCGGCCTGGGTGGATGCGCCAACGGTGAGGCCGATAAGGGTGGTAACCACGTCGATGAGCGGTCCGCGGGCGGTTTCCGCAAGACGACGGGTTACGCCGCTTTCCTTCAGCAGGTTACCGAAGAACAGCATTCCCAGAAGAGGCAGGCCGCTGGGCACGATGAAGGCGGTGATGAGGAAGCCGATGATGGGGAAGATGATCTTCTCCTTCTGCGACACCACGCGAGGAGCAGGCATGTGGATAAGCCTTTCCTTCTTGGTGGTGAGCAGGAGCATGATGGGCTTCTGGATAACCGGCACCAGTGCCATATAAGAGTAGGCCGATACCGCTATGGCGCCCATCAGGTCGGGCGCCAGCTTGGAGCTGAGGAAGATGGCCGTGGGGCCGTCGGCTCCGCCGATAATGCCGATTGCACCGGCCTCGTTGGGAGCGAAGCCGAATGTCATCGCAAGCAGGTACGCGCCGAAGATACCCATCTGGGCTGCGGCGCCGATGAGGATAAGCCGGGGCTGGGATATGAGGGCGCTGAAGTCGGTCATGGCGCCTATGCCAAGGAAGATGAGCGGGGGATACCAACCCTGCCGCACGCCCTGGTACAGGATGTTCAGTACCGAGCCGTCTTCATAAATGCCGATGTTCAGTCCGGGGAACATGGGGATGTTGCCCACAATCATACCGAAGCCGATGGGCACCAGCAGCATGGGTTCCCATTCCTTGACGATTGCAAGGGTGATGAAAACTATGCCGATGCCTATCATCACCAGATTCTGCCAGCTGCAGTTGGCAAAACCGGTGTATTCCCAGAATTGGGCTAATGACTGGAAAATATGTTCCATTATCCGAGGCTTACGATAGGCGCACCCTCAAGGATGGAGTCTCCTTTGTGAACGTGGATGGCGGTGATGGTGCCGTCCTTAGGTGCAGAAATCTCGTTCTCCATTTTCATCGCTTCCAGAACGGCCACTTTCTGACCGGCTTTCACGGCCTGGCCTTCCTTCACGCTCACCTCGATGATAACGCCGGGAAGGGGAGAGACCACCTTTTCCTCGGCGCCGCCGGCCGCGGGCTTTGCCGCGGGTGCGGCTGCCGGTGCGGGGGCTGCTGCAGGTGCGGCTGCTGCTTTTGTCATCTCGAGCGAAGTCGAGAGATCTCCTTCGAGTTCCACGCTGTAGTCTTTTCCGTTCACGTTTACGGGAAGCAATTTCCCATCAGCTTCACCAACGGCCACGTTGTACTGCTTGCCGTTGATCTTGAACTTATACTCTTTCATTATTCTGGTTTTTTTCTAAAATTCAACTGTTTGTTATTCCAGGCCGATGCGGTGCGCCTGATTGTGATAAAGCCGGGCTCGATGTCGTGCACGCTGGTGCTCAGGTGCAGGTGGAGGGCTGCGGCGATAGCTGCATAATCTTCACCGCAGGATTCCATGTCCAGGGCTGCGGCGATTGCCGCTGCAACTTCTTCATCGGGCTGGGCCTTGCTCTTGGGCTGCTTCTTGGGCTTTGCGGGAGCGGCCTTGCGCTTTGCAGGGCGCTCGAAGAACAGCCAGAAGAGGAACCACAGGATGGCCAGGGCGGTGAACACCACGCTCACCGACACGATCGACAGGGTGAAGCCGTGAGGGTCTGTTTCCGCCATGCGCTGGGCCTTGCTGCCGCCGGTCTGTGAGCCGTTGAGGATTGCGGGAGAAGGCTCCGCCGGGGTTTCCACCGGTACGAAGTGCTTCTGACGAAGGTCATCGGCAAGTTTCTCGACGGATTTGCCTGCGGGCAGGCTCGCGGGAATCTGAAGGGAGTCGATGATAGTGCGGCCGTCGTTGGAAACGAGGTATACGCAGGAGCCCGGGGCAAGAGTGAAGCCGGCGTAGAACGTTCCGTCTTCACTCCTGCCGGAGGCATAGAAGAGCACTACCTGACGGGGGCCCAGTTTTGTGCGATTGTCGCTTTTGGGGATTATGCTCTTCTTAAGGTCGTTGCGGTCGTCCGTGAGGAAGCAGCCGCCGAAGTTCACGGTTCCGGTGGAGGTGTTGTACAGCTCTATCCAGCCGCCGCGCCTGCCGTAGCCGTCGAGTATCCCCGTGGAGTCCGGCTCCGCGAGGGCTTCGGAAATTATGAGGTCGCTCACGTTCTGGGCCCGCAGCATAACTGCGGACACCAGGGTTGCAAGCGAGAGTATTATCGTTTTCCTGATCATAGAGGCAGGTTGTCGTGTTTCTTGGCGGGAACGTCCAGGCGCTTGCCTTCCAGCTGCTCCAGGGCGCGGATAACGCGGAAGCGGGTGTTGCGGGGTTCGATTACATCCTCGATGTAGCCCTTCTGTGCCGCCTGGTAGGGGTTGGAGAAGAGTTCCTCGTATTCCGCCTTCCTGGTGTCGAAGATTTCGGTTGCATGCTCCGGATCCGCCTTGATGTCCTTGGCGAAGAGGATGTTCACTGCACCATCTGCCCCCATCACTGCGATCTGGGCGCTGGGCCAGGCGTAGTTCACGTCGCCGCGGAGCTGTTTGCAGCTCATAACGATGTGGGCGCCGCCGTAGCTCTTGCGAAGGGTT
>JAEEUZ010000145.1 GCA_016290725.1 Bacteroidales bacterium | reverse complement strand
CTTCAACGCCGCGGATGTTTATGACTCCCTTTGCGATATAGGAATAAGGAACATCTTCGTCGACATTACGCTTGAATTTCCCGAAAATCATGGGACCCTGGTAGTCATTGTCGGTGACGAGGCTGTCGTCAATGACAAGATTCTCGATGTCAATTCTTTCCGGGAGGTAACAGGTGTAACCGAAGTCGTGCTTCCCGGCGTTGGAGCCTCTCAACAGGGATACGTTTTTGGCCCCTTCAGGAACGATGAGCTTACAGTTCCTCACGATGAGTTCGCCTTCCCAGGAACTGCCATAATCCTCCCTGAGGGCGATGAGGGATTTGCGATGGATGATGCAGTTTTCCAGCCGCAATGTGCCGTAACCGACGACATTGACGCCCGTGTGCCCGAACTCGCAGTTTGTAAGGGTGACATTCCTCACCCCCTGGTGGGCATCAAAGCGGGATAAGACGCAGTGGTCAAGGGCGAGGTCCTTGCAGAAGTTGGAAACGAAGATTCCCCAGTACCGGGTGTCGTTTATATCGGTGGTCTGCGAGCAGTTCTCCCATTTGACTCCCACGCAGCCATGGGCGGAGATGTCGTATGTTCCCATACTGACGGGCACACCGGCCGATCCTATGGTCTTGTAGGTCTTGTGCGCTGTCAAGAGGCAGCCGCTGACCACGACGTCGGCAGCCGTGTCCAAGGCCAGGAAACCGTCGTACGGGGCGCCGTGGTCGATTTCTCCTTCGATATAGTGGGTTATGCCCTCAATCCTGACGTTGGACCTTTCGACGGCTATTCCTCGGCCGTAGTAGGTGTACTTGGAAGGAGCCTGATTGGCGATGGTGGTGAAAATGCCGCCCTTGACTGTCAGGAGCTTATCGTCGATGGGATGGGCCGTCATCCGGGTGATTTCGTCGTAATCCCATATAAGTGCAGAGGAGGGCTCTATGTTGCCGTCACCATCGGCAATGAAGAATTCTTGCTGGCTCACACCGCTATTCTGGTTGGCGCCGAGCCGGATATACACTTTATGATTGTCGTTGACCACTTCCACCAGGCATCGGCATGGAAGGGACTTGCCGATGGAGGTCTGGTCCCGCTTCAGGCTTCCGATTCCATCGATGGGGAAGGGCTCGAGAGAGGATTCAATCCGGAAGATATAGTCCTCGCGGTTATCGAGGCTCACATGGCTGTCGTCGATTATGAACCTGGCGGTTCCGAAATCGACATCGGTTCGGATGACTGCAGTCCCTGGAGTGTTGCCTATGTAATATGTCTTTCCGGCGGCGGCCTTTACGGGGAGCCCTTTTTCATTGGCGGCCGCGTGGGTTGCAATGATGGCGGGGAAATCGTCGGTGACGCCATCCCCGCGGGCTCCGAACTGCTCATACGTGAGATACTTCGGTGAACCGCATGCAAAGGCGATCAGAAGGCATCCGGCAAGAAGCGGAAATTTATTCATAATCAGAATTCTACGATTGCGATTGAATTATTGCTTAATTTAAAAACTCACTTTCAAACTGCTTCCAGGCGCCCTTGAACCAATTCCGCAGAACCTGCTTGCGGGCGGGAATGAGAAAGGAGTCCTCTATGGAGATGCGGCACAGCTGGCGGATCTGGGCAAGTGAGAGGTCCCATCCTACGGCAACGGCGAGATAGTCGCCCGTGAGGACGCTGCGGGCCTGATAGGCGGCATCGTCGGAGCAGATAATGATGGGAATGCCTGATTCCATATACTGTTTGGCGGGATGTTTGGCAAAGTCCCTGCAATAGCCGAGGGCCGCGTTGGAAACCGGGCAGATTTCCATTGGAATGCCCTTTTCCAGTACGGCCTTCTCCAGGTGGGGATAACGATACAGATTGAAGCCGTGACCAAGCCGGTCGATGCCGCAGCGGAGGGCGATGGCAATCTCCTCGTTTTCTCCCCGGAGGCTTTCGCCGGCGTGGAGGGTAAGGCGCAGACCGGGATTCTCCACGATAACCTTGCGGATGCGGTCTTCGTAGCGGGCAAGGGAGTAGGAACGGTCCTCGTCGTTCACGATGTCGATAGCCTTCACAAGGTCATACTTACCGTCTTTAACGTTTTTCCATACCCATACGGCATTGTCGATGAGAAGGTCGAACAAAGGGTCCCACGCATCGTTCTTGCCGGCGCACGCGATGATGGACAAAGTGAATACTGGAGCAACTTTGCGAACCTCTGCAAGGGCCCTTATATATGCCTCCGCACGAGCCTGGGCATCCTGACGCGTGCCGAAGAAAGGCGACCTCAACTCCAGGTGCTCTACACCGATGCTATGGTAATACAGCATTACCCTGGTGTAGTAATCCTGCACAAGGGCCGGAGTTATACATATTGCACCGCACTTGGTAAAAATGCCCTCGAACCAGTCCCAGACATAGCCGTTGCGGGGTGCTCCCGCTACGGTCCAGTTGCGGCGGAAGTCGTCCACCGTGAGCCCGTCGTCCAGGCATTCCTGCATCGTGCGGCTGCCGTAAGGGGCACCAGGGCCGATGAAGCGGATCTCCCATTCCGGGGTAATCACCAGTTCCGGGTGGTCCTTCAGGAACTCCACCTGCATATCCATGGGCAGGATGGCGTCCGCGTGAGCGTGGAGATCGGCTCCCTTGGGCATACGCTCCAGGAACTTGTACAGAGGCGTGTCGTAAATGGCGGTATCACGCAGGAGGTCGAAGCTGGTGCCGAACTGCGCCCGGAAATCGGACTTGAGCCGTTCAAATTTCCGGCTCAGCATTTCCATTCCACTGGTGGCTTCGGAAGGGAGGGAGTGGTCTAGACGGGACATTGCACTACGGATTTGTAATGCCCGCAAAGATAAGGAAAAAATCCCGTACACTTCTAATAATCGGCAGATTTTTACTACTTTTGTTGTCATAACGATTATTGCGTCATGAACAAGATCCGTCTCATGCAGGAAGCCTCTCGCTGTCTAATTTGCGAGGATGCGCCCTGCACCGCCGCCTGCAAGGCCGGCTATTCCGGCACGGCGGTCAAGCCCATAGCCCAGCGCTTCATCCTTGAAATCGCGCAGAATTCCATAATGAAAGGAGTGCAGTTTTCCGGTATCGGCGGCATCTATACCTGGCGCGACGCCCTTCTTCCCGGCCAGAATGCCGAGGTGGAGATGAAAGTGGCATTCGACACCATGGACCCCGTATTCACTCCCCAGATTACCAAACTGCCTGACGGTTTCGTTACCAAGGCACAGAGCGAGATAGCCGAGAGATTCGGAGACATCAACACTCCCATTGCAAGCTCTTTCGCCCTGTTGGAGCACGTCATCGACATTACCAACTCCCCGACGTGTACGGGCGCCTGTCCAAGGCCATAGACGCATACAACACCCTCTAAAAAGGACATGTAGTTCCACGCAACGCAGTATTGGGCGATCTACAAGTACAATAGCTGTAGCGTTCGCGCTATCGAATCCAACCAGGGCGATTCCGGTGTGCTCGATTATAAAACGGCGCTGGAGGATTGCGACGATGTTACCCGTAACAGGTGCGGTGGGAAGTGGCACATGCCCACATATGCACAGGTTAAGGAGTTGATCGAAAATACAACGGCAGAACCATATACCCTGGATGGTGTCGCAGGAGCCCATGACGACAGTCCTTGGATAGGTCGTTCCATCCGTCCCATCTGGGTGCCGTAATGCAAAGAATTTAATCTGGTTACTCCAAATAGCGTTGCCTCAGGGCTTGGATATCGGCATCCGTAAGGCCTATGGGGCCCTTCAGATAGGCCTCCATCGAGCCGTATTGCAGGTCCACTTGTTCCAGGGTTTTCACAAAGTTTTCGGTGTTTGCACCCATAAAGGACTTCACCACGTTCACCTCTTCCTCCTTGCCGCCCCAGAAGCGCACGCGCCGGGAGTACTTCCGGACATCGGCCTCATAGACCCGGTTGGTAGCGTCGAAATCGGCCACAATTGTTTCACGGGAGGCCCCCAGCGCCGCAAGAATCAGGGCCGATGCTATCCCCGTTCGGTCCTTCCCCTGGGTACAGTGGTATAGGACGGCGCCTTTTTCCGTGGCAAGGATTTCCCTGAAAAATGCGGAGAACCGTGCCTGGCATTCGTGGTCGAAAACAAGGGTGGGATACATTGACGCCGCCACTTTCCTTGCCTTTTCGTTGAAGGCGGCCATGACGATTATCTTCCTGATGTCGAACTTCTTATGGCGGGTGAACTTCCTTTTTTCCTGCTCTATAGCCTGGTCGGCCGCGTTCCCGGAGGCGTCCACCGGGAGGCTTATGTACTCTGCCCCGGGTATCGCTTTGTTCTCTTTGCCCTTCTTCTCTTCGTCCCTACGGAAATCGATAACTTTGACAACGGGAAGGCCGGAGAGGTAGCGGATGTCCGCGTCGGTGGCATCGGCAAGGTGGGCCGCCCGCAGAAGGAGGCCTTCCTTTACCCGCAGATTGCCCGGGACGGGAAGCCCTCCCAGGTCTCTGGCGTTGACGACACCTTTCAGAACTTGCATATCAGGCGGCGAATATGGACGGCAAAAAAGAGCCTTTCGGGCAAGCTGGATTTCTGGAACTCATAGCGGAGCACCATATCCAGGCAGGCGAACCTTGCGGCCTCATCGTCAAATTCCCCATGGTTTTCCTTTCCGGTATACTCTTTGGCAAAGGCGTCCCAGAAAAGGCGGAGCTGGGCTTCAGTCATATGGAATATGTCCTGAACCTGCTTCATGGGAGCGTAGGTATTGCAGATCTGGTAAAGGTGGCCGATGTCGAACATCGGATCCCCGTAGCCAAAGCGGTCAAGGTCTATCCAGTAGCACTTTTCTCCCGCCAGAATCAGGTTTCCGGTATTGAAGTCCCCGTGGCTGCAGGTCTTCACGTCCCGAATGGTATCGGCAAAAGCGCGAAGGACGGCCTTGTTCTTTTTGCCGATGAACTGAACCTTCTCCACTGCCCTCAGCAGCTGCTCCTTACGGCTGGGGAAGAAATCCGTATTGCAGGTTGCGGAGAACAGTTCCCTGCCCTTTGCACACATAAGGCGGGCCATTTCCTCTATGCGCTCCGGCTGGTCGTGGCAGATTCTGGAAAGGGATTTCTTTTCCTTTATGCGTTCCGATATGGTTGCATAGGCATCGCCGACGCGCACCATTTCCAGCATCTTCGGGACGGATATTCCAAGGGCGTCAACCGCCCTGGACACGTCGAACTCTTTCTTCACCGCCTCAAAGGTGTTGAGGCCGGATTTGTTCACCTTGAGTATCACGTCCGGCCGCTCCGGATTCTCATATGTGGTTCCGTTTCCGCCCTGCCCGGTCGGATGCCAGGCCGTGAGGTCAATCTGGGGATAATCTGCCATTGCGCTAAACATGTTTGGTAAGTAACAAAGATAAGAATAATACTGCTGAATCGGAAATACCATGGAATAAAGTGGTGAATGATTTGTATAATAATGATTACCTTTGAGCGTCAGATATAACGATAGCTTAACT
>JAEEUZ010000144.1 GCA_016290725.1 Bacteroidales bacterium | reverse complement strand
GTACCCCATCTGGACACTCCCGGAAGAAGACCTCCGGCAGCACCCCTACATCGGCTCCTCCGCCCACGGAATCGTCCTGTACCGCAGTCATAACAGCCCGGAAGCCCTTACCGTCGACGGCCTCCTTGAAGCGGGCGTTATCTCACCCGACCAGGCCTCAAAGCTCCGTCGAGTCCGCCTCGCCAGCCCGTAACCACTACATATCGTGCGTAGAGGTCCAAGCCCTGGCACCTCTACGCACGAAAACCCCGTAGAACCGTGCGCAGGGGTCCACACTACTGGACCTCTACGCACGTTTCGTAAGGTGTTCACGGGCAAAAGGGGGCTCTGGTGCCCGTGAACCGGAGCCGGGGGGCTGATGGAGCACGGAAAGAACCGAGGGAGAGCCGTACCCCCCTAGAAGTCCAGGCCGATGGAGAGGTAGGCGCCGAAGCGGTTCGTGAGGGAGGACCAGTGGCCGAAGGCGCTGATGGGGCCGATGATGGAGTTGTAGGTGTAGCCCAGGGAGAGGCCCTTCACGGCCTCGCCGTCTTCGAAGTCGTTGAAATCGTTGAAGTCGTAGGCGATGTTCCCGCGCGCCGTGATGTAGTGGTCCTGCGCCAGGTTGAAGCGTAAATCGGCCCCCACAGAAACCAGGTAGTTGCGGCGGAAGGCCGCGTTGTCGATACCTGCGAAGGGAATCTGATGCGATACGTATCTGCCCCTCATGTAGCCGCCCAGGGCGTTGGCGAAGGGGACGGGGATGTCGTCACCCACGATGAAGCGGAAGTCGCCGAAGGGGATGAAGGTGAGGAAGTTAAACACGGGAACGGCCAGGGAGGCGTTGCCGGCGAAGGTGGCGAAGAGCGGCTCACCGGAGGAGCTGGAAGAGGTTTCGTCGCCGAAGCGCGCGAATAAATCGGCCTTTAAGCTGGCGTTGTAGCCCTTGGTGGGGAAGTAGCTGTGATCCCTGGTATCCGCATTGGCGTAGAGGAAGGCGGATGGGTAGTCCCAGGCCCGGATGCTCTGGTCGTAGTCGCCGATGAGGTTGTCGGTCAGAAGCCGCCTTATACTATAATAGGTATTGGCGATGCCGCCCTGGACGTCGTAGTAGTTCCAGCGGATGTTGGAGAGGTATAGGCGCTGGTCGGTCAGGAGGTAGGAGATGTTGTAGCGGTTGTCTCCCATGATGAAGGAATTCCTGTCCGTCCACTTCACCGAGGCCTCCAGATTGATGGTTGGAATCTTGGGAACGTCGTAGGTGAAACGGGCGTTGAAATAGGGGTTCGAGCCGATTTTGGCGTTCAGGTCCAGCGCCGCTCCCTGCATGGAATTGGTGTTGAATCCAAGGTTCAGGAGCACTGCCACAAGCTCTTCAGTGTCGATGCGGAAGCCCACTCCCAGCTGGTTCTTGGGCCCCTTCTGGCAGTTGAGAACCAGGCTGTGTGGCTCTTTCTCGCCCAGTATTTCATAGTTCACGAAGTCGTATCCTCCGGCCCCGAAGATGGTATTAACCGCCCTTTCCACCTCATAGCGGTTCACAACCTTCAGGCCCTTGATGTAAATCTTGTTGCGCAGGATGTCGGCCTCTTTCCGGCTAACCCCGTTTATAATCACCGTGTCGATGAGGAGGTAGTCCTGATTGACATCGCTGGCGGGTTCTCCGTGGAGGGAGAAACTTTCCAGGCCGATGCGTCCTTTGAGTTTCGCGAATTCCATGGATTTCTCGCGGGCCGCGTCGTATCCGCGCTTAATCATGATGGAGACAGACTCAGAGTCGAAGCTCATCATGTTGTATTCGTGGAGGTCCGGCTTAACGTAAAGGTCCACTTCCTGAAGGCCTCGCTCGAAGGAATCTTCCGCCAGGAGGTCGATGCCGCGCCAGATGATATCGGCCAGATTCTGGATGTCGTCGTAGCCCATCCGCGCCTGGGAAAGATCTACGCCGATGACGATATCGGCCCCCAGATCCTTGGCGATATCCACCGGGAAGTTGTTGCGCATGCCGCCGTCGGCAAGGACCATGTCGCCGGTTCGAACCGGAGTGAAGAGGGCGGGGATGGACATCGTGGAACGGAGGGCGGTGTTGATGCTGCCGCTGTGCCACACTTTAGCCTTGCCGGAAACCATGTCCGTGGCTACGCACACGAAGGGGATGGGAAAATCCAGGAAGGACGTGGAATCCGCGTGACCGGGTGAAAGGCTGGAGATGATGTAGCCCACGTTCTGGCCAAACACAAGCCCGGAGGGAAGGCCGCCCCGTATGCTCCTCGATGCAAGGGTGGAAGGGTCTGTGGGGGATGCGAAATGGGCGTTTTTCTTTTTCTTTCCGCCGAAATCGAAGGGGAAGGAAAGGATGTAGCGGTCGCGATATCGTATGCGCCTGAAGGGCATGTATTCGCGGGACACTTCATCGCTGAGGGCGATGTCCCAGTTGATGGAGCGGATCATGGAATCCAGGTACGTGGGGGTGTAGCCCATGGCGTAAAAGCCTCCCACAAGGCCGCCGATGCTGGTTCCAACGACAAGGTCCACGGGAATGTCGTACTGCTGGATAAACTCCATTGCGCCGATATGGGCGGCGCCTTTTGCGCCGCCTCCGCTGAGGACCAGTGCCACGGTGGGCCGATATGCGCGGATGGAGTCCATCCTGCTGCGGAAACCGGCTACCGCCAGGGAGTCCGACGGATCCAGGCCGAAGGAGGCGGTTCTCCGTTCCTGCGCGAAAAGGGGCAGGGAGAGCAGGGCGAGGAGTATGGGGAGGAGTTTTTTCATCGTTGCGGGGGTGTTTGAGATACGCTCGGCGAGGCCTCGGTATGACAGAGGGAACCGGCGAGAAGGCCGCAGGCGGCCATGATGTCTTCTCCGCGGGAGGCGCGGATGGTGGCGGTGATTCCGCCGCGTTCAAGCTTGCCCCGGAAGTCTTCCATCTTCGTGGCGGGGGCGGCTTTGTAAGGGAAGTGGGGAATGCTGTGGAAGCGGATTAGGTTCACGCGGCATTCCAGATGGCGCAGCATGGCGATGAGCGCCTGCGCATGGCGGGGAGTGTCGTTCCACCCGTCGAAAACGGTGTATTCGAAACTCACCCTCCGCTGCCCGGTGAAGTCGTATTGTTTTATCAGGTCGATGACGCTTTCCAGCGGCCAGGCCTTCTCCGCGGGCATCATTTCCAGACGCTCCTCGTGGAAGGGATTGTGAAGGCTCACCGCAAGGTGGCATCGGCTTTCATCCAGGAAGCGCTTGAGCATGGGCACAACGCCGATGGTGCTTAGGGTGATGCGCTTGGGACTCCAGCCGAATCCCCACGGCGCGCACAGCACCTCGATGGCCTTCTTAACCTCTTCCCAGTTGTCCAGAGGCTCTCCCATGCCCATGAATACGGCATTGGTGAGGGAACCGGCTTCTTCGATGCCGAGGAACTGGGAGAGGATTTCCGCGGCGGTGAGGTTGCCGTGGAAGCCCTGGCGGCCAGTCATGCAGAACTTGCAGCCCATCTTGCACCCGGCCTGGGAGGAGACGCAGAGGGTTTTGCGGTCTGCCTCCGGGATCATGACGGCCTCGACGGCATTCGTGCCGACGGGGAAGATGTATTTGCGCGTGCCATCCCTGGAAATTTGGGAGCCGATGGGTTTTATGCGGCCCACGCAGTAGGTCTCTGAAAGTTTTTCACGCCCCGCCTTGGAGATATCCGTCATCTCCTCCAGCGACTCCGTACGCCGCACATAAAGCCAGCGGGCCAGCTGGTTTCCCGTGAAGGAGGGGAGACCTGCCTGAACTGCGGCTTCCTTGAGTTGTGCGGGGTTCATCCCCACCAGAGGCATCCTGTCCATAGAACTTTCGTTTTACCCTGCAAAAATAACAATAAAAAATGTGTAAATGCCGGATTATTTCATAACTTTGCAAATAAGGGTGGAAAATTCCACCGAAAACTTTAATTAACACTTTTATGGCCAAGACAGTAGAAGAAATGACCGGTGCAGAGGTCAATGCCGCGAAACTCAAGGCATTGCAGGCTACTCTCGACAAGATCGAGAAAGATTATGGGAAAGGCACGATTATGAAACTCGGAGACCAGCCGGAGTGGGATTCGGCGCAGGTCATCCCCAGCGGCTCCATTTCGCTGGACCATGCACTTGGAATAGGAGGCTATCCCAAGGGCAGGATTATCGAGATCTATGGCCCGGAATCCAGCGGTAAGACAACCCTCGCCATCCACGCCATCGCGGAGGCGCAGAAAAGCGGCGGCATCGCCGCCATCATCGACGCGGAACATGCGTTCGACCGCACCTATGCCAAGGCACTGGGCGTTAATCTGGACACCCTCCTCATCTCCCAGCCGGACAATGGGGAGCAGGCCCTTGAAATTGCCGACAACCTTATCCGCAGCGGCGCCATCGACATCGTGGTGATCGACTCCGTAGCCGCCCTCACCCCCAAGGCGGAAATTGAAGGCGAAATGGGCGACAACAAGGTCGGCCTTCAGGCCCGCCTCATGAGCCAGGCCCTCCGCAAGCTCACCGCGAACATCTCCAAAACCGGCACGTGCTGCATCTTCATCAACCAGTTGCGCGAGAAAATCGGCATAATGTTCGGCAATCCGGAAACCACCACCGGCGGCAACGCCCTCAAGTTCTATGCTTCCGTGCGCCTGGATATCCGCCGCACCACCCAGATCAAGGACGGGGATGAAGCACTGGGCAACCACGTGAAGGTTAAAGTGGTGAAAAACAAGATGGCTCCTCCTTTCCGCAAGGCGGAATTTGACATAGTTTTTGGCGAAGGCATATCAAAAAGTGGAGAAATTGTCGATCTTGGCGTGGAACTTGGAATACTCAAGAAGTCCGGTTCCTGGTTCAGCTACGGAGAAACCCGTCTGGCACAGGGACGCGAGGCAACGAAGCAGCTTATGCTGGACAATCCGGAGCTTTCCGGAGAGATTGAAGCCCGCATTCGCGAAGCATTGTTGAACGTTAAAGACTAAGAGTTATGAAACGCCTGTTATCACTTTTCGCAGCAGTTGTTCTGCTCCTCCCTTGCCTCTCATCTTGCAAGGATGTCAATGTGGTGGTAACTGCCACCGTCCAGTTAACTTATTACGACCTGTCGGCCGTAACCTGCGGCCCCATGGAGTTCGGCCCGTATCACCACACTTATGTTACGGACTATGAAATCAAATCCATGCTCTCCAGGCTCACGAGCAACGTGAACAAGGATTTCGCCACCGGTCTCATCCACCTGGAATTGTACGACACGATCGAAAACAGGTATCTCACCCCCCAGGACTACAGCATCATGTGGGACGATTATGAAAGGGATTGGGTGATACAGGAAATGTAAAAATAACCCGGCTCAAGCGAGCCGGGTTATTTATTACAGATTATCCATCACGTCCAGGAGGGCCTTTTCCATTACTTTATAGCCTTCGAGGTTGGGGTGTACAGGGTCGTTCTGATAGAGAGGATCCATTGCATCATATTCGGTACGGAGCGCGC
>JAEEUZ010000143.1 GCA_016290725.1 Bacteroidales bacterium | reverse complement strand
TAATTCAATCATAATGTGTTCTCACCAACAAGACCTGGGTTATAATGGATTCATTGCAAATATAATCATTTGCGAAAAAGTATTCTGCCCTGTGATGGTATTCCCAGCACCCCCCTATAGTTTGGTGTGTAAGAACAGCCAGATCAAACACGGGAGAGCAATTAATCTGAATTTACTGAAATCTTATATCGACGCCCTATATTCTTTTGGAGACAGCGCCGTCATCCGCTTGAAGAAGCGGCAGAACTGGGAGGAGGTGGCAAAGCTCAGATAGTCCGATATTTCCGTGACCGTCTTCTTGGTTGACCGCAGTTGAATCTTGGCTTCCTGTAGCAAAGCATCATTCACCCAGTCCCTGAAACTGCGGCCGCTGAGGCGTGGAATCAGGGCGCACAGGTAGCCGCTGCTCACACAGAGTTCATCGGCATAGAAGGAGAGCGTCCGCTGCTCAAGGAAATGCCGGTTCAACAGGTGGCGGAACTCTTCCAGCAGATTCCTTGAGGACGACTTGGAGGCAGCGACGTCTGCCTTTGCCATACGTATGAGACTGAATCCTTCTTGAAGAAGAGCGGCACTGAGGTATTTAACCGTTTCCGCCCCGGCTCCTTCCGAAAGGGAATCCCAGATTAGACTTATCATTCCCTCAAGCCTGGAGAATTCGGCACCTGTCAGAGGGATTGCCGCTTCTCCGCACTCCGGTACAGCTGCCGTCAAGTCGCCAAAAGGCAATTCATTCACCAGGACGCCTTCTACATCAAAGTCCTCCGATATCTCCACGGGGTTGATAACCGAGCCTGGGGCAATATACAGCATCATGCCTTTGGCTATGCGGCAATCCGTAAGGTTCACCCCGTACAGAGCTTCTCCGGAGGTGGCAATCACCAGGCGCGTGCCGTCTATCCGGTAGGGACGGTCAATCTCTTCGGCCGAATAAGTGCTGCTGCCCCGGCTGCGGATAACGGAGACAAGTTCGCTGAAGATGACGTTCCCCTTCTTGGATACGTCCAGCCTTCGGTCGATTTCGGACAACGAAATATGGCTGATTTCTTCTTTCATAACGCAAAGATATTAATTTCGGAACGTAAATACATAATTCCGGGTCATTTTATTTGGAAATAAAGCCGGACCTTTGTATCCGGAATTAAAAGACAATTGCTATGATAGAGTCCAAGAAAGTCAAAGGCAAGGCCAAGTCCGTTGTCCTTCCAAACGGCCGTGAAGTCACGTACTGCGAGCGCGGTGAAAACAATCCCGAGGTGCTGATTACCGGCGCCTTCTATTTCCATACCTTCATGCCGGTGGTGGAATACCTGGCTGAACGGTATCACGTCTATGGAATCGTAATGGCAGTAAGCGGCGAAAGTCTTTGCAAGGATACCGAAGGCAACACCCATTGGGGAAATACCTGGGGTGAGGACCTGTACGGCTTCGTGAAGGCCATCGGCATAGAGAAGTTCCACTATCTGGGCAAATGCCACGGAGTGGTTCCCGGCTGGTGGATGGTGCGTCATCATCCCGAGATGCTTATCGACTTCTGCTCCTTCTATATGGCTCCTCACCTGAAACAGCAGACGGCAAATGTCTGGTTAGATACCATCAAGACCAAAGGCCCCCGGGCGCTGCTATCGATGGCGATGCGCAAGAAGACCGGCATTTTTAAGAAAATGAAGGAGATGGCCAGCCTTGGCAGCACGGCCAAGAACCTGGAGGCTAGCGTTGGCGATTATGCGGCAGCACCAGAGCGTATCTGGGACTCGCTGGAAGAGTGCGAGAAGGCCATGCGGGAACTCAGCGTTCCGGTATTCTTCCTTTTCGGAAGTGAAGACGTGGTTTTTCACGACCACTACGACAGCAACATGTACATCAAGGATATGGCCCGCGGCAGCCGGTTCAAGATCATCCCCGGAGAACGCCACCTGATGGAACTCGACTGTCCCAAACGCGTAGCCGAAGAGGCCTTCTCCTTTATTGACGAAGTGAAACAATCATAATAAAATCCGATAGCCATGAAATCGAATAGTTCTATCCGCATCATGAACAGGCCCGAGGACTTCAAGGCCCTGGGCATCAATCCCGAAGTAGTAGAGCCCTGGGAGGACGGCCGCCGCAACGACGACGCTCCCGGCTGCGTCGAATGGTGGTATTTCGACGCCGAGACTCCCGACGGCATTACCGTGAACGTGAACTTCGCCACCAACCCGCCTACCATGCGTTCGGCCCAGCGGGGGTACAAGCCCTTTGTGTTTTACAACGTGCAGTTTGCCGACGGCACCTGCGAGACCGATGTGATCCAAGTGGATGCGGCCGAATGCGCCCTTGGCGAAGGCCAGTGTGACGTGAAGATGGGCAAGAACTACTTCCGCGGCGACCTGCAGGACTATGTGCTGCACATCGAAAACCCCGAGAGCAACGTGACCATCGACCTCAAACTCTCCAGCACGGCCCGCTCCTTCCGTCCAGGTACGGCCTTCTTCCAGCGGGAGAACGGAGACATTTTCACCTGGCTCTGCGCCGTGCCGCGCGGCAAAGTGGAAGGCACGGTGGTATGCGGCGGGCGCACGCTCCAGATTCAGGGCAGCGGCTACCACGACCATCAGTGGGGTACAGCCGAGAACCAGGAGTTCTGGAACCGCTGGATCTGGGGGCGTCAGCAGGTGGCGGGCCACACCGTGCTGCTCTTCGATTTTGTGAGCACACGTGAGACCGGAGCCATCCAGTATCCCGTCTTCGCTGTGATCGGCCCGGACGGAAACGTAGTTATCCGCAATGAGGAGCGCACTCCGGACGTAGATATCACCATCGAAGGCACCCGCCCCGAACAGGGATGCGGAAAGCCTTTCCCCGACAAGTCACGTTACTGGTTCCGCTCCGGCGACGTAGAGGCCGTCTATGAGCTGCAGAGCGAGCAGGAGTACACCTGCAACAACCATTACGAGATGTTGGACGCCGATGGCAAGGCACTCTATGACCAGCGCGGCATCTATCCCACCATCAGCCGCTACTATGCCAACGGCCACTTGAAACTCACTCGCTCAGGCGAGGTTCTCGTCGATGCCGGCGGCCGCATGCACTACGAAGTGGAAAGCCTCTATGCCAACTACATCCTGGACGCCTCCGACCGCGAAGCAGCGTTGGGTACCGACCCGGCAGAAGCATCCAGGCAGATGCGCTCACGGATGGCAGCAAATGCCGCATCAGAGGAGAAGGGACTTGACGCTACCGGTGCTCCTGACCCGGAACTCGCTGGCACCTATGATGCGCTCATCAATACTCCCATGGGAAAGCAGCGCGGAAAGATTGTATTCGCGGTGGATGGCACCACCCTTACCGGCACGATGGACTTCATGGGCCGCACCTACAAGGTTGAAAGCGGCATTGCCACCGCCGAAGGCTATTCCTACGAAACCAACGCCAAGGTGATGCTCCGCCGCCTGAACGCCAAGGTTCGCGGCACACGAAGCGGAGATGCCATAGAAGGCACTCTCACCGCCCCGATGGGCTCTATTACTTTCAACGGAAATAAGTCGAGATAAGTGTATGGCAAAAGCAAGACTGATGAGTCGTCCGGAGGATTTCAAGAAACTGGGAATCCGTCCAGACAAGGTGGAACTACATGGGAAAGTCCGATCCGAGGGCGCATCTTAAATAACATGTCCATAAGAAGGTCGCAATAGCAGGGCATTCTCCCGTAACAGCAAGTCACCTGTAGCCCATACAGACTTCAGGTGACTATTCTTTTCGATAAACGGGGAATTTAACTACCCCTATTCATCCGGCTGCTGGCCGTCGTGGGCTTTCCACATGCACTCGGTAATCTTCATATCTGAGAATATCGCCGTGAAGGAAGACTCTTCCGGAGAGCAGGCGTAGATGCCGAAGGCAATCTCATCGGCCCCCTCATACATATGACAGATGCGCATCTGGCTGAAGTTGACCCCGTCGGTGGAGCACTCGATGCAGTAGTCATCGGCCCGGCGGGAGAAACGGTACCACATAGTCTTCACATCGGCCGGGATTGCGGTGGTGGCCCAATCGGAGTAGCCATTATTGGTGGCTACGCTTCCCAGGTGCTGGAACTCCTCGTTTTCAAACTCCACAGAACCCTTGAGCCAGTTGTCGCTGTCCAGATACATCACCACGCCGCACTGATCGAAGCGCTGGTGGCTCTGGGTGAAGTCGGTCTTCACCACGAAACTGAAGTAATATTCCCGAGTTTTTATCTGGAGTACCGGAGCATTATCGTTACGGAAATGGTAGTACGTGCGCTGCCAAAGGTCCGTGTGAGGGGCCGTGGTGATTGCAATGAAACCATCCTTTACTTCGAAGGCCTGAGGCTCCCGCGTCCACTGGAGATGGGCTGGATTAATCTGTCCGCCGTTTGCCAGTGCTTCGGTTACGCTGTCAATGAATTCGGCCTCTGATGATTTTTGGGCGGGATTCCCGCAGGCGACGGCAATGAGCCCGAGGGCCAGAATAGAAAGTGTTTTCAAGTATTTCATTTTGTTCGTACAAATTCCGATTTAACGAACCAAATTTACGCATTTTCGGCGGCATGCTTTCATATCTGTCCCGGCTGGTACCAGCAGAGCTTCTCGAAGATTATTCGCACCTTTTCTCGCCGATTAATTTGAAAAATGTTGACAAAAAAGTGGTATATTTACCACCAATTAGAAAACATTTTTGCGATGAAGTACTTGAATGTACCCAAGGCGATAGCTGCCTGGAATGCCATACAGCCTCTTTCTGAGAGGGACCGCGAGCGTCTCAGTCGCAAATTTACAGTGGATTTCAACTTCAACAGTAACAACATCGAAGGCAATACGTTGACCTATGGTCAAACAGAACTGCTGCTGCTATTCGGCAAGGTTGTAGGAGAAGCAGAGATGAAAGATCTGGAGGAAATGAAAGCCAGCAATGTGGGTCTCAAGATGATGCAGGAGCAGGCCGGCATCAAGGATATGCCGCTTACGCAGAACTTCATACGCCAGTTGCACAAGACGCTTCTGCGGGAGAATTATACGGTCTATCGTGAATTGCCGGGCGGACAGCAGAACAGCTATGTCATTCACGCAGGCAGGTACAAGACTCGACCCAACAGCGTAATCAGCCGCTATGGGGACCGTTTCGAATACGCCGCTCCGGAGGAAACGGCAGCCCTGATGGCCGACCTCGTTGACTGGTACAATGAAGAGGAGACAAAAGGCAAGCTCTCCCCCGTCGAACTGGCAGCGCTGTTCCATTATCGGTATATCCGGATTCACCCGTTTGAGGACGGCAACGGCCGAATCGCCAGGCTTATCGTGAATTACATCCTCGCCCGCCACGACTACCCCATGATTGTTGTCCGTAGCCGCGGAAAGAAGGATTACCTGGAGGCCTTGCATCAAGCTGACCTGGAAGTCGGTTCCACTCCCAGTATCGGTGCTCATACCGAATTGGACAAGATCCGCCCTTGTCTCCGCTACTTCACCGCACTGGTC
>JAEEUZ010000018.1 GCA_016290725.1 Bacteroidales bacterium | reverse complement strand
CCCACCGGAAACATCTACGAGTCGGTGGTAATCCTCTCCAAGAGGGCAAACCAGATCGCAGCCGCTGAAAAGCGCGAACTCACCAAGAAACTGGAAGACTTCCGCAACGACCGTGACACCATGGAAGAAGTCTTCGAGAACAAGGAGCAGATCGAAATCTCCAAGTACTACGAGCGCCAGCCCAAGCCGGGTCTTGTGGCCATCTCGGAATTCGAGAACGGCGAGCTTGTGTACAAGCAGGCCAATAGCGAAGCCTAGATGCTCCAGCGCCTCCAAGTCAGGAATTACGTTCTCATAGACTCTCTGGAAACCAGCTTTCCGGAGGGTCTGGTGATTATAACCGGGCAGACCGGCGCCGGCAAGTCCATCCTCATGGGCGCCCTGTCGCTGTGCCTGGGAGCCAGGGCCGATGCCTCCATGATTGGCCCGGACGGGGATTCCTGCGTGGTTGAGGCGGAATTCGAGGCGGGGGAAGATTCCATCCTCAAAGAGAAACTACAGGCCGATGACCTCCCCTGGCAGGACGGCCATCTGGTAATCCGTCGCGTGGTCCATTCCAGCGGCCGCTCGCGCAGTTTCCTCAACGATGAGCCGGTGTCCCTTTCCCGCCTTCAGGAAGTCTCTTCGCATCTTGTTGACGTTCATGCCCAGCATCAGACGCTCCTTCTGCAGGATCCTTCCTTCCGCATGAAGCTCCTGGACCATTTCGCCGGGAACAAAGCCCTTTTGGAAGCCTGCTCGGATGCATGGTCGCAGTGGCAGAAGGCAAGGAAAGAACTTGCCGATGCCGAATCCCGCCTCCGCACTTTGGAGGCCGACAGGGACTACACACAGGCCAGGTACGAACGCCTGGAGAGCGCCCGTCTCACCGAAGGCGAACTCGCCTCGCTGGAGCAGCAACAACAGCAGCTCGCGCACGCGGAAGAAATAAAGGAAGTGCTTGAAGGCGCCCGCGCTTTGATGGAGACGGAAGACGGTACTCCGCTTTCCTCGCTCTTGAAAGAAGCCGTTCGCAAACTTGAAAAGGGCGCCCGTTATCTCCCGCAGCTTCAGCCCCTCTCCGAAAGGCTGGAATCCTCCCGGTTGGAAATCGAGGATATATCGGCCGAAGTGGAGCAGGCCTCCGAAAAGATAGAAGTCTCTCCCGCGGCACTGCAGGCGGTTGAAGACAGGATGTCGCTCATCTATGATCTGATGAAGCGCTATGACGTGAACTCCGAGGCGGAACTCATCGCTGTTCGCGATACCCTGGAGCGTGCCCTTATGGACAGCACCAGCCTTGCAGAAGACATGGAAGCTCTCCGGAAGCGCGAAAAACTTTGTGCCGATGGGTACGCCCGCGCCGCATCCGCCCTTCACTCCGCCCGCGAAAAGGCCTGCAAGCCTTTCTCCGGCTCGGTGCTGGAATCCCTCCGCTTCCTGGAACTTGAGAACTGCCGCTTTGAAACGAGGGTTGTGGCAGCCCCTTCATCGGCAAGCGGGACAGACACGGTTGAATTTCTCTTTTCTGCCGGCTCCGGCGAACCCGTGGACGTTGCCAAAGGAGCATCCGGCGGAGAACTCTCCCGGATTATGCTCAGCCTCAAGGCGATGATGGCAAAATACACCAGCATGCCCACCATGGTGTTCGACGAAATCGATACCGGCGTATCCGGTAGCGCCGCCGACAAGATGGGTTCCATGATATGTTCCATGGGCAAGGACATGCAGGTGTTCGCGATAACCCACCTTCCGCAGGTGGCGGCAAAGGGCGATGCCCATTATCTGGTGAGCCGTGAAGGCGGCCGCACCGGTATTTCACGTATCACGGGAGAGGAAAGGGTTATGGAGATATCCAGAATGCTAAGCGGCTCCCGTATCACGGAAGCCGCCATAGAGAATGCCAGGGTACTGATTTCCGAGGCTACTTAACCATTATCATGCTCATATCCGGATTGTAGATGATCCTCCTGATGGCTCCGTTGGAAAGGGAGCCGTTTTCGTTCTTGTTGAACAGGAAGTCCAGGTGGAGCATGCGAACCTTGTTCTTGTCCAGATAGTTCTTCCACTTGTCTCCGTACTGGGCGATCATGGAAATGAAGTAATGGGCGGTGTCGTATCCCTGGAAGGCGAACTGGCTGGGTTCCGTGTTGTAAAGCGCACGGAATGCCAGGATGAAGCGGTTTACCTCCGGGTCGTCATAATCCACGTAATATGCCGTTGTGAGGTGCAGGGAAGTCTGGTGGTAGTAGTTATTGTCCACCGAATCCAGCAGCCTGAGTTTCGAGGTGCCGTAGGAAGTTACCTTGTAGCCCCTGTTGTTCATGATGCTGAGGTTGCGCATGGCATCAGCCACGAAACCCTCGTTTTCAGAAGCCACCACAACGTGGTTCATGCGGCCCTTCTGCATCATGGAAGCAAGGCGCGCGGGAATCCTGGAGCCTTCGGATACGTTGTAGAACAGAATCTCGAAGTGGAGGCCCTTCTGCGTGAGGGCTTCCTTCAGGGCGGTGCAGGTGGCAGAACCGCCTTTCTCGCTCATCAGGATAATGGTTTCACCTTCCTTGAAGCCTTCCTCCAGCCACTGTGCAAGCTCCAGATACTGATTCTCGATGTAGGAGGGAGCCTGGATGAAGTTGGGGAAGGTGTCCCTGAGCACGATGGCCTTCTGGTCCAGAGGAGAGATCACGGTGGTTTCCTCGCCAACCCGCTCAAGCACCGTGGTGAGATCCTGCAGGGACACCGGGCCGAGCACAAAGTCGTTCTTCGAGAGCTGGTATGCGCTGGGCATTGCCGATTTGGTGTCGAAGGCCGACAGGTGCGTGTAGATGCCTTCCGCCTGAAGATCCCTAAGAGCCAACAGCACGCCGGCGTAGAAGTCCATGTTCATGGAACTTGCGCGGCCCTCCGCATTGAAGGGAAGCACAAGGGCCATGTTCACGGTGGACTTGCCCACGATGGGATCTTCCACCGTGACAATCACGTCATCGCCGATTTCGAACTCCCTCACGGTAACGGTATCCGTTTCAGCGGGAAGGACTGTGGGGGTGTTATCCTCCGGGGTTTGAGTTGCAGCCTCCGCCGCGGCAATCATTTCTTCCTCCGTGAGAGGAATGTACAGAACCTGGCGGCGGTTGAGCTTGGGAGAGTCCAGGTGATTGAACTCCATGAGGGCATCCGTGCTGAGACCATACATGGCGGCAATGTCGTCGATGGTCTCATACCACTTCACCAGATGCTCCTTGTAGGTTCCTTCTTCCGGGATATAGACCTCTTCGGAAGCGGGCTGCTCCTTGCAGGGGATGAGGATGATGCTGCCCTTCAGCAGACCGGTCCTTTGCAGGGTAGGGTTAGCCTCATAGATGTCGTCTATGCTAACGCCATAGGCTTTGGCTATGGAATAGAGGGTTTGCCTCTCCAGCACGGTGTGGGCGAGGTATACCTTTCCGTTCACGTTAACCTTTTCCGTGGACACCGTAACCGGCACGGGCTCATAGGCCTGGGCCCTGAGCGTGGGGGCGGCCGCCATGCATGCAAGGATGACCGCTGTGGTCGCGACAAGTATAATTCCGGGTCTGGTCATATATCTCTGCGCTTGAGTTATAGTTCTTTTGCGAAGGCCGTGAGGGATGAGCAAAACCTGTTCCACGACAGCCTTTCTTTTTCTTTTTTTATCGCCTCCCTGCACGCAGGTGCGATTGAAGGGTTTTCAAAGTAGCGGACAATCTCCCTTCTCACAGCCTCCGGTTCCGCCACTGGCGCCACCAGGCCGGTTCCCCTGTCCCCGATGGTCTCCTTGAGCCCGCCCACATCCGTGACGATGAGCGGCACGTCAAAATGGTATGACGCCGCGCTGATTCCGCTCTGCGTGGCAGTGCGGTATGGCAGCACCGATACGTCTGCGGCGCTGAAGTACAGTTTCACTTCCGAGTCCCTGATGTACCGGGGAAAGACTTTTACCCTGTCTTTCCCGGGAAGGGAATCCAGAATGCGCTGATACTTGTCGAACGCGCCGTATGGTTCTCCCGCCACAACCAGCTGATAGTCCTCCGG
Organism: Bacteroidales bacterium; assembly: GCA_016290725.1. Classification (GTDB taxonomy): domain Bacteria; phylum Bacteroidota; class Bacteroidia; order Bacteroidales; family UBA932; genus Cryptobacteroides. Next base: position 20,557 of record JAEEUZ010000018.1, on the reverse strand, counting down.
GAGGCCCCGGAACGCTTCCAGCAATATATCCAGCCCCTTGTACTCCCGGATGAGCCCGAAGAAAAGCAGCGTTTTCTTTTCAGGGTCCAACCCAAGAGAGGAGCATGCTTCCTCCCTTTCCATCCGCTCCCCGAAGTGGCTGTACACGGGGTGGGGGAGTATCTTGTAACGGGCATCCGGAACAAGGGAGACAAGGTCTTCCGCTACGGATTCCGTCATGGTAATGTAGCCGCTGCAGCCCTTAAGGAAATACTTCGACAGGGGTTTGTCGAAAAAGTGGGGCTCGTGCGGGGTCACATTGTCCAGGATGGCTATGCTTTTGCAGCCTGTGTGGCGGCTCACATACCCCAGCGAGGGGGCGAACCACGACATCCAGTACCTCAGAATCAAAAGGTCCGGCTGCCACTGCCTTATGAGTTTTGCCGTCTTTGCCCAGGTGGAAGGCCGGATGGTGTCCAGCACAGAGGTGCTCTCTACGGGAGTGGCTTCGTCTTCCGGGGTTACATACTGCGTTTTTCCGGGAAACAGGATCTTGGGGTACTGGCGCTTGAAATTGAATGCCCGAACCTCATTGTCCCGGCCCAGTTCCTCATATATGCATGCGTTGAACTGGGCGATCCCTCCCCTGTACGGGTGGAAACAGGACAGTATGGCGATTTTCACGGTTTATTCCTCCGCGGCGGGAGCTTTGTCCTTGCTTTTGACGTACTCGTCGTTGAGGCCCTTGAGGATTTCTTCAGTAATGTCCAGGGAAGGATTGCCGATCACGACGGGGGCGGAAAGAAGGTCTCCGCTGGTGGTGAGAATCATGGCAAACTGCTTCTCCTCGTTATACTTTACGATATACTCGTTGATGGCGTTCATGATGTTGTTGAGCATAACCTGCTGCTCTTCAGCCATTTCCTGCTGCTTCTCCACAACATACTTCTGGTATGACTGCTGCTGTTGCTGGAGTTTCTGCTGCTGGGCCTGTGCCACGCTGTTGGTGAGGAGACCTTTCTCGAGCTTGTTGTTGAAGTCGTTGAGCTCGCGGGTGAGTTTGTTCTCACGGCGGGTGATTTCAGCCTGGATGCTGTTCACCTTGGTTTCCACGACGGCACGGAGGTCGTTGGCCATGTCGTACTCCGCCATGACGCGGTCGAGGCTGAAGAAAACGATACTGCCTGCAACTGCGGTTGTGTCATTGGCGATGGGCTCCACGGGCTGTTTGGGAGTATTCTCGTTGCAGGATGAGAGGCTGAGGCCTGCCAGGATGGCGACGGCGCTCAAAAGTAGAATGTTCTTTTTCATTATTTAACGTTAAATTGTTTTCTGTTGAACTTGCAAAGATAGCTATTTTTTGCGGATTTCCGAAAGATACGCCTGAATCGTTTGCTCAAGCCCCATGTAAAGCGCGTCGCTTATAAGAGCATGGCCGATGGAGACTTCGTCCGTCCAGGGTATCTGCTGAACGAAGTAGGCAAGATTCTCCAGCGAAAGGTCGTGCCCGGCGTTGAGGCCGAGACCTGCTGCGCTGGCGGCCCTGGCCGCTTCGATATAGCGGGCTATCGCGATTTCCGGGTCCAGGGGGTACTCGGCGGCATAATCGGCAGTGTAAAGTTCCACCCTGTCCGCCCCGCAGAGTGCGGCGCCTTCGGCCATATAGGGATCCGGGTCGATAAAGATGGACACCCTTATTCCCTTAGACTTGAAACGGGCGCATACGTCAGTGAGGAAGTCGCGGTTTTTCCAGGTGTCCCAGCCGGCGTTTGAGGTGATTGCGTCGTGTGCGTCCGGTACAAGGGTTACCTGGTCCGGAACAACTTCTTCCACAAGGTCGATGAACGAGGGAATGGGGTTTCCCTCGATGTTGAATTCGGTGGTAATGAGGGGACGTATCTGCCTCACGTCGCTGTATCTGATATGCCTTTCATCGGGACGAGGATGCACGGTAATGCCCTCGGCGCCGAAGCGCTCGCAGTTCACTGCCGCCTTGCTCACGTCCGGGAGATTGCCGCCGCGGGCGTTTCGGATCGTCGCGATTTTGTTGATGTTGACACTGAGTCTTGTCATATTTTGTGTGTTAAGGTTCACAAAAATAATGAAAATTGTAAATAAAGTGTTATTTTTGAAGTCCCTTTTTGAGATTTCTCGACTACGCTCGAAATGACAAAGGGTTAAAAAGATGAAAATAGGATATTTTGTACTGAATGAAGAGCTCCTTGGGGAGCCCAGAATGAAAAAGCTCCTGAAGGATCTGGAGGCGGCCTCCTATGAGGTTTATCCCATACACACCAAGTCGGATGTGCGTCCGGAGACAGACCTTGTACTGTCGATGGGCGGGGACGGCACTTTCCTGTCGGCCGCCCATGTGGTGTCGGACATCGGCCTTCCCATCCTGGGAGTGAATTTCGGCCGCATCGGCTTCCTGTGCGAAAACCGCCCGGAAGCTGTGCTGCAGGCCCTTATGGAAGGCTCTTTCACCATCGAATACAGGACGGTTCTCAACGCTACCCTCAAGGGGCATGGCGCCCGCCAGAACATCGGCATGCTGCCGTATTCCATCAATGAGGTCGCCGTCCACCGCAACGGTCCGGCCATGCTGGGAATCCATGTGAGCGTGAACGGGGAGGCCCTTCCCACATATTGGGCGGATGGCCTCATCGTTGCCACTTCATCCGGCTCCACGGCATATTCGCTAAGCGCGGGCGGCCCCATCTGCATGCCGGATTCCAAGGTGATCGTGCTTGCCCCTATCGCCCCGCACAACCTCAATGTGCGCCCGCTGGTGCTGCCGGAATCGGCAAAGATCGACATAAGCGTGGAGTCCAGGGACAAGATGGCCGTTATGACCACGGACAACCGCACCTTCGATATGGATCTGGACTGGTCGGTACATGTGGAGATGGCACAATTTTCGCTCAAACGCATCCGCCTCGCAGAGACTGGATTCGTACAGGCCCTGTCGTCACGTCTCTTCTGGGGAGAAGACATTCGCAATAATGGATAATACCGAGAGAATTCCCGTTCACGTGTCCATAATCATGGACGGTAACGGCCGTTGGGCGAAGGCCCGCGGCAAGGAGCGTGTTGCCGGCCACATGGAAGGTGTAGGCAGCGTCCGCGCCGTGGTGGAAGCCGCGTGCGAAACGGGCGTGAAATACCTTTCCCTCTACGCTTTTTCGGAGGAGAACTGGGGCCGTCCGGCCGCCGAGGTGGATACGCTTATGTCCCTGATGATGAAATCGATAAGGGAAGAATGCGCAACCTTCCTGAAGAACGATATCCGCTTCGTGGTGCTGGGTAACCGCGCCCGCCTTTCGGACAAGCTCAACGCCGCCATCGACGGCATGATGGACCAGACCGCCCACTGCAAGCGCCTCACTGTAATCGTGTTCTTGAGCTACAGCGGCAAGTGGGATATCCTCCAGGCCGCCGCAAAGGCTTCCGCGGAGCTTGGCCCGGAGGCAATGGCCACGCTAAGCGAAGAAGATTTCAGCAAGTATCTCGTAACCGCCGGAATTCCGGATCCGGACCTTCTGATCCGCACTTCCGGCGAGCAGCGCATCTCCAACTACCTCCTGTGGCAGTGCGCATACACGGAATTCCTGTTCACGGACGTCCTGTGGCCGGATTTCCGGAAAGAGGAGTTCAAAGCGGCCCTCGCGGAGTACGCGCGTCGCGACCGCAGATATGGAAAAGTCAAATGATTTTGCTATATTTGCAGATTGATTGAAAGAAAACGAATGAATATAAGACGTACAGGCCTTCTCCTAACTCTCGCCCTGATGGCGGCCCCTCTGTGGGCGCAGTCGTCAAGGAGCGGGATTGAAGTGGATTATTCCAATCCGAAGGAATACATTGTGGGTGGAGTAGGCGTGGAAGGAAACAACTATTTCTCTGACTCCCAGATAGTGAACCTGTCCGGTCTCCGTGAAGGTTCGAAGGTTACCATCCCCGGAGACGACATGACATCCATCGTCCGCCGCATCTGGGCCCAGCGTTACTTCGAGAACGTATCCCTGGTCATAGACTCCCTGAGCACGCAGAAAGACACCGCATGGCTGAAGATCTGCATCGTGGAGCGTCCCAGGGTATCCCGCTGGACATTTACCGGTGTTCGCACCGGTGAGAAGAAAGACCTTCAGGAAAGGCTTAATCTCCGTCCGGGGCGTGAATTCTCGGATTATGTGCGCACCACCTCGGTGGATATCATCAAGCGCTACTACAAGGAAAAAGGCTATCAGCTCTGTGAAGTGGACGTACAGGTTTCGGAAGACACACTGGTGCGCAGGGCAATCCGCGTGAACTTCGATGTCCAGAGGGGCAACAAGGTCCGCGTGCGTCACATCAACTTCAGCGGCAACGACGACGTGTCGGAGTTCAAGCTCGCGAAGAACATGAAGGACACCCATTCCAACCGCTGGTACAACTTCTTCAAGAGCAAGAAATTCAAGGAAAAAGAGTATCAGACAGACCGCCGCACCGTTATCGAGGCCTTCAACGAGGCCGGTTACCGCGATGCCCGTCTGGTAAGGGATACCGTCTATTTCGAGGACGACAAGCACCTCGCCATCGACATGCAGTTCGACCAGGGCCGCAAATACTATTTCCGCAACATCACCTGGACGGGTAACTCCGTGTATTCGTCGGACGTGCTTAACCGCGTGCTCCAGATTGAAAAGGGCGATGTGTACGACATGGTAACCCTGGAGAAGCGTCTTCATGGCGGCGGCAAGCAGTCGGACTACGATGTGTCGAAACTATACAGGGACAACGGATATCTTTTCGTAAGCGTGCAGGCCGTCGAGGTTTGCATCCAGCAGGACAGCGTGGATGTGGAAATCCGTATTTCCGAAGGCAAGCCGGCAACCCTGAACAATATCGTCATCAACGGTAATGACCTCACTAACGAGAAGGTCGTGCGCCGTCAGGTGATGACTCGCCCGGGCTATCTGTTCAGCCAGTCGGATTTCGAGCGTTCAATCCGTGAGATCGCTTCCCTGGGCCAGTTCGACCAGGAGGCCGCCATGGATCCTTCCCGCGGCTGGTCCATCATCCCCAACCAGATGAACAATACGGTTGACATTATATATAATGTAGTGGAGAAACCTTCTTCCCAGCTTGAGCTTTCGGGCGGCTGGGGCGGTCGCACCTTCGTGGCAACGGCCGGCGTTAGCTTCAATAACTTCTCCACCCATCGCATGTTCGACAAAACGGCCTGGAGACCGGTGCCGCTTGGCGACGCCCAGAACCTTTCCCTGCGTTTCCAGACCAACGGTACGTACTACACCATGCTCAGCGCCAGTTTCCTGGAGCCCTGGCTCTTCGGAAAGAAGCCCACTTCGCTGAGCATCTCCGGATACTATTCCAGGATGACCGATGCGTATTATAGTTATGAATGGTTCACCGGTGGTATCCCCAAGGCCACGAAGTCATTTGAGGTCTTCGGTTTTTCGGCCGGTCTTGGAAAGCGCCTGAAATGGCCGGACAACTATTTTGTCCTGTACAACAACCTCAGCTGGCAGACATACCGCCTGAACAAATGGCAAAGCAGTTATACCGCTTTTGCATTCGATACAGGTATTTCCCACAACCTGAGCTATACAGTCTCGCTTTCCCGTAATTCTACGGACCAGCAGATTTATCCCCGTCAGGGTTCGGACTTCTCCGCTTCCCTGCAGTTCACCCCGCCCTATTCCCTGTTCCGCAGGCACGACTTTGACGATGCCGGGCAAAAGGTTGCGGTGAGTAGCTGGAGAGACATCAACTACGACAACTGGTCATCGACCAACAGATACAAGTGGATCGAGTATCACAAGTGGAAGTTCAGCGGAGCCATTTACAGCAAGCTTATCGGAGACCTTGTGCTGATGACCCGTGCGCAGTTCGGTTATCTGGGTTATTACAACCGCAAATGGGGCTATTCTCCTTTCGAAGGCTTCCAGGTTGGTGGCGACGGTATGTCGGGGTACGTAACTTACGGCTCGGAAATCGTTTCCCTGCGCGGTTATGAAGATTATTCGCTAACTCCTTATATAGCAACGCCATACAGTCAGAACGGCTATAGTTATGCCGGTAATGTGTATGATAAATTTACAGTGGAACTCAGATATCCTGTGATTTTGCAGCCGCAAAGCACGATATTTGTACTAGCCTTCCTCGAAGGCGGCAACTGCTGGTCGGACATCAGGGATTTCAACCCCTTCCAGATTAAACGGTCCGCGGGCGTCGGCGTGCGTGTATTCCTGCCGATGATCGGGCTTCTGGGTGTCGACTGGGGCTACGGCTTCGACGATGCAACTAATGGTGGAAGCCAGTTCCACTTTGTAATAGGACAACAGTTCTGATAATTAAAAAAGTTATTTGATATGAAAAAGATTTTGCTTTTCGCCGCAATGGCGCTCTTTACAATCTCCGCAGCCGCACAGAACATCGGCCGCGTAAGCGTTGAAGAACTCATCACCCTTATGCCTGAATACATGGAGGCCCAGCGCACAATCGCCGCCGTTTCCCATGAGACAACGGAAACCTTCCAGGCCATGGTATCCGAGTTCCAGAGCAAGAGTAACACCTTCGATCAGAAGAAAGACAGCTGGACCACCTCCGTCCGTGAAACCAAGCAGGCAGAGCTTTCCGACATGCAGCGCCGTCTGCAGGAGTTCCAGCAGACCGCATATCAGGAACTCCAGGAAAAGCAGAACGAGCTGATGGCTCCCATCCAGGAGAAAGCGATGGCCACCGTGCGTGAAATCGCAAAGGCCCAGGGCCTGGCGCTTGTGTTCGACGTCGCCACCCTCGTGTATTACGACGAGGCCGGTACCGTGGATCTCATGCCCGCTGCCCGCAAAGCCCTCAACATCCCGGATGACCGCACCCAGGACACCGTGAAGGCAGAGCTCACCGAGCTTCAGCTCAAATACGCCGAATAATACCACACATACATTAATAACCACATTTATCTAACCTTTTAACCTAAAATGAAAACACAGGAAATTATGGCCCGTCTCCAGGCGAAGTACCCTCTGGAGAAGGAGTATCTGCAGGCTGTTCAGGAAGTTCTGGAATCCATCGAAGAGGTGTACAACCAGCATCCTGAATTCGAGAAGGCGAAAATCGTCGAACGTCTTGTGGAACCGGATCGTATCTTCACTTTCCGCGTTACCTGGATAGACGACAAGGGTGAGGTACAGACCAATACCGGCTACCGCATCCAGTTCAACAGCGCTATCGGCCCCTACAAGGGAGGTCTGCGTTTCCACAAGGCCGTGACACCTTCGATGCTCAAATTCCTGGGCTTCGAACAGACCTTTAAGAACGCCCTCACCACCCTCCCGATGGGCGGCGCCAAGGGCGGTTCAGACTTCGACCCCGTGGGCAAGTCCGACGCTGAGATTATGCGCTTCTGCCAGGCATTCATGCTTGAGCTGTGGAACTGCATCGGCCCGGATCAGGACGTTCCCGCAGGCGACGTGGGCGTGGGCGGCCGCGAAATCGGCTTCCTGAACGGAATGTACACCAAGCTCGCACGCCAGTACAACACCGGCGTCCTCACCGGCAAGGGCCTCACTTTCGGTGGCTCCATCCTTCGTCCCGAGGCAACCGGTTTTGGCGCTCTCTATTTCACCCAGCACCTTCTGCATAAGGCTGGTAAGGATATTGTCGGCAAGACAGTTGCCCTTTCCGGCTTCGGCAACGTGGCATGGGGCGCAGCGACCAAGGCTACCGAACTGGGTGCCAAGGTGGTTGCCATCTCCGGCCCGGACGGTGTCTGCCACATCCCCGGCGGCATCACTCCCGAGATGATCGATTATATGCTGGTGATGAGGGCTTCCAACCGCAACCTTGTGAAGGATATGGCGGACAAGTTCCCCGAGAAGTGCCAGTTCACCGCAGGCAAGAAGGCCTGGAGCATCCCCGTGGACATCGCTCTCCCTTGCGCCTTCCAGAACGAGCTTTCCGAGGAAGATGCAAAGGAACTGGTGGCCAACGGCTGCTGGTGCTGCTGCGAGGTTTCCAATATGGGCTGCCAGCCCGGTGCTATCCACTATTTCCAGACCAACGGCATCCTCTTCGCTCCCGGCAAGGCCGTGAACGCTGGTGGTGTTGCTACTTCCGGCCTGGAAATGACCCAGAACGCGGAACACATCTCCTGGGACGCCAAGGAAGTTGACGAGAAACTCCACTTCATCATGAAGAGCATCCACGAGCAGTGCGTGAAGTACGGCACCCAGCCGGACGGCACTATCGACTATGTGAAGGGCGCCAACATCGCCGGCTTCATGAAGGTGGCGAATTCCATGCTCCAGCAGGGAATTATCTAGCACTTGTCATTTCGACCAAGGTCCTTTGGACCGCGTGGAGAAATCTCGGCCGGGTTCGAAAGAATCCGGCTTTTTTCGTGCTAATTCCATAAATAATGAGTAAATTTGTAGTTTGTAACGAAAGTATGTAATCAAACTATAATGGCTACTAAAAAACTTAACCTGAAGTATTGTGTCTTTCTGCCGATAGTGCTCCTGGTCACAATCTTTCTCTGGGCCATGCCCATCCACTGGTATGGCATTCCGGAACTTACGGTGGTGCAGCAGAGGGTTATCGCCCTGTTCGTGTTCGCCGCCCTTATGTGGATTTTTGAAATTATTCCCAACTGGACAACGTCGCTGCTGGTGATAGTCATAGCGCTCCTGTGCGTATCTGACAAGGGCCTTGGCTTCTTCTGCGACCCTCAGTACGGGGAACTGGTTCCATACAAGAGCCTCATGTCGGCCTTCGCGGATCCTGTTGTGATGCTCTTCCTGGGCGGCTTCGTGCTGGCCATCGCTGCTGAGAAATTCGGCCTGGACGTTACCATGGCAAGGGCTCTGCTGTCGCTGTTCGGAACCAAGCCCAAGATGGTTCTGCTGGGTTTCCTCCTGGTAATCGCCATCTTCTCGATGTTCATGTCCAACACCGCCACCGCTGCTATGATGCTTGCTTTCCTTGTGCCCGTTCTGGCAAAGCTTCCTGCCGATGATAAGGGCAAGATCGGCCTGGCCCTGGCCATTCCGGTCGCCGCGAATATCGGCGGAATCGGCACACCCATCGGCACGCCTCCGAATGCAACTGCGGTAAAGTTCCTTTCCGAGGCTGGTTATGACGTCACTTTCGGTGAGTGGGCGATAAGGATGATTCCCTATGTGCTCATCATGATTGTGATTGCATGGCTGGTGCTGCAACTGCTGTTCCCGTTCAAGAGCAAGAAGATTGTGCTTGAAATCCCCGAGAACAAGCGCAAGGCGGACTGGAAAACCGTCGTGGTATGGTGCACCTTCCTTGGGACCATCCTGCTGTGGGCAACCGAGCAGTGGACCAAGATCAACTCCAACGTGGTGGCGCTCATCCCTCTGGGAGTTCTCACCGCAACTGGTATTTTCACCAAGGACGACATCAAGGAAATCAACTGGAGCGTGCTCTGGTTGGTGGCGGGAGGTTTCGCCCTGGGTACCTGCCTGCAGGGCACCGGCCTTGCGAAGGTGCTCATCGGCGCAATTCCTTTCGGCAGCATGTCGGTGGTGCTGGTGATGATTATCGCCGGTCTGGTGTGCTACTTCCTTTCCAACTTCATCTCCAACAGTGCCACGGCGGCGCTCCTCATCCCCATCCTCATCGTTGTGGCGGAGGGCATGAATCTGGGCGCATCGGGCTCCAGGGCGATGATTTCCTACATTGCGGTTTGCGCATCCATCGCCATGCTGTTCCCCATCTCCACTCCTCCGAATGCGATTGCATCTTCTACCGGCATGGTGGAAACGAAGGACATGACCAAGGTGGGTATCATCATCGGCGCCACAGGCTTTATCCTGGGATACTTCTGGCTGACTAAACTTTTCCCGTTTGCTTAGTATGAAAAAACTATTTGTCATATCATTTGCGATGCTCTGCGGCATCGCGGCAATTGCACAGGAGGAGACTCCTGCCAAGTTCAAGCTGTACGGTTTTATCCGCAATTATACGATTCTGGATACGCGTGAGGTGAGTGCAGGTACACACGATCTGTATTTCTACATGCCCAAGGACAAGGCGGTGGACGATATCGCCAGCGGAGTGGATTTGAATGAGGGGCTCAATTGGAAGAGCGTGTCGCTTACAACCCGTCTTGGGCTGGATTTCTCCGGCTATCAGTTTGGCGGCATGCATGCTTCCGGCAAGGTGGAAGCGGATTTCTACAGCCTGAACGGCACAACGGGCGCGAGCACGATTGCGCAGCTGCGCCTTAGGCAGGCCTATGTTGGCTTGAAGTGGATTCCTTCCGAGAACGAGTCGTTTTTGCTTAATATCGGCCAGACATGGCATCCCATGGGTGCCGATATGCCGCACATGACCAATCTGGAGTCCGGCGCGCCGTTCAATCCCTTCAACCGCAGCCCCCAGATCATGGCTCACTGGACCAAGGGAGACTTCACGCTCACGGGCGGTTTCCTGTATCTTAGCCAGTATCTGCCGATGGACGCGCAGGCGGGTGCCAAGTCGGTGAATCCCTACAAGTACGGCCTTCCGGAGTCATATCTGGGTGTGGCGTACAAGAAAGGCCCCTTCGTGGCGAAAGTGGGTGCTAACCTTATCGCAACAAAGCCTATCCGCACTTATTTGACCGATGGCGGCACAACAGCCAAGGCCCATGGCCTTCTGGTCGCTCCTTCCGTGTTCGGCTTTGCGCAGTACACCAATGGCCTGTTCCAGCTTCGCGTGAAGAGCATTTACGCCAACAGCTCGGAGCATCTGAACTTGCTGTCGGGTTATGGCGTGGCTGGTTATACCGATGAGGCCGATGGCCGCCACTACACCTACACTCCCATGCGCGACTGGGCATCGTTCATATCGGCCCAATATGGCAAGAAGGTGCAGGTGATGGGTATGCTGGGTTACATGAAGCAGCTCGGCACGGCGGCGCCACTTCCGGATGTTACCCAGCTGTGGCTCAATACCGCGGCCGCCACGAACATCCAGCAGGCTTTCAGGGCAACGCCCACCATTGCATGGAATATCGGCAAACTCACCGTTTCCCTCGAATACAACTTCACCGCCGCGGAATTCGGCAGCAGGGATGCCCTCACCGGCAAAGTGGTTGCCCGTAACGCCAATGGCCTCTACGATGAAGGCAAAACCCACTGGGTGATCAATCACCGTTTTATCAACATGGTGAAGTTCAATTTCTAGGGGGGGAAGACATGAAAAAAGCGGCTTCGAAAAGCCGCTTTTTTTATTTCACCCTGAGGCGCTGGCCTATCTGAATCGTGGAGGTTGCCTTGATGTTGTTCATGCGGCAGAGGGCCTGGACTGTGGTGCCGTACTTGCGGGCGATGGAGGAGAGGGTGTCTCCGGATTTCACCGTGTAGTACTGCATGGCGGCACGTTCCGCGGCGGCGCGGGCTTCCGCTTCCTTGCGGGCGCGCTCCTCGGCCAGGAGGCGCTCTTCTTCGTCCGTGCGGAAGATTTCGTCTTCATCGTCAACCGCCTGCACGTAGTTGCTGCCGCCGTCGAAGTACCAGGGGCGGAGCTTTATCATCCTGTGGCGCAGTTTGCCGGTTTGGAAGTCGATGAGCCAGGCGGGGTCGAAGGCATTGCCCATGTAGCGCGTTTCGAAATGGAGGTGCGGGCCGGAAGAACGGCCCGTGGAGCCTCCAAGGCCGATGACGTCGCCTGCGCTAACCCACTGCCCGGGCTCAACGTTACGCTGCGAAAGGTGGCCGTAGAAGGTTTCCAGACCATTCGCATGGCGGAGGATAACAAGGTTGCCGTAGCCGCCAACCACATCGGACACACGCACCTTGCCGTCAAAGGCGGCATATACGGGAGTTCCGGTGGGGTAGGGAAGGTCTATGCCCTGATGACGGCGCCCGTGGCGGTAGCCGAACTTGGAGGAATGATAGCCGATACGGGGGCAGCAGTACGAGTCCAGAGTGTCCACAAGCCACAGGGTAACGGTTTCCTTGATGGTTACGTTGCCGTAGGGGTTGCAGGACCAGGTGTTCCAGTTCTTTGTCCAGATGTCGTCGCCGGCCGTGAAGGAAGGATCTTTGATGTAGCGATATGTGCCGTCATTAAAGAGTATAACCTTCACGGCGGGGTTTCCAGTATCCAGGGTATCTGCATACGGGGTGCCCACAATGCGCGACGAGGCAACGCCCTGGCGGCCGTATGCGTGACGAAGGGAATCCGCCTCACGGTTCTGGGCGGCAAGGCCGGTGCCGCATAAGAGGAGAAGTATCGCTGTTGCTTTCGTTAAGGTCATAGGCGGGGGTTATCTGATTGCTCCGAAGCGGGATTTCAGAAGTTCATCGGTTTCTGCGATTTTCTTCTGAAGCAGCTCTTCGGATGTGGCTTCGCACAGGAAGCGGAGATATGGTTCCGTGTTGGAGGGACGGATGTTCAGCCACCAATCCGGGAATTCGATGCGGTAGCCGTCGAAGTCCATGAACGCGGTAGCTTTTTCCTGGGCCATGAAATGCTCTTTCACTGCATCCATCGCGCCCTTCTTGTCTTCGAGTTTATAGTTGATTTCACCGGAATTCTTGTAGCGTACGATCTCCGCGATGGCCTGGCTGAGGGTTTTGCCTTCTTTCTTTAGTTTGGCAACGATTCCAAGCACTATCATGGAGGCGAGGAGGCCGCTATCGCTGTAGAAGAAGTCCCTGAAGTAGAAGTGACCGGCGAGTTCTCCACCCCACACACCGTCTATTTCACGGAGTTTGGCGGCGGCGAAGGCGCGGCCCACTTTCCAGGTTTGCATCTTGCAGCCCATGGGCTCCAGATACTCGCCCACGGCCTTTGAGGAGCGGATATCCTGAAGGACGGTGCCCTTGAGGCCCCTTTCGCCAACATAGTAAAGGCCCATGAGGGCGATCAGAAGGTCCGGGGAGATGAAGTTGCCCTTTTCGTCTACGAATACCACGCGGTCTGCGTCGCCGTCGTAGATGACGCCGGCATCGGCCTTAACCTCGCGAACAAGGTTCTCCAGCGGGAGCACATTGGCTTCGATAAGCGGGTTGGGCTCGTGGTTGGGGAAGCGGCCGTCCAGGGTGTCGAAAAGGTAATGGACGTTGCTGCCGGTGCCGAAGATTTCCTTGGCGAAAAGGTTTGACATGCCGTTGGAAAGGTCCATGGCGATGGTTATGCCGGAAAGGTCCTTCGCGAATTTGCGCATGAAAGCGAGATAATCGGCAAGGATTTCTTTCTGGTACACCTTACCGCGAACGGGGGCAACAGGGGTGGGTTCGCCGTCCTCGATCCACTTCTTGATTTCCTTGAGGCCGGCGTCGTAGCCAACGGCCTGGGCGTCCGTGGTGGAGACTTTCATGCCGTTGTACACGGCGGCATTGTGAGATGCGGTGATTTGGACGGAGGCATTGAAGCCGTAATTGGCCGTGCCGAAATACACCATGGGGGTGGAGCTGAGGCCGATGTCGTAGACGTCTGCACCGGCGTCGTTGATGCCTTTGATGACAGCGTCGTGAATCTCCGGAGAGGAGACGCGGCAGTCCCGCCCCACCAGTACTTTATCGGCCTTCAGAAGCCTGGGGATGAAGTACCCGATCTTGTATGCGTCTTCCTTTGTCCAGTCTTTTCCGTAAATGCCACGGATGTCGTATGCATGAAATGCTCCCATAGTATAAATCGTTTAAGTTATTAGTATTTACGTGTTGCGAATATGCAAATTTACAAAAATTATTTAAATGTGTTTGGCTTTGTCACGGAGAATAAGTAAATTTGACATTGGTTAATTAGTGGGCAAATAACCGGTTATTTATGATAAAACTATTCACCAAACGCTCCTTCGTGGCACTGCTGTGTGCAGTGGTTGCCCAGGCGGCGTGGGGCCAGCCTTTGGTTCCGCTGGAGAAGAACTGGTTCGTTGGCGCCATGGGTGGCACCTCCTTCGGCCAGGGTACCTTCCGCAGCATCACGGAGCATCAGGTTCATTGTGGCTTTCAGGGAGGCCTGTACGGGGGCTATCGCTTCAACAGGCTCCTTTCCCTTGAGAGCGGTTTCCAGTTCGGCGGCCAAAACCAGTACGCGCTGGACTGCTGCCCGTACTGGATGTCGGACCGGGAGCAGAGGTACATGAGCCCGGTTCTCGGAGAAAATGGCTGGTACTATCAGGATTTGAAAACCTCCACCCGGTGGGGAAAGATATATCTGCAGCTAAACACGGATCTTATTAGCCTTTTCACCGGTCCGGAGATGCGCTGGTGGCTGAACGTGGCGCCGCAGATATCGGCCGTCACCACCAAAACATCGCTCATCGCTCCGGACAAAACCATTCCGCATGATCGCCAGTGGCATCTCGGCCTTGGCGGCCAGGCGGATTTCGGTTATCAGATCACACGGAGCCTGGGCGCATCGCTCTATGCCGGCATCACCTGCATGACCGGGGAGCGCTTCGACAATATCCCCGTTCACGCGCACAAGAGCAACCTCATCTACGACGCGGGTGTGAAGGTTAGATACAGTTTCAGAATCCCCCATAAGATCCCGGCCGATGATTACATCCCCACAGGGCCCGCCGTCACGGATAACGGCCAGGGACAGGAGGATGAGGCAGCGCGCCTTGCCGCAGAAGAGGAGGCCCGCCGCCAGGCTGAAGAAGCGGCCCGCCTTGCTGCCGAGCAGGCGGAGCGCGAGCGCCTGGAGCGAGAAGCCGCGGAAGCCGCAGCCCGTGCTGCAGCCCAGAAGGAAGCAGCGTTCAATACGCCAATCCCCACTGTGTACTTCGGCTTCGACAGCTCCGATATCGACAATGCCTATGTGCCCCAGCTTGAAATGGCCCTCGCTATCCTGCAACAGTATCCGGACTTCCAACTGGAAATCCACGCCTATGCTACCAAGGATGGCAATGCCAGGTATAACCGCCAGCTTTCCGAAAGGCGTATGGAGGCCATCCGCCAGTGGTTCGAGGAGCATGGCATCGGCAAGGACAGAATGGGCAAGGCATATTTCCACGGCGTGGATTACGATGCTCCCATCCTTAAGGAGGCGCGCCGCGCAGAGCTTAAATTTGCAAAATGACGATGGCTATGAGAAGATATGCAATACTTATGGTGGCTGCGGCGGTGCTGCTAACGGGCTGCTTCCACAAAATGCACGAACTGCTGCCGTCGGAATGGGGCGACGTACCGGTTGGCTACGTTGCCGCATCTTTCCAGTGGGACCAGGCAGATGACGCCTCCGAGGCCATCCATGGTATAACCCTGTCGTTTAGCGGTTCCGGTGCGAGTTTTTCCAAAAACTATAACAGCGTGGAGGAAGTATCGGCAGACCTTGTCCAGCTTCCGGTTGGAGATTACGACATCCTTGTCACCGCCAATATGACGGAGGCTGATGGCTACGTCCTCACGGGCCTTCCCGCAACTAAGGCGGATCTTGGAAGCATAAAAGTATCACTAAAGAACCCCTCCTCCTCTCCGGCGCAGGCCTGGTACGGGGTCTCGCACGTAACCGTGACGGAAGACGATATCTGTGTGGATGAGATTACGCTCCTGCGCCTTTTGAGCACCCTTTCAGTGAGCATCGACAATCTTCCTTCCGGTGCTGCCGTGGTGCTAACACTTAGCAATGTTGCCAAGAACGTGGACCTCACGGCCAAGGATGCCGGCGGCAAATACGGGCTTCCTTCCACGGAACTTGTGGGAGACCTTAATATTCCCAAAGGCTCTCTTCGGCTGCTTCCAACCGCATCCGGCAAGGAGCGCTGCATGCTCACCCTGGACATCACAAGCCCCTCCGGAGTGAATCTCTCCTCGCTGTGCGACGCACCCCGCATGGAAGTGGGCAAGTCGTATACGCTTAACCTGGACTACAACAAATTACAGCCGTACATGTACCTCACAACCTACAGCATTAGCAATTGGGAAGTGGGCTGGACGGTTTCCGGAGAAGTGCTTAACCCGAATAATTAAAAAACGATATACAATGAGAAAGCTTTTCATTCTCTCAGCAGCATTTGTCGCGGTCTTTTCAGCCTGTAGCCGCGAAGAGGCCAATGCCCCCGGCCGCGGTAAGGAGATTACGGTGGAAGCCGCCATCGGCACAACTTCAAAAGTAACCACAACCGGGGATGCAGCCACCTTCGATACCGGAGACAAAATCGCCCTTTATGCCTGGACGGGCAGCGCCGCAAGCGTTCCCGCGGAAAAAGTTGTGAACGGGGTGGAGAATACTCTTGGAGCGGATGGAAAATGGACTCCCGCCAGCCCTATGCTCTGGGCCGATATGGTAACCCCGCATTACTTCATCGGCATATATCCGTCCAGGACGGTTTCCAGTTTCACGGCGGATTCGTACACTCTGAATCCTTCAGCCTATGAGGCGAGCGACCTTCTTGTAGCAGTGAACACCACGGGCCTCAAGGCGTCGGAGAATCCCGTTAGCCTCACATTCGACCACATGGTGGCAAAGCTCTTTGTGAATCTCACCTTCCGCAACCAGTGGTCCTCCGAACCCACGGTGAGCGCAGTTTCGGTAGCGGCAAAATCGGCCGCTACTGTGGACTATCTTGCCCAGGCGCTCACGGCAACCGGCACTGCTGCGTCCGTTGCCCTCACAAAGGACGCGAATGCCGCTTGGAGCGGCCTTCAGGTGCCCCAGGCAGGGGTTCGGACCATCACAATCACCATCGAAGGTAAGAACTACGTGTTCACCCACACGGAGGACATCCCTCTGGCCAAAGGCAAGTCCACCACGGTAAACCTCATCGTGGGCCGCGATAAGATTGAACTTGCGGATCCCGTGAACATTTCCAACTGGATTCCCGGTTCCACCATCGATAACGGCGAAGCCCAAACCGAAGACTAATATGAAAACACACATCATATTAATTCCGCTAGCACTCGCCGCGCTGCTCTCCTGCCAAAAGGAGACCGACACCTCTCCCGTCGGGCTCCCCATGAGGGTCGTGCCCACTATCGACGGCACCACCAAGGCAGGCCTCACCACTGCCGACCTGCAGGAGTTCTGGCTGAATGCGGACTGCCCCTCGGACGCCGCCTTCAGCTATTGCGGCAAGGTGTCCAAAAGCGGTACTGCCTGGAGCGCAAGCAAGCAACTGTACTGGAAGAACGAGACCACGCCGGTGACATACAGCGCCGCCTTCTTCAGCGGCCACGACTTCTCCAAGGCGGAGTTCACCTCCGGCGCGGCCCTTTCCGTCCCGGCCGACCAGAGCACCCAGGCGGGGCTCAACGCCGCCGACCTGCTCAACCTCAAGGCAACTAGCACCACCTATGAGGCCACTACCGGCGGCGCCCTGCCCGTGGAATTGAAGCACGGCCTTGCCAAACTTACCGTCGTGCTTTCGCTTGGGAGCGACTTCTACGATAACAGATACGGACGCACTGCCAATCCTGTCACTGCTTTCACCATTGCAGGAACAAATCTGGGCTTCAACTTCCAGCCCGCCACCGGCGCCGTTACCGTTACGGCATCTACGGCAGCCGACATAACGCCCTTCGCCATCAGCTACGCCCCCGGCACCGCCACGTCCAAGACTTCCGTAGCTACCTACGAAGCCATCCTGGTACCTCAGACTATCGCCGTCGGCGATCTGACCATCACCTTTAGTGTGGGCGCCAACGATTACGCCTGGACTAACACCGATGCACTCACTCTTTCTGCCGGCCAGTCCGCAAAGCTCCCTATGAGCGTCACCACCGCTCCTCCGCCACCCAGTATCAACGGCCACGAGTATGTGGATATGGGCGAAGTAACCATCGGCGGCGTGACAAAGCACCTCCTCTGGGCCACCTGCAACATCGGGGCAGACAATCCCTGGGACTATGGCGATTACTTTGCCTGGGGTGAGCCCGCCACGAAGACGTACTTTGACTGGGATTCATATAGCCTGGGCGATGGCACCACTTTCAGCAAGTATTCCGGCAGTGACTATGCTACGTTACAGTCCGAAGATGATGCCGCCACGGCTATTTGGGGCGGCGACTGGCGTATCCCTATCGACAAGGAGTGGGATGTGCTGCTCGGAGCCAATTACAATTGGGTGTGGACAACGGACTATCTGGGCTCTGGTAAGAACGGCATGCTCGTGACCCGCAATGACGACGGTTCTGGCACCGACCCTTGCGCTGGCAACTCGATTTTCCTTCCCGCCACTGGTAGTCGGTACCGCACCTACTTCTACGGTGCAGGCTCCGACGGTTACTACTGGTCTTCTTCCCTCGAAACAGACGACCCGGACAGCGCGTGGCTCGTTTGCATCTATTCCAACAACGCGTACATGTACAACGAGTATCGCCGACTTGGGTTCTCTGTCCGTCCCGTCTCAGATTAACCCTTTGTCATTTTCGAGCAACCTTTTTGTCATTTCGAGCTTGTCGAGAAATCTATGAAGAGATACATTACATATTTATTAATTGCCGTGGCGCTCCTGGCACTGTCAGGCTGCAAGCGTGAAGCTCCACCGGATGTTTCTGGCGAAATCACCGTTAGAGCGTCCATCGGCGACACCAAGGTTACTAACTTGGGTGACGCATCGGCTTTCGAGGCTGGGGATCAGATTGCCGTTTACGCCTGGATGGGCGTGGCAACGGAAGTGCCCGCAACCCGCGTAGTGGACGGGGTGAAGAACACCCTGGGCACGGACGGCAAATGGACGCCGGAAAAGCCTATGCTATGGAAGGCGGTCACCGACCAGCACTACTTCCTGGGCGTCTTCCCGGCTAAGGACATCACCGACTTCGCGGCCGATCCTTACACACTGAATCCTGCAGAATACACCGCCAGCGACCTTCTCATCGCCACTAACCTGGGCGGCGTGAAGGCTTCCGGCGGCGATGTGCCACTGGTGTTCAGCCACGCAATGGCCAAGCTGAACGTGAACCTCAAGTTCCGTTCCCAGTGGGACGCTACGCCCACGGTGACCAGCGTCACCGTCACGGCCAAAAAGACGGCAACGGTGAACTATCTCACCAAGGCTGTCACTGCATCGGCCACCGAAACCCCGGCTCCGGTTGACATCCCGGCTGCCACCACAGCGGCTACAGGCTATGCCCTCAGCTTCAGCGGCCTGCAGGTGCCGCAGGAGGGCGTGACCACCGTTACAGTAACCATCGACGGCAAGACCTATGTGTATGAATCCTCCACGGGTATCCCGCTGGCGAGTGGCCAGTACACCACCCTGGGCTTGATCTTGGGTAATGACAAGATTGAGTTTGACGGCATCTCCGTGGCCGATTGGGATGAGGAAATCACCCTTCCCAACGCAGAAGCCGTGCTGAGAGTCCACGAATACGTTGATATGGGCGAGTTGGAAATCAATGGCGTTAAGAAGCACCTCTACTGGGCCACCTGCAACGTGGGGGCCAACAACCCCTGGGACTACGGCGACTATTTCGCCTGGGGAGAGACCGCCACGAAGACAGACTATAGATGGGATACGTATAGTATGGGTGACGGCTCCACTTTCAGCAAGTATACCGGCAGTGACTATACCACATTACAGCCTGAAGATGATGTTGCCAGCAAGCTATGGGGCGGTTCCTGGCGCATCCCTACGGATGCGGAGTGGCGAGCGCTTTGCGATAATTGCACTTGGACTTGGACAACGCAAAATGGAGTGAACGGCCAATTGGTAACGGCTGCCAACGGCAACAGTATCTTCCTTCCCGCCGCTGGCGATTGGTATGAAAACGGCCTTTACAATGTGGGTGACAACTGCCAATACTGGTCTTCTTCCCTCGGTCCGGACTACCCGTTCACCGCTTGTGGCGTTTTATTCAATTCCTACATTGTGTATAGTGGCTACTACACCCGCAAAAATGGGTTCTCTGTCCGTCCCGTCACAGAATAATATATTATGATTATGAAAAAGCTTAACGTATACTTCGCAGCAGCCTTGGCGGTGCTAGTGGCGCTGGCAGGCTGTGCCGGTGAAAACGGCAATTGGGCCCCGGCAGGGGACAGGATCAGGACGTCGTGGGCCGATGAGGTGTCGCCCTCAAACGCTCACAGGGAGTATCCCCGTCCGCAGATGATCCGTAAGGATTGGAAGTGCCTGAACGGCCTTTGGGATTATGCAATCGTCCCGGTGGATGCACCGCAGCCGGAAACTCCGGACGGGAAGATCCTTGTGCCGTTCTGCGTGGAGAGCTCGCTATCCGGCGTGGGCCGCAGAGTGGGTGCGGACAGCACGCTGTGGTATAAGTGCGAGTTCAAGGTTCCATCGGCCTGGAAGGAAAAGGTTCTGCTGCACTTCGATGCGGTGGACTGGAAAACCGAGGTTTGGCTGAACGGAAAGCCGATAGGAGATCACACCGGGGGCTATACGGCTTTTGCCTTCGACATCAGCGATTTCATCGTGAAGGGAAAGCAGGAGCTTGTGGTGAAGGTGTGGGATGGTACGGATAATGACCATCAGCCTCGCGGAAAGCAGGTTTCCAACCCCAAGGGCATCTGGTACACCCCTGTTACAGGTATCTGGCAGAGCGTTTGGATCGAGCCGGTGGCCGATATTTACGTGAAGGACTACAACTGTGTTTGGGCCGATAGCACCGGCATACTCTCCGTCCGCGCCTGTGTTGAGGGCGAG
>JAEEUZ010000017.1 GCA_016290725.1 Bacteroidales bacterium | reverse complement strand
CATCAGATTTCTCGATTTCGCTCGAAATGACAAAAGAAGGCTCGATATTGTCATTTCGACCAAGTCCAGGATTGTCATTTCGACCAAGCGAAGCGCGCGGAGAAATCTCATCCTCTTCTTCGATGTCGTTCTCGAAGGGTTCGTCGTAATTGTCTTCTTCAGGTTCTTTCTCTTTACGTGCTTCGCCGGTTAAGATGGCGGAGAAGCGTTTGGAGAGGCAGAAGCCCCACAGAACTACGAACAGAACAAGCAGGAAACCTGTCATCCACACGCCCACGAGGCTCATCATCCAGTTCACCACCGCGATGCCGGCGTTACCGCCAAGGCCGCTCTGGAATACGGTATCCGCCCCTGCGAAGGAGCCGGTGAACCCGCATATCCAGGAAAGCAGGAATGCGGCGCTGAGGCAGGCGCATAGCCATTTGAGTATGCGGATCGAACGGGCTTTCTTAAGAAGCAGCCACGCCGATGCAACCCACATCAACACAAGCATGGGAATAACGCCGAGGCCGAAGCTCCCGTGCACCAGGAAATCCGCCCAGCGAACGCCAAGGGAGGCACCGCTGTTACTCACCTGTGAGCCTGCGGTTACCCCTGCGGCCAAAACCGATGCATCCTGCTTCCATGTGAAGAAGTAGGATATCACGGAGATGGTTGAGAACAGCGCAATGGCAAGCACAAGCGCGCCGGCAACGAAACGCCAGCGGGCTTTGCTGCCCTCGTCCATATCTTTCCAGAATGCCTTCATTTATTTCTTCTTGCCCTTGTTGCGGTGGTACTTGCCCCTCTTGCCAAACTGGTTGCCTCCTCCGGGGTTGATGCCGGGACGCGAGAACGTCTGGTCCTGCGAAATCTTGCTCAGTTCCAGGCCTTCGGGAACCTTTACCCGCCCGCCGGACAGGCGGTGGATGTCTTCGAAGATGGTTTCATCGGCCACCGTATCCTTGTTCCAGATGAGGTACTGCTGCCTCATGTAGATGGCAAGGGAGCGGATCATGGCGGTTTTGATCTCGCCTTCCGGCTCCGAGGCGATAAGGTCGATGATGCTTTCTATGTTGCGGCCGTAGTGGCGGGCCTTGATGGGCCTGGTGTTCAGCGGAATCCTCTCCGGAGGAACAGCGGCGGCTTCCGGCAGCGGTGCGGGATAGGGGGAGTCTATATCCAGATCGTACCCCGCAATCATGTACAGATGGTCCCAGAGTTTCTGCTCATAGTTCTCCTGCTGGTGCACCTGGGGGTTTAGACTCTCCATCACCTTCACCACGGCACGGGCCTGCTCGCTGCGCTTTGCCTTGTCCGGAATTTCCTTCACCTGCTCCACCATTTTGAGCACGTTGCGGCCATACTCCGGCATTGCGAGTTTCTCCACTTCGGTGTTGTAGTATAGTTTTATGCTGTGTTCACTTGCTTCCATGGCTGTGAATTTATAGATAGTTTGCAAAGATAATCAATTTTTCACAATCTCGTCGTCTTCCCCTTCGCGGATATACCAGATGAAAGTGCGCACGGGAGAATGGCCCATTTCCTTGAACAGACGCGCATATCGGCCCAGCTGGCGCTGGTATTTTTCCTGCACCCGGCCGAATTTGTAGTCGACTATATCCACCGAGCCGTCGCTCCGGAGAATCACCCTGTCGGGCCTTGACATCGACCCTCCGGGGGCAAGGATGGCCGATTCATTGAGAATTCTGGCCGATGCGTCCGTGAACCAGCCGTACTGTTTCACGCCCTCCATCTCCGCCTTGAGGAATGCCAGGGTGCCGTTACGGTCCGATGCCTCCAGCTCGCCGCTCATGACGGCGGCATCCACTGCGCGAGGCAGGTCTTCCGGGTCGATGACGCCGGAAAGGATCTTGTGCAGCACCAGACCCCTGCGGCGGGCCGATGCGTGCGCGCCCACGCTGCCGTCCGGGCCGAAATAGTCGTAAGCGTCTTCGCTAAAGCGCAGGCGGCCTCGCTCCGCCCAAGACGGATATCCAGGATATACGGGCGTCTCAGCAGCCTTTTTGCGCTTGAGGGAATTGAAATCATACGGCACTCCGCGGTGATAATCAGTCCCTCCCGCAAATGAGTACAGGATGTGCCCGAAGTGCTTCCAGTCGGCCCTGTCCACGTTCTTGCCGGGGCTTTGGGCGATAATCTTCAGCCCGTACTTGGGGCGGGTGAGGGCCACGTAGAACACGTTGATGTTATCCACCATCTGCATCCGCAGTTCCCGCCTGTAGTCCTCGCTGAACAGGCTCTGCTCCGCGCCGCTGCCCAGGAATACGGGGAAGATGCCATCGACCTTACCCTCCAGGGGAGTGCCTTCCACGGCCGGCTTGCACCAATACTCCGAGCCCCGGTACAAGTTTATCTTTTCCGCATAGGGGACTATCACGTATGGGAACTCCAGACCCTTGGCCTTGTGCACCGTAATGATACGCACGGCATCGCCTCCGTCGGGCGAGGCAATCTTGGGATCCGCCTCCTCCCAGTCCCGCAGGAAGCCCGCGAGGTTGTTTCCGTTGAGCGACACCCAGTCCTGGATGTAATCCATAAACGACTGGATGTAAGGCACTTCGGCATTGAATACCTCTGGATTTGCATCTCGCAGGTCGCGGATGATCTCCTCTGCCAGGTCGGAGAGCGAGTGGTAGGTGTCGGGGATATCGACATTCATGCTGGTGGCAAGGAATGAGTTCACCTTGTTCTTTCCTGCCGATATGGGGGAGTCCACGAGCGAAAGCTGGGACACGGCGCGGCGCACCGTGACGGAGGTTTTCACGAAGAGGGAATCGTCCGACACCACGGGGATGCCCTCCTGCACAAGGCGGGCGGCGATGGCGCTTCCGTCGTCGTTGTACCGCACAAGGATGGCCATGTCGCTCCAGAGGCAGCCGTTGCCGTGGAGGTCGGTGAGAGTGCGCACTATTTCCTCCATCTCCTGGTCCTGCTCGCTGCAGAACACTATGTCCACGCTGCCCGGGGCTTTGTCGCGGAACTTCACTTCCTGCTCCACATCGGCATACAGGTCGGAAAGATCCAAACTGTCAGATGCAAATTTGAAGAACTCGTAGTTGAAGTTCACGATTTCTCCGCAGGTGCGGTGGTTCTGCTTCAGGCTGCGCACGCTGCTGCCGGGGAAAGACTCCTGCACGCCGCTGCCAAGCAGGTTCCAGTCCGAGCCCCTCCAGCGGTAGATGCTCTGTTTCACGTCGCCCACGATGAGGTTTTCCGCCCCGGCGGCCTCCGAGTTCTCCAGCAGGGGACGGAAATTGTCCCACTGGATGTCGGAAGTGTCCTGGAACTCGTCCAGGAGGAAGCTGTCGTAGCGGACGCCGGTTTTTTCGTAGATGAAAGGGGTATCAGTTCCGTCGATGATGCCTTTCAGGATGGAGTTGGAATCGTCGATGGACAGGATGTTTTTCTCCTGCTGGATCTCCGCAAAGGCCTTGCGCAGCTCCCCGGCAACGCCAAGGCTGTAAAGCTGTTTGTGGATAATCCTTGCCGTGTTGTAGATCCTGTAGGGCTGGCCGAAAAGTTCAAGAAATGCGTTCAGGGGGCCGTCCAGCACGCCTTCGCAGCGGAGACGCAGTTTGTCCTTGCTCTTGGCGAACCACAGCTGGGAGTCCGCGGCATTGCGCATGAACGCAGGGGTAAGCGGCTTTTGTATGGGCGCCATTTCCTGATAATTGTAAAGAGCCTTCAGAAAACCGCGGTTTGTCTCGGCGGGATCAACTTTAAGCTCCTTCAGGCAGTCCAGGACTGACGTTGCGGCAGGCGGTACCTGCGACTCGAAACTATCGATATCCTTTTCCAGGCTCTCGCGAAGAGTCTTGAGATTCTCCTTGTTCCAGAGCCTGTCTTCGTTCATGCCGTAACGCTCTGCGGCCTTGGCGTAGTCCTCGCTCCGAAGGCTGGTGGCAATCTGGCGCAGAGTGTCGTCCAGGCGGAATTTCGAAGTGCGCTGGAGGTTCTCCTTGACGCCTCCCACAAGCCAGTCCACAAGGTCCTTGTTCTCCGGGGTGAGGGAGCTCAGAACCCTGTCCACGCTTTCTTCCACAAGGGCCTCCTTGTCCAGGCTCACCTGATATGCGCTGAACTGTCCTATTTCGCGGGAGAATGCGCGCAGGGTTTGCTGGAAGAACGTGTCGATGGTGGATACCGCGAAGGCGGAATAGTCGTGAAGGATGCCGTACAGCTGCTGCTGGCAGCGTTTCTGCAGCTGGGCGGCGCCGGGGTACAGCTTTTCCTCCACCATGAAGTAGTTGTAATAGGGCGACTTCTGAGGATCCGTGGACAGCAGGAAAAGCTCGTCCAGGATACGGCGCTTCATCTCGTCCGTGGCCTTGTTGGTGAAGGTTACGGCCAGAATGTGCCTGTACGCCGCCGCTTCCGTGCTCTTGAGCAGGAGTTTTATGTACTCGCGCGCAAGGGTGTATGTCTTTCCGCTTCCTGCGGAAGCTTTCACTATCTGTATCATCGGCCGCAAATGTTTTTGAAGTCACACCACTGGCAGGTGTCCTCTTCCTCCGTGCGGCGGAAGGGACGGCTTGGATCCACCATTTCGTCCAGCATCTGCTCCAGGCGCTGCCTGGTGAGCCGCAGGAACTCCGGGCTCTGGGCCTTGTCCTCAAGCGGCTTCGTGTATAGCCGGGTGGTGGCATAGATGGAATTCACAATGGTATTCCCCTTGATTTCGGGGTCGACGGAGGCAAATAGCCCGTACAGGAACAGCTGCAGGGCAATTTCCGGGCGGCCCTTGTTGGACTCCCCGAAGAGTTTGTCCACCACTTCGGCCGCATTCTCGTCGGTAATGTTCAGGTCATCGTCCTCCACCTTGCCGGTCTTGTAATCCACAATTCTCACTTCCCCGGGAATGTACGAGTCTATCCTGTCCACGAAGCCGTGGAAATTGAAGCCGTGGAAGCCTCTGTACTTCATCTCCTTCTCCAGGCCGATGATGGTGAATCCGCGTGGCGACGCCTTGGGGTTTTTCAGCAGCTTGATGTCGTGCTTGAGGGCCTCCTTCACATAGTCCAGGATAACCTCTTCCACCACCAGATTCCTGCCGCTCACCTCGATGGAATGCATTTCCTCAAGGATGTGGGTGCGGATCAGGCCCTTGATCCTGTCCTCATCGGCCAGTGTTGAATTCAGGTATGCCGAATCCACGGTGGGCCTGCCGGAATACAGGTCCTGCATTGTCTTGTGGAACACGTTGCCAAGCATATTGGCGGTGAGGGATTCCTCCACCTCATCCTCCGCCTTGAGGCCCTTCACGGTGGCATAATAGAACTTTGCCTCGCAGTTGAGGAAGTTTCTTAGGGCCGATGCCGACAGCTCCTTTGCCTTGATCACGGCAACATCGGCCTCGGTTTTTTTGATGGTCTTTTCGCTCTCCGCGGGATGCATCTCCCCGGAGGCGGCCTCCATCACCAGCTTTACGCCGAAATGATAGCGCAGCTGCTTGATATAGCGGCTTTCCTCGCCGCCGCGGAGGCCTTCCGTGCGGCTGTCATAAACCAGCCACACCTTGGACGTCCTCTGCAGAAGCCTGTAGAAATAGTATGCCCAAACCGCATCCTGGTACTCGTACGTGGGCAGGCCGAAGCCTTTGCGGAGTTCCGGCGGGATGAAGGACGACGATACGCTCCTGCGTGGGAATACGCCCTCGTTGCAGGAGAGAATAACCAGGTTGGAGAAGTCCAGGGCGCGGGTTTCAAGCGGGCCCATGATCTGCAGGCCCCTGAGAGGCTCGCCCTCGAAGGGGACCGACTCGCCGTCCAGGATCTGGTCCAGCAGGCGCAGCCAGGTGGCGGGTTTCACCTCAAGCGGAATGCCGGACAGCACGTTGAGCACCATGCTCATGCTCTTTGCGTAGTCCAGCTCCAGAAGCATTTCCTCGTGCTCCCGCAGGCTCCAGCCCAGGAAACTCACGATGGCCCGCAGATACTCCTGCAGGGCCTGGATCTGTTCTGCTCCTGCGGCCTTGGGGTCCTGTATAACCGGTCTGAAAATGAGGTCCAGCAGAGGACCTCCGTGAAGGTCTTCCTCCGGAATGTAGTATTTGGCGTCTTCCTTTACTTTCCTTACGATTTCATCTTCCGCCGGGGTGAGGATACGCTTGAACACGCTGCAGGACATCACTGCGCGTACGTCCCTGTGATAGAACCACAGGCTGCCCTTGTACGGCCTCAGATGCAGCTGCATCCCGGCAATGGCCATCACCAGGGTATAGATTCCGCCTCCCTTGAGGGGGTTTCCCATCGTCACGTTGATGTCCTCCACATCCGGGGGAATGGTGTTCAGGACGGGGATGAGCATGTTCTCGTCCGGGAGCACGACGGCGGTTTCCACAAGGTCTCCGGGGGTGCGCTGCGCAAGGATTCCCGGGAGGAGTTTTGCCTGGCCCACGGCCGAAGGCACGCGCACCACGTGGATTTCCGGGTTTCCATCGGCCTTGATTTCGAAGGCCTGGGGGAAGGCGGCAAGATTGTCCTTCATGAAGAAGGACGATTTGTTCAGCGGGTGTTTTATCATGGGAGTCACCCAGTCCCATACGAATTCCGCGAGGCCTGCGTCACGCATCCTTCCCAGCACGGCCTTTTCGCACTCGTTCAGGGCGTTGAGGCCCACGAAAACGTATTTCCGCGTTTCCGGGAAGCGGGCCTTGAGGATATCGGCCAGGGGAGTGTCCCCTTTGATCCTTTCCGCAAGGTCCCTGTATACCATTCCTTCGTAGGCAAGGCCTTTATCGCGCAAAGTTTCGCGGAAGCCGGTGTACAGCGGGAAGAGGATGTTCCATATCTGCAGGAAGCGGGATTTCACGCCCTCCCCGCCGTCGATCTTCACCGTGAGGCGGCCGGAGCCGTCCCTGAAGTGCTTCAGGAAGTTCTCTATGGCCTTCTGCTGCCCCTCGCTCAAGTAGCTGTAGCTGTCTTGGATGGCCTTGAAGTCCGACACGTTGGCAAAGAGGCCCTTGGCGTTGACCAGGTATTTGTCAACGTCGTCGAAGTCCTGCAGGAGGGTGTTGCCCCAGAAGATGAACTCGTCCAGGGATTCCGCGCCCGGAAACAGCCCTTTGTACACGTCGTACAGTTCCACCAGCAGCCTTACCCTGTGGCTCGCGCCCACACCATATACCTTATAGAAAAAGTCGTTGATGGTGAGCATCCCCGGGGCAAGGACGGGCTTTCCCTTAATTTCCTCGCCAAGGTACTTCCTGAAGAACGATGCGCTGCGACGGTTAGGGAAGATAAAGAGGGTATTTGCGATACCCTCCTTATAATAATGTGATGCTGCTTGTTGTAAGAATGGTTCCAATGCCTATTTCTCGAAAAAGCGTTTGTACAGTCCCAGGAAACCAGCGCCGTGACGGGCTTCGTCCTTTGCCATTTCGTGGATGGAATCGTGGATTGCGTCGTAGCCAAGCTGCTTTGCGCGGGTGGCGATTGCGAGTTTGCCTTCGCATGCGCCGGCCTCCGCCTCATAGCGCTTCTTGAGGTTGGTCTTGGTGTCCCAGACTACCTCGCCCAGCATTTCGGCGATGCGGGCTGCATGGTCCGCTTCTTCGAAAGCGTAGCGCTTGAAGGCATCGGCAATCTCCGGATATCCCTCGCGCTCCGCCTGACGGCTCATTGCAAGGTACATGCCCACTTCCGAGCACTCTCCGGTGAAATGGTCCCGGAGGCCGGCAAGAACCTCCGCATCCACTCCCTTGGCTACACCGAGTTCATGTTCGCAGGCCCACTTGCCCTCTTCCTCCACAACTTCCTTGAAGGCCTTTGCCTTTGCATGGCACACAGGGCATTCTTCCGGCGGATTCTCGCCTTCATAGACGTATCCGCAAACCAGGCATCTGAATTTCTTTTTCATTGGTCTTTTGTTTTAATGATTCCACATATATATACCTTTTGCAAATATAATCATTTCCCTCCGTAATAACAATATCACTTTTCGTCCGTCTGCTCCCGTTGAAGATGCGTAAAATGCAACAGAAAGATACTCAATGCGTTATTAAAAATGCCTGGGGAGGATTTGCTCCAGGCCTTTTTCGTAAACCGCGTTATGTCAGTGAGTTGCATTTTACGGGGTAAATCAGGGCTCGGGCGCCAGCCACGGCAAAAGAGTCGCTGATGTGTGTATGCCGTCCCTATGGGGTGGAGCGGGTGATGAGGGTTCGGAATATATGCGATGAGGCTATTGCGTGGCCGAAGGCCCATCCCTGAAGAATTCACTTCCCGCTCTAAAGCAAAACGGAAAAGCTACGGCTTGAACGGTTTGCGAAATCTTCTTCCTTGTGTGGTGTTGGCCTTGTGCGGTGGAGTTTCCAGTCTCATCCAGGATTAAGACCGTTTTTCTGGATGAGACGGCAAAAATAATTAGTTCATCCAGGATTTGGGGGCTTTTCCTGGATGAGATGGGCAATTTGCACGGTTCATCTCGGATTTGCGACCTTTTCCTGGATGAGTATTCGCGGTGCGCGGGTAGTTGTGTGTTTTGCCATGGTTGAAGCGCACGGGTCGGCGCACCTGCCGCGCCGCGGGGCGGCTTGCCTACTTGCGCTTTTCCACATTTTGCCGTTCGACACGTCAAACGGCAAAACGCGAAAAAGTGCAAGTTCATAGAGGGGCCTTCGGCCACGCATGAGGGTTATCGCAATGATTCCGGACTGTCATCACACGCTCGAAACGAAGGGGGCGGCATATACATATCAGCGACTCTTTTGCCGGGCTAACGCCCAAGCCCCATGGAGAATGAGATACGCTCGGCCACAAGTGGCCTCGGTATGACAGGGGACGCTGCAACCCGCAAAAAATGGCCAAAAATGCAGGCGAGTTGTTCAAAAGACGGGGGCGCAAGCAATTTCGGCCCAGAAATGCTTGTGAGTAGGGAAAAATGATGCGTCGGCCAGCAAAAACAGGGCAAAAGTGCGGGCCGGGAATGGTTTGGGACGGGTTCACGGGCACCAGGGGCTGTTTTTGCCCGTGAATCGGGTGAGAAGAGCAATTCACGGGCACAAGATAGCCTGTTTTGCCCGGGAAGGGGGAGGGACAAAAATAAACGTTTCCAGGAACCGGAAACGTTTATTTGGGGGTTCGCACAAGAGTGCTTATTTTCGCGCCATGAGGCTATTTGGCGAATATGGCGGCGGAAGCGATGGAGTTGAGCTTCACGTCCACTGTGTCTGCCCTGGAGGCAAGGACGCAAGGGACTTTGGTGCCCACGAGGAAGCCTGCCTGGCGCACGCCGTTGGCGAGTTTGGAGTTGGTTTTCCAGAAGACGTTCGCGCTCTCGATGTTGGGGAACAGGAGGCAGTCCGCATCTCCTGCGACGGGGCTAACGAGTTTCTTGATCTCAACGGCTTCCTTGTCGATGGCAACGTCCAGGGCGAGGGGACCGTCGCCGATGCAGCCCTTGATCTGGCCGCGGTCGCACATCTTGGCGAGCATTGCGCCTTCCATGCAGGCGGGCATGGAGTCCAGCATCTGCTCGGAGGCGGCGATGAAGGCGATCTTCGGTTTATCGATGCCGAAGGAGTGGGCCACGGAGGTTACGAAGCCGGCGAGTTTCACTTTCTGGCGGAAGTCCGGCGCGGGGATCACGGCCATGTCCGTGATGAACATGAGTTTGTGGTAGTTGGGGCTTTCGATAACGCCAACATGGCTGAGGAGGCCCTTCGGAGGGAGAAGACCGGTTTCCTTGTTCAGGATTCCGCGGAGGAATTTATCCGTGGAGCAGAGGCCTTTCATGAGGATGTCTCCATCCCCGTCGTGAACCATACGGACGGCTTCGGCGACAGCCTTGAGTTCGTCCTTGATATCAACGATTTCGAATTTGGCAATGTCGATGCCGGCTTCCTTGCAGACTCCCTGGATAAGGTCCACGTCGCCCACGAGGGTTACTTTCACATATCCCTGGTCGGAAGCGAGGGATGCGGCTTCGATGGTGTGGGAATCCACGCCCCACGCCACTACCATTTTTTTGCAGATGCCCTTGGCCTTCAGGGAGGCGGCAAGGTCGTTAAAGGATTTGATCATAGTTTATTCCTGGTTTTCAAGTACAAGATGCATTGTGTCGCGGGCAATCACGAGCTCTTCGTTGGTGCAGATGAGGGCCGCTTTTACGGTGGAGTCTTCCGCCGTTATGATGGTGTTCTTCTCGAAGGCATCGTTGTTGGCCTCATAGTCCACCTTAAGGCCCAGATAGGAGAAGTTCTCCAGGACGCGGCGGCGCAGACGGCTGTTGTGTTCGCCGATACCGCCGGTGAAGACGATGAGATCCACTCCGTTGAGGGCTGCGATGTAGGAGCCCACGTTCTTGATTATGTCGTAGGTGAATTTCTTCAGGCAGAGTTTTGCCTTGGGATCACCACCGTTTGCCAGGGCGTCCAGTTCGCGGGCGTCCGAGGTTTTTTCCGACAGGCCCATCCAGCCGGATTTACGGTTGAGGATAACCGACATTTCGTCCGGGGAGACGCCCAGTTTGTTTTCCAGATAGATGACGGCGTTCGCGTCGATGTTGCCCACGCGGGTGCCCATGATCATGCCCTCAAGAGGGGAGAAGCCCATGGAAGTGTCGATGCACTTGCCGTTCAGGATGGCGCAGATGCTGCTACCGGCTCCGAGGTGGCAGGTGATGATCTTGGAATTCTTTATGTCGATGCCGGCAAGCTTGGCGCCAACCCCGGCCACGAACTGGTGGGAGGTGCCGTGGGCGCCGTAGCGGCGTACGCGGAACTTCTCATAGTACTGGTAAGGGAGGCCGTACATGTATGCGTAGGACGGCATGGTCTGGTGGAAGGCCGTGTCGAAGGTTACGACCTGGGGAACTTCCGGAAGCACCTCCTGCATGGCGTGGATGCCAAGAAGATGGGCGGGGTTGTGGAGAGGCGCGAAGTCCGAGCAGAAGGCGATCTTTTCAAGGACATCGTCGTTCACGAGCACGGAGCCGGAGAAGAAATCTCCGCCCTGCACGATGCGGTGGCCCACAGCCTCGATGTCTTCAAGGGAGGCAAGAACGCCCGTTTCCGGGTTGGTGAGGGCTTCGAGGATGAGCTGCATGCCCACTTTATGGTCCGGGATCTCAATGTCCTTAACCATTTTGTCTTTGCCCGTGGGGGCATACTGGAGGATACCGGAGGGAAGGCCTATTTTTTCCGCGATACCTTTTGCAATGACGTCGAATACGTCGTCGCTCTTCATGTCCAGCAGCTGATACTTTATCGATGAGCTGCCGCAATTGATGACTAGGATAATCATAGTTATAGGTTAGTTTTTTTGTTCACGTGTGGCAAAATGCAAATATAGCAAAAAACCGGGAGCCGGGCAAGACTCCGGGCCAAATGTTTTGCGTAGAATTTTTCTCGCTGCTTTTTGCCGCAGGTGTTTCCCTGGGCTCCGTCGTCGGACTCAGGGGCGGAGCGGCGTATGCCGCGTCTGGAATAACCGCCATTCTGTGCGCTGCAGTGCCGATGATTAAAAGGCCTTTGGCTGTCCCCGCGGTATTTCTTCTGGGGGGATTCCTTGCCTTCACGCTCCATTCGCTTGGCTGGGCAGCCTTTGAAGGACCGGTCCCCCAGGTCCAAAGGGCAGGGGAGGCGCTGAAGGAGTTCATCGGCTCGCTCCCTTTCCGGGACAACAGAACCGCTCCGCTCCTGAAAGCATTCCTTTGCGGAGACA
Source organism: Bacteroidales bacterium (assembly GCA_016290725.1). GTDB lineage: Bacteria > Bacteroidota > Bacteroidia > Bacteroidales > UBA932 > Cryptobacteroides. The sequence continues at coordinate 13,062 of JAEEUZ010000017.1, read as the reverse complement.
GGAGCGGGCTTGGAAAGGAGGCTGTCCAGGTCTTCCGGAAAGCGGGAGCGTCGCATCTCCTTGCACTCTCCGGACTGCACATGGGCATATTGTATATGGTTTTCGACAAGCTTTCAAGGCCGATGGGGAAGTACCCGGCGGTGAGGATTGCGAGGTTTGTCGTGCTCATAGGGGCATCGGCCTTCTTTACCCTGATGACGGGGGCGTCGCCATCGATGGTTCGGGCATTCCTGTTTATCCTCACGGGCGAGACGGCCTCGCTCCTGGGAAGGGAGAAAAAGCTGGGCAGAACGCTTTGCACGGCCCTTTTGCTGCAACTTGCAATCACCCCGGAGGCCATCACGTCGGCCGGTTTCCAGTTGTCCTATCTGGCCATGGCTGGCATCGTGCTTGTTTTTCCGGTGATGGATAAATGGTACCCGGGCGGGGGGAGGCCGTCGCTGATGCGAAAGATTTGGAAAATGAGCGCCATGGCCATTTCCTGCCAGGTTTTCACGGCGCCGCTCACGCTATATCTCTTCGGCAGTTTTCCCCGGCATTTCCTTCTTACGAACCTTCTGGCAATCCCATTAACCACCTGCTTTATCGCGGTGGCGCTGGCGGTTCTTGGATTGTCGGCCTTGGGGATATGTCCGGGATTCCTGTATGGGGTGGCCGATGGCCTTGGCGAAGCTCTCCGCTTCTGCCTGGAGGTGATCAGTTCTCTTTGAGGGTGAAGCCGGGGGAGGCCCATTCCGTCATTCCGCCCTCTCCGTCGGAGGAAATAAGATAGGCTTCAACCCCGTCCATGGAAAGGATGAGCGCCTTGGCTTCAACAGGGCCCAGCACCATGCAAAGGGTAGCGAGGGCATCTGCATCGGCGGAGCTTCTGCGGGATGTTACGCTGGCGCTTAAGAGCTGATGTTCAACGGGATATCCGCTTCTGGGGTCGATGGTGTGGGCGTATTTCTTCCCGTCTTTTACATAGTATTTGCGGTAGTTTCCGGAAGTGACGATGCCAACGGCGGCGCCTTCCGACGACCAGATTCCGTCCAGGTCTTCACCGGCGGAATCCGTGCCGTCGGTGGGGCGGTCGAAGGGCCTGTCGATGCCCACGCTCCACGGCTTCCCGGCTGGGTTATGCCCGTCGCACCAGATTTCGCCGATGTCCACGAGCATGTCTTTCACGCCGATGGAGTAGAGGTATGCGGCCACTTTGTCGCAGGTGTAGCCCTGGGCGATGGCGTTGAAGTTGAGGGAGAGGCCTTCCGGCAGTGTTACCTCACCCTCCGGGAGTTCCGGGGCGAGGTGCTTCATGCCGCAGGTGGAGAGGATTGAGGCGACGGTGTCCGGGGAGGGGAGGCGGCCTTCACGGAAGCCGAAGCCCCAGGCGTCGTAGAGGGGGCCGGCGGCGAAGTCCAGGGCGCCGCCGGAGGCCTCGAACCACTGATATGCAAGGGCGTACATTTCCCGAAGCATGGGGGTTGTCTGCACGGTTTCCCCGCGATTGAGGCGGGAAAGGAGGGAGCCCTTGTTGTAGCCGGAAAGGGTTGTGTCTATACGATGGAGGATTGCCTCCACGCTGTCGCGGATTTCTTCAGGGGCCACAGAGACGCTGTCTATGCACAGTTTTACGCAGTATGTGCCTCCCTGGGCGTATCCGTCGATGCGGATATACCGTTTGGAGGGGCTGCAGGCCAGAAGCAGGGGCACGATAAGCAGAAAATACAGGGCTCGTCTCATCTCTTTTTGCTCAATTTGCACAAAAATACGTTTTTTTTAACGATATTTGCAATCTGTACACAAAGTATGAGTATGAAACTTCGCAATATAATACTGCTCACTGCCGCCATCCTCTGCGTCGCTGCGGTTTCCTGCAAAAAGGAAGAGGAAGACAAAATAAAGCCCAGCCTCAGCGGGATGTATTTCAACGTGATCCCCTATCTGAGGATTAATCAGGAAGTGACGATTACCCCTCTGGAGGTTACCCATCCGGACGGGAAAGGCATCGGCTATTACTGGCAGATAGACGGCGGCCAGATAGATACGGTGAAAAAGGAAGATGCCCCGGCTCCGGCCAGCCTTGCCAAGACAGTCTCATTCTCGGAGCCCGGCTCCCATACGATTCTCTGCAGTGCATTTGCGAGCGGATACTATAACACGTCATGCTCGGTTTCGGTCACGGTCGTGAATCCGGAAATGAACGGCATGGTCAAGGAAAACGACATTTTCACCGGTGATCCCTTCATCGTGGATACCCGCAGCGGAGTGGAAGAGGAGAATACCTATTATTATATTCATATAGGTTCTCTTGACTGGATGCGCAACAACATGGCTTATACCGGCTCCGGCGTACCGTATAGGGAAGCGGAGGTAACCTCTTATCCCCTCGGCCGTTACTATAGCTGGGAAGAAGCTCAGGCGGCATGCCCTTCGGGTTGGCGCCTTCCCACTATGGCGGAATGGGAAAGCCTTGGCACCGTGGCCGGAGACTTTATGGTTAATGCCCTTCTTCTGGATAGCAGAATCTGGGAGTTCTGGCCCCAGGTGAAGATTACCAACAAGAATAAACTCTCCGTGATTCCTTCCGGATATGCCCTTCTGTCAACCGCCACCAGGGTATTCAAGGGATTTGGAGACTATGCGGCCTTCTGGAGCGCAGACACTTATGCCGGTAATGCGGAACAAGCCTCCTATGTGTATATTTACGAGCAGGATCCGGAAGTGAAGTATGGTCAGGCGGATAAAACCTCCGTCGGCCTCAGCGTCCGCTGTGTCCGCTGAATAAATCCCTCGCAGGAAATAAACCGTTGTACGGGCCGCGCAGCTGAAGGAACAGCTCGGCCATGTCTTTTGTGAAATACGACCGCCTGGAAGTGGTGGTATTGCTTATCATAATCCAGCAGGTTCCGTCGGGATACAATTTGATTAGGAGCGATGCTCCCGCAAGCGTGCCGGTGCGGGTGAGAGTTCCGTCGCGGCTGTCCATCCAGCCCAGGGGATAGGCATCAATGCCGCCCTGGATTGCCATCCGCTTGAGGCTTTCTTCCGAGAGGATATCGGCAATGGGGCCGCGCCCGTCGATGGTTGCAACCATCCTGGCAAGCTCCGGGGCCGAGCCAACCCAGCCGCCGCCTCCGCCGAGGATGCGCACGGTGTAGTCGCGGGCTATACTGAACCCGAAGCAGCCGTTGGGCTCGAAGATGGTTTCCTGCATGTAGCGCTCATAGTCCTCTCCGGTTGCCTGCTCTATTATCATCCCAAGGAGCATGTATCCGAAATTGGAATACTGCTGCCATGTTCCGGGATCGAATTCCAGGGGTTTGGAAAGCAGGTAACGGGCCAGTTGGGTTTGGTTCGGTGCGGAGCTCAGGCCCAGTTCCCTCATTATTTCGTAGGTCTTGAACATGGGGTCCGCCGCGCCGTAGTACAGACCGCCCTGGTGGCGAAGCAGATGCTCTACCGTTATCAGATAGTGGCGCTCGTCCTGGATCACGTCGTCAAAGCCCTTCAGCACGCCGAATGGGCCGAAGACAGGACTCTGGAGCGAGAACATGCCTTCCTCCACAAGCTCCATTATGGCTATTGCGGTGAGAAGTTTCGAAACGGAGGCGAGTTTGTTCGTGGTGCCCGGCGTCATCGGCCTTCCGTAATTATCCACGCCGTATCCCTTGGCATAGAGGAGGGAGTCGTTGCGCATCACGGCGAAGCCAAGGCCCCGGATTCCCCAGCTCACGCGGAAACTGTCGATGGCTGAATCCATCGGCCTTAATGCGGGGATGTCCGACATCTCGTTTGTGAGCGTCTCGTTAAGGCGAACAGGCAGGCCCACGCTGCGGAAGCCGGAAGCCACCGCAACCACCGTTGCCAGAAGCAGGATATATTTAACGAATGATGCCCGCACGTTTCCCAAAGTCGATGATATAATCGGCAGTGCCGTCGATTCCAAGGACGGAACTGTCTACGCAAAGGTCGTAATTGGAGGCTGCGCCCCACTCTCCGAAGGTATAATAATTATAATATGTCTCGCGCGTGCGGTCCTTGCGGCGGATGAGGTCCTCCGCTTCTTCGGGAGAGATTTTTTCGCTTTCCACAAGCCTCTTTACCCGGTATTCCAGGGGTGCGCAGATAAAGACGTCCAGGCACTTCAGGTCACGCAGGATGTAATCCGCGCATCGGCCTATGATGATGGCGTCGCCCTTATCGGCAATGCTCCGGATTACCTCGCTCTGGATGCGGAACATCACATTGTCGTTCACGTAGCCGCTGTCGGAATAGCTGCCGCGGCCAGAAGCGAAGAAACTGGATACGGAGAAAAGGCTGCGCTTTTCCTCGCCTTTCGCGAAGAGGCTCTTCGAATAGCCGCTTTCCTCCGCGACCTTGGAAATGAGTTCGTTGTCGTATACCGGGATTCCCAGTTTCGTGCCGATGGCCTTGGCCACGAATCCGCCGCCGCTTCCGAAGCTTCTGCCTACGTTGATGATGGTGTTCATAGTCTCAATTAGATTTGTCCTCCCAGGATGGAGGGGTCGTCGCCGTCCTTGAGGCGGGAAAGTTTACGGATGAGTCCGATTGCGAAGATTCCGGTGATAACCGAAGAGACGGTGTCGGAAATGGGGAAACTGTACCATACTCCGGATTCCGACTGGAGGATTTCCGGGAGGATGTAGATGCACGGCAGCAGGAACAGAAGCTGGCGCGACAGGCTCAGGAAGATGGATTTTTTTACCATTCCAAGGCATTGGAAGAGGTTTGTGGTTACCATCTGGAAGCCGATGATGGGGAACACGAGGTTCATCTCGCGGAGGCCCTTGGCCGCGAGGGTGCGGAGCTGAGGGTCGTTGGTGAAGATGCCAACGGCGCCCACGGAAAGGAATTCCGATATGAGCCATCCGGCGGTGCAAACTATTGTACCCCACATCGCCGTTTTAAGATATACTTCACGTACGCGGCCGTACTGGCGCGCCCCGTAGTTGTATCCCGCGATGGGCTGCATGCCCTGGTTGAATCCCATCACTATCATGATGAACAGGAAACTCAGGCGGTTCACTATTCCATAGGCTCCGAGGGCAAGGTCTCCGCCCCATTTCACCAGTTGCTGGTTGATGAACAGCACTACGATGCAGCTCGCAAGGTTCATAAGGAAAGGGCCCATGCCTATTGCCAGGGAATCCCCGGCGATCTTCCAGTCTACCCGGAACATCCGTATGTTACGGGGCAGGTGGAGGAATTTCTTCTGGTCCAGGAAATACCGCATGGAATACGCCAGGGCCATGGTTTGGCAAAGAACCGTGGCGATTGCCGCCCCTTGTACGCCCAGCCCCAGGACATAGATGAATATGGGATCCAGGATGGCGTTGGAGGTAACGGTGAAAAGCGTTAACCCCATCGCAAGTTTTGGGTTGCCGGATGAACGTATTACGCTGTTGAGACCGAAGTACAGGTGGGTGACGATGTTGCCCAGGGCGATGATGGTCATGTAGCTCCGGGCGAAGGGGAGGGTGGCGTCGCTGGCTCCGAAAAAGCGCAAGATAGGATCCATCCACAGCAGGGTTACCAGGGTGAAGACTATGCCAGTGATAACGTTGAGGGTAACCTCGTTGGAGAGGACCTTGGATGCGACTGAATAGTTCTTCTGGCCCAGCAGCACGGAAATCATGGTGGCAGCGCCAACTCCCACAAGCGTTCCCAGCGCCGTGGAGATGTTCATCAGCGGGAAGGTGACGGCAAGGCCGGAGATTGCCAGCGAGCCGGTTCCGGGGATGTGGCCGATGAAGATGCTGTCCACCATATTGTACAGCGACGAAGCCGTCATCGCTATGATGCCGGGAATTGCGTATTGCCTCAGGAGCGTGCTGACGGGCTTTACGCCGAGTTCTGTGGGAACGGAAGTGCCGCTCATTGTTTATCCACCAGTTCCAGCTCGAACTGCAGCGAAGAATATGAAGGGATGAGCGTCTTGGAAGTGGCTCCGTAGCCCAGGCCGTAGTAGAATGCCGTATAGGCTTTCTCGTAGGCGTGCATGCGGAAAAGCGCGGCCTGGAATCCGTCTATTGCGTCACTGCCCTCCAGGGTGATACCTGTGTATTCCTCTGCGAAGGTAATGGATACGGGCTCATAGGATTTGCTTGAATTGTAGATGTTATGCACCTTGGCGGTATCGGCAATGTTGGTGTCGATTACCTGGCCGTCCAGACGGCGTGCGACATACCAGAGATATCCGGTGCTGCCGGAGGGGATTATGCTGTCGCTGGGCTGCTTGAGGCTCTTGAAATAGAAGCCAAGACTGGAACCGTCCACATTATTGTAGTATGTGCTGTCCAGGGCGGGGTCGATATTTGCGCGGACATAGGTGTCAAGCTCCCCGGTGCAGTATTTCTTCATGTCCCGGGTGAGGCCCTTGAGGGTGATGGAGTAGATAACCGGAGAGGAATCCACCGTCTTTTCAAGATAATCGTCGGCAGAGTCATACCTGCTGGCGGTGAGCAGCCAGTTGGGGATGACCGCTGTGCGGGAGCCGCCCACCTTCATGCCCTTGAGCATCTCCTCCACGCCGGCATAGCAGTAGTTTTCCCCGATTGTCCACACCACGGGCTCGTAGCTGGCGGTTTTGTCGTATGTGCCGAGCTGGCGCGAGAGTTTCACGTTGTTGGTCTGGATAACGGTGCCGTCCAGCTGCTTTACAGTGCATTCCACGAATACATAGAAAAAGTCCGATGTCCACTCGATGCCGGTTCCGGGAGTGTCTTCCAGGATGTAGATTCCAAGGCCGGTGGGGTTGATTCCGGGATGGTTCACCGCCATCCATGACTCCAGATACAGTTTCTGGGATTCATTTGCTACTGTTTTGCCCTCATGTGCGCAGGAAACTGCCAAAAGGGCCGCGGCGAGTATTGCTGAAATATATCTTTTCATCTTCGAGTATTATTCGTTTGAAATGTCTGTTACCCAAATCTGGTAGGCCAGGGCCGATCTTGCAGGAATCGTGCCCCGGGGGTGGCCGCCCCATCCGTATTTTCCGGAAAATACAATGAGGTACTGGTCTCCTTTCTTTACGCCGATGAGGCCTTTCTCCAGGCCGGGCACCAGTTCTCCCTTGCCCACGGTTACGGTTTCCACCTGGAACATGGATTCATCGGCACCGGACCATCCGCACTCGGTGGCCAGATCCTGAAGGTTGGTGGCGAACAGGTTGGATTTGGAGAGCGAGGCCGATGTTACCGTGAACCCGCCGTACCACATGGAAACGCTGCCGCCTTCCTCCAGCGCGGGATCCGATTCCGAGGAGGTGGAGACGCTGAACCTTATGCGGACTACTCCGTCCAGATACTCCACCGTGGCCCCTTCGTCCGTTTTCAGGAGGCTCTCCACAAGGCTTTCTATGGTGGTTTCCTGTTTGTCGTACGTTGCCTGGGCCTGTTTTGAGCAGGCGCAGAGCGTTACGGCAAGAAGAAGCGATATGACGAGGTGTTTTCTCATTTCAGAAAATCATCCGTTACGTTTTCAATGTATGCGGCGGCATCGGTGGGGGAGGGAATGTCTTCCGGGAAATAGAGTTTACCTCCGGAAGCCATCTCGTGGCCGCCTCCGTGGAAGCGGCTCTTCGCCAGTTCACGTGCCGATGTGCCCCTTTTCGAGCGGATGGATACGCGGAAATGGCCTTCGTCTTCCTTCAGGAGGATGCTGATTCTCACTTTGCCGATTGCCAGAGGCACGTTCACGAGCCCTTCCGTTTCGCCTTCGCGGATGTCGAAGCGCTCCTGGATTTCCTTTGTTACAATCATGTACGCGGCTCCCTTGGGGGTGATGCGCATGCATTCGCTTTGCATATATCCCATTGAGCGGATGCGGTTTTCGCGGTAGCGGTTGTACAGGTGGTCCAGGATATCGTCCCTGTCCACTCCCGCCTCCAGAAGCCTTGATGCCATTTCCAGGGTGGTGGGGAAAACCGAGTTCGCGAAATTGTTGGTGTCCGTGGTCATTCCGGAGAGGAGCGCGCGGGCGGCATCGTGGGGGAGCGCGGCGGCATCGGCCTTTATATCAGGCATTTCCATAAGGATCCAGAAGAGAAGCTCGCAGGCCGATGATACCTCCGTTTCCGAGAATACCAGCGAGAAGGACTCCCTTTCCGGCCCAACATGATGGTCGATGAGGATTCTTTGTGCCGATGAAGCCCTGATGAGGCTCTCCAGCTGCTCCGTGCGGCGGAGTTCGTTGGCGTCGATGAGGATTATAAGGTCCGATCCTTCGATCCATGCTTCCGCCTCTTTTGCATGGTCCGATGCGAAGATTACATTGTCGCAGAGGAAAAGGAGAGTATCCGACGGATAGTCCGGGAGAATCACTTTGACATCCTTGCCGCGGCGCTCGCTGATGTAGGAAAACAGCGCGGCAGTTGAGCCTGCGGCATCCCCGTCCGGATGGGTGTGGGATACCACGGTTACCCTGCGGGCCCTGTCCAGGCTCCGGGAAAAACTCTCTATGTCAGCTCTGCTGAGCGTTTCCATCGGCATACAATTTTACGAGTGCAAATTTACAACTTATTTTTTTATCATCGGCATATTGCATTTGAGAAATGAAATAATTAACTTTGTCGGAACTTTGAGAAAATTGTAAAACTTAACCAATAATGAACAAAGTACTTAAAATCTTAGCTGAAATCCTCCTCGCAGCGGCGGCCGTAGGTCTCGTTTACCTTATCTACGACAGTGTCATGCAGCCGGTGAACTTCAACAAGGAAAAAGCCCACAGGGAGCAGGTCGGTATCCAGCGTCTCAAGGACATCCGCACCCTTCAGGTGGCATTCAAGGGCGTAAACAACCGCTTCACCGCAGATGTAGACTCTCTCATCTCCTTCTACAAGGAAGGCCAGATGGAAATCGTCATGCAGATCGGTTCGAACGACGACTCCGTGGCTGTGGCCAACACCAATCTGATCAAGCGCAAGAACCGCAAGATCACTACGGAGCAGCTCATGGAACTCTATCGCAAGGGAGAACCCCTCGTGTTCTCCGCGAAAACTTCCATCCCCGTGAGAGACACCCTCTTCAACGGCCGTGAAGATTTCTGCATCGACTCTCTTGCCTTCATCCCGTTCTCGGGCGGCGAAAAGGTTCAGATGGAAGCCGTCATCAAAACCGTTTCCGGCGTGCAGGTTCCCCTGTTCGAGGCCCGTATGCCGTACAAACTCCTGCTCAAGGGCATGGACAATCAGCTGCGCATCAACCTGGATGCGGAAAGGGAAGACCAGAACAAATTCCCCGGCCTTCAGGTGGGTAGCGTAACTATGCCTAACAACAACGCAGGTAACTGGGAGTAGTGCTTCGCTGCGAATTGGTTCCGGAGAGTTTCTTCACGGCTCCCGGAAAAGAAGAAAAAGTTTTCTGGAAGAGGATCCCCTCACTGGGCGCCGTACTTTTGTATGAAGCCGCCAGAGAGGAATCTCTTCCGGAACTTTATTATCTCCTCACCGCTCTGGAAAAGAATCCGGAGTACAACAAGGTGCACATCGCCCATGTGGGCGGAATCCTGCATCTGGTGATTGCCCAGGGGAAGAATCTCCTGCTTGCGAATCGGTATGAAGCGCCGGATTTCACCACTGCCCAGTATTATCTCTTCCTGGCCCTGAAACAGTTCCAGCTTAATCCGGAGGTTACCACGGTGTATGTGGCATCGCCTCTTGGGGAGGAAGAAGAGATGTCGCTGTACCGCTATTTCAAAGCAGTGGAGCCCCTATGAGAATAATCGGAGGCAGCCGCAAAGGCAAGATAATCCAGCCCCCCGCAGGCTACAAGGCGCGTCCCACCACGGATTTTGCCAAGGAAGGCCTGTTCAACATTCTGGACAACGAGTACGAGTTCCAGGATCTGAAAGTGCTGGACCTTTTCGGCGGAACCGGTTCCATCGCATTCGAGTTCGCTTCCCGCGGCGCCGCACGTGTCTATTGCGTGGAAATGGCGCGCGAGAATGCATCTTTCATTAAAACGGAGGCGGCCCGCCTCGGGCTGGACGCCGTTACCATGGTGCGTGACAATGTGTTCGATTTCCTGCCCATCTGCAGGGAAAAGTTCGACATTGTGTTCGCAGATCCGCCCTATGCCCTGGATGGCCTGGACGGCCTTCCGGATCTCATCTTTTCTTTGGATATCCTTCACCCCGGCTGCTATTTCATTCTGGAGCACGGGGGAGAGCACAGCTTTACGTCGCATCCGCATTTCGTCAAAGAGCGGGTGTACGGAAGGGTGCATTTTTCATTCTTTGAGTAATGATTTCTTTCCTTATCAGCATCGCGGCCCTGGTGCTGGGCTACTTCCTTTACGGTGCCTTCGTGGAGAAGGTGTTCGGCCCGGATCCCAAACGGGCCACTCCGGCAATTGAAAAGGCCGACGGGGTGGACTTCATCGCGATGCCCACCTGGAAGGTGTTCATGATCCAGTTCCTGAACATTGCGGGAACGGGGCCCATCTTCGGCGCCATCATGGGCGCGAAGTTCGGCCCGGCCAGCTATCTGTGGATAGTGCTGGGGTGTATCTTCGCCGGCGCCGTGCACGATTATTTGAGCGGCATGCTTTCCCTGCGCCACGGCGGTGCCGGCCTTCCGGAACTTGTGGGTAAATACCTCGGCAAAGGCACTAAGAACGTGATGCTGGTGTTCATCATCTTCCTTATGGTAATGGTGGGCACGGTGTTCGTGTACAGCCCGGCCATCATCCTGCACGGGATGCCCGGCTTCTGCAGCGGCATACCCATGATCGTGTGGGCTCTGATAATCTTTGCATATTATGTGGTGGCAACGCTGCTTCCCATCGACAAGATAATCGGCAGGATCTATCCGGTGTTTGCGTTTGCGCTGCTGTTCATGGCCGCGGCCCTTATGGTTTGCCTCTTTGTGAAGTGGCCCTCGCTGCCGGAGCTGTGGGACGGCCTCGGAGGGTGGAACGAGAAGGCGGGAATCGGCGCGCAGCCCATCTTCCCATGCCTTTTCATCACCATTGCATGCGGGGCGATTTCCGGCTTCCACGCAACCCAGAGCCCGCTTATGGCCCGTTGCATGAAAAACGAGAAACTGGGCCGTCCGGTATTCTACGGCTCAATGATAACCGAAGGCCTGGTGGCCCTTATCTGGGCGGCCGTATCGTCGTGGTTCTTTTTCGACGGCGGAGCCGCGGCGGTGGGCTCGGACGGGGCGGCATCGGCCCCCGCTGTTGTGTCCAGCGTATCCTGGGCATGGCTCGGCCTTCTGGGCGGAGTGCTCGCGATCCTTGGCGTGGTTGCCGCTCCCATCACCTCCGGCGATACCGCATTCCGTAGCGCCCGCCTCATCATCGCGGAGTTCCTCCACCTGGACCAGAAACCCATCCGCAACCGCCTCCTCATCGCCGTTCCGCTGTTCGTTGCATCCGGCCTTCTGCTGTGGTTCAACATTGCGAATGAAAACGGCTTCAACGTAATCTGGCGCTATTTCGGCTGGAGCAACCAAACCCTTGCCGTGTTCACCCTGTGGACCATTACCGTATACCTTACCCGCAGCAAGAAGGGCATGTGGTATCTGATTACTCTGGTTCCTGCCTGCTTCATGACGGCGGTTAGCGTCTCGTTCATCCTGGTGGACAAAGTGGGCTTCGGCATAAACGCCGCGGCCGCCCCCGGCATCGGCCTCGCCGCATTTGCCATTTCCACATTTCTTTTTTATCTTTGGAAATACAAGAAATAATTACAAATAAGATGGTATGTCTCCAAAACCATAGACGCCCATGTCTTTGTGAATGGGAGGGGCCCAAACTTGTTTGGGAGGGATAGGACCTTTGGTCCGTAGTTTTGGAGACATACCATCTTATTAAAAATCGAAATAATATGTTAGATAACGAAAGAGGGCTGTATGTTGCCCATTCAGCTAATGGCCCCATCTCGATGGTGGGCAAGATGGCAAACCGTCATGGACTCATCGCAGGTGCAACCGGCACCGGCAAAACCGTAACCCTACAGGTTCTTGCGGAAACATTCTGCCAGGCGGGAGTGCCCTGCTTCATGGCGGATATGAAGGGAGACCTCAGCGGTATCTCCAAGGAAGGCCGCCTGAGCGGATTCATCGAGAAGAGGCTGCCGGAATTCGGCATTCAGGATCCCAAATTCCAGAGCTGCCCCGTGCGCTTTTTCGACGTCTACGGCGAGCAGGGCCATCCCATGCGCAGCACCATATCCCGTATGGGCCCGGACATGCTTGGCCGCCTTCTGGAGCTCAACGACGTCCAAACCGGCGTGCTGAACATCGTTTTCAAGGTGGCCGATGACAACGGCCTCCTTCTGATCGACCTGAAAGACCTCCGCGCCATGCTCAACTTCGTGGCAAAGAATGCTGCAGAGTACACGGAAACCTACGGAAATGTAACATCGGCCTCCGTTGGCGCTATCCAGAGGGCCCTTCTGCAGCTGGAAAACCAGGGCGGCGAAAAATTTTTCGGCGAGCCGGATTTCGATATCTACGACCTTCTCCAGTGCGAAGGCGGCAAGGGCATCATGAACGTGCTTGCGGCGGATAAACTCATGCTGCAGCCCAAGCTCTATTCCACCTTCCTGCTGTGGCTCATGTCGGAACTCTATGCCACCCTTCCGGAAGTGGGCGACATGGATCTTCCCAAACTGGTGTTCTTCTTCGACGAGGCCCACATGCTGTTCGAGGATACCTCAAAGGCACTTGTGGACAAGATCGAGCAGGTGATCCGCCTCATCCGTTCCAAGGGAGTGGGTATCTACTTCATCACCCAGAGCCCCACGGACATTCCGGAGAGCATCCTTGGCCAGCTTGGCAACCGCGTGCAGCACGCCCTCCGCGCATACACACCCAAGGACCAGAAGGCAGTGAAAGTGGCTGCGGATACCTTCCGCGCCAATCCCGCATTCAACACTTATGAGACTCTGCTTGAACTGGAAACCGGTGAAGCACTGGTGTCGCTCCTGGACGAAAAGGGTACCCCGCGTGTGGTCGAGCGTGCAAAGATCCTGTTCCCGCTGAGCCAGATCGGCGCCATCTCGGAAGGGGAGCGCTCGGATGTGATTCACCGCAGCCGCCTGTTCGGCCGCTAC
>JAEEUZ010000142.1 GCA_016290725.1 Bacteroidales bacterium | reverse complement strand
TGAGCGCAGCCACGCCGGAAACATGCGGGCACGCCATGGACGTTCCCTGCATACGGCCATACTTGTTGCCGGGAAGGGTGCTCCAGATCTGGTTGCCTTTCTTGGCGTCGCCGCCGGGAGCGGCGATATCGGCATAATCACCCCAGTTTGAATAATAGGCGCGCCTGTAATCCGCACCCACTGAGGTTACACACAGGATTTTGGAATAATCCGAGCTGCTGGTGGCCCTGTTTTCATTTCCGGCGGCAAAAATCACCAAACCTCCGGCCATGGGGCCAACCTGCTGGCCGTTCTCATCATAACCGGCATATTTGGTAAAGTAATCCACTGCCGATATCACCGATTGGGGCGTTGTCTCCAGCGTCTTATAGCCCCAGCTGTTCTGGGAAATCACCGCGCCGTGATCCGCACCCCATTTGATGGCCGCAGCTCCGCTGCCGGAGCCATCCTCACCTTCGAATATCTGGCAGGACATGATTCTGATGCCTTCTGCGCCAGTTTCTGCGTTTCCTCCTGCAATTCCGCACAAACCCACACCGTTATTATTAACGGCGGCGATGGTGCCCGCAACGTGGGTTCCGTGGTCGTCAGGGGTAACCGAATAGTTGTTGCGGCAGAAATTATAGCCGTACTGGCCGTTTCCGTGCTGTTCCGGATTGTGCCACATATTGGCGGCAATATCCTCGTGCGACCAGTCCACACCGCCGTCTACAACGCTCACGATTACATCGGACCGGCCGGTAGTATAAGATGTCCATACCGGGTATACGTTGATGTCGCAGCCGCTAAGGGCGCTGGAAGCCGTTCCGTCATTATAGTAATGCCACTGACGGGAAAGGAACGGATCGTTGAACGGGGCATTGTCGGAGGTTTGCGACGCCTGGGGGGAAGATACGCGTTCCAGCACCACGGGATTGCCCACGATTTCGATAACGGGTTCGTATTCAACAATCTCCGCCCCTTCCAGATGTCCGAAACCGGCATGCGCCTTGGTGAGAGACGCTTCGGGGTCGAAAGAAATCTGATACCAGCGGTGAAGGCCCTCCCTGCGGGTGCGCTCTTCGAATTTTCCCGCATATGGGAAGAGGCGCTCCATGGAAACAATGCCTATTTCCTTGGACAGCGTTCCCATACTTTGTACGGAAGAAACGTCCACACGGCCGTCTTCGCGGGTGTTCGCTTCCAGATCCGCTGTCATTTGAGGCGTAAACCGCACTATCATCCGGCCCAGCTTATAGCCGCCTTCCTCCCGCACTGATTCCTGTACAGGAGTTTCTGTCTCCTTTACCATCTCTTCCGCGGCTTTCTGGCAGGAAAATACAGCAAGGAGGGTTATAATCAACAGTATTCTTTTCATTACTGAACTATAAACGAGATTACGTTTACAATGCTTTCGGGTTTATTCCACTTGATCTTGTTGGACTTCAGCCAGGCCTTGAATTCCGCTTTGCGCTCTGGGCCGATGGCTGCTTCCACGCCCTTTTTGGTGGCAAGGATCTTGGGCTGCCCTGGGATTATGATATAATACTTGGTGGTGAGGCTTACGCTCTGGCCGTCGTGGCGGCCTTCCCTTAGTTCCATGTGATTCTGGTTCACACGCCCCTGAACCTCGATGGAGGAGAGCTTACGGGTTGCAGCAGAGGTTGTGGACGAGCCATAAGCGCCGCCGGCCTCATTCAGGCTTTCGAAATCTCCAAGCAGATGGGCAACCACAAAACCATTGTCCGCCCGGGCAACAAGCTTCATGATATCCTGCTCAACGCCAACGTATTCGTCTGCTCCTATGATTACCTTGTAGACGTCTTTCGATGCTGCCTCCTTGATAAGGCCGTCTTCGATGAAGTGAAGACGCCCCTGAAGGATGTGGATGTTCACCAGATATTCGTGTTTGGCTCCGCCAAGGGTGAGCACCTCGCCGGGAATGAATTCATTATACAGATACGGCCATGCCGTGGAGTAATCCTGTGACCACGCCGCGAAAAAACCCATCAGTGCGGCGGCAAGCGTCAAAATAAATTTTTTCATACTCTTTTTCCTCCATTAATACATTGAACTGCAAAGATAATAAAAAAATGGCACCCGCAAAACGGGTGCCATCTTTCAAAAGAAAATACCTTTAAAGACTCTTGTGGAGGCTTACTGGTTTAATGATACCCTTTGCCGGGGCGGGTGCTGCTGCATTACGAGTCATCGTGAATGTAGAGAAAGCATTACCCCAACCACTATTATCCGAACTTACTTTCGAGTTATAGTAATAACCCAGACCAGCCGAATTATTAATGAATTTACCGGGCTCACTCATAAAGAATGTTACTTCGTCCGCATTATTAACGGCGAAAAGAATGTTTCCGTTATCGTCGCCATCCACATAAGGAGTAATGATTTGCCCGTCTGCAATTGTCAGAATACCAAAATCTCCATCGAAACTGCAGTAAATAGGCGCAGCGCAAGGGGCGTCGAAGATAGTGGTTATCATGACATTACCCTTATCGGCGTTGTCGCTCTCTTCAAATACAACAGCTCCGGTTTCATTGTATGTTGCACCAAAATAGCTAACTCCCTCATATGTGTAGGTTCCAACTACATCGGCAACGGTGTAGCCGTATGAATAGAGATACTTATGCGACAGCGCCTTGCTTTCATTTCCATAAATGTCTACGAAAGCACCGGCGTCAATAGTGATGGTCAGGTCGCTACCTCCGCTGATGGCAAAACCGTCAGGATAAAAGATTGCTATCATCCCGGACGTAAGACCCCAATCAACACCATACTCCAAAGAATAATTCGCAGTGGTTTTCTTGCTTTCAACCTTAATGGACGCAGCGGGGGCCTTGCTCGCTCCGTAGACGGTTACGTCTGCAGGGAAGCTATATAAGAAGTATGACTTCGAAGGAAGAACTACCTTTCCTTCTGCGTCGTTGTCAACAAGGCTCCAGGCCGCTTTGGCAATCTGGCCTTTCAAACCACCCCAGACAATCTTACTGTTGTCAACTGCCGGGCCGCTGGCAAGAGCGGCAATTTCATTGCCGACATTATCCTTGAATGTGCTTGCGGGATAGCTTACCGTGTAGATTGCTCCGGCAGGAAGGGGTTTGTCATCAGGAAGGGTAACCGTGAAATCTACGGATTTTCCGTCAGCTGCAAGTTTAGCAACAGCCTTTGCATCTCCCACGAGTCCGTCAGAGGCGAGGGCGGTCTTGTCTGAGTTCATTGCAACGAGGTTCTCTGCATAGTATTTGGCAACAAGAGCCTTAGATTCATCAATAGAGACCGCTTCGGAGAATTTGAGAGTGATTACATTTCCCTTTGCGGAGAAGCCGGTTGCCTTAGGAACCTCGGAGTCTCCGGTATGAACGGTTTTGTATTCAATCTCACCAACCGTACCCTGGGTGCTGGCTGCTACGGCATAAATCGTATAGTCGGCATCGCGGGAAAGGGGTTTTTCAGCAGAACCTGCCTCAATGGTGAAGTCTGCCTTCTTAGTTGCGTCCACAGTGCCAGAGGCTACTGCCTTGCTCTTGTAACCAAGTTTGAACAGGGTTGTAGGATCCAGTTCTGCGGCTGCGCCGGCAATAACAGCATAAGAGTAGAAGGATGTTCCCTCTTTCGGAGTAAGCTTTGCAGAGAGAGTGGTTTCGCCCACAACTACATCAGAGATGACGGGTTTGTCCACATTCACGATCTGCAACGGCTCTTCTACTTCAAAAGTAGTACAAGCCACAGCTAAAACTGCTGCGAATATGCTATAAAAAACTTTTTTCATAACGCGTCAATTTTTAGTCTTTAGTGGCAGTCATAGGTCCATATACCCAGCCACCGCCAGGGATACCCGAGCCAGGGATATAAGCGCAAATACCGGCATCGGCACCTGCATCCGTCTGGTCAAGGTCGAAGGTGAGACCGGTGACATTACCTGCCGCATCGTAAACAATAGTGGCATAGATATTACCGGAATCGTAGATATTCTGCTTAGCATGGTCTACAGAGCACAGGACAACGGGAGTTGTTCCGCTATGCTTATACTCAGATTCCTGTCCAAGAGGAATGGTAATCGTTTTGAGGTCGTCAGATACATTTCCATAGTAGCTGATATCCCAACCAGCCCAACCGGAATTGAGGCCGACAAGGTTGTAGAACCAAACCTTATGGTCGTCGGTTTCATCCTTAGCGAGCTCATTTGCCCAGGAAGTGGCGGCAAAGCTACTGTTGAGAGCATTGAACGTCCAACTGCCAAGGATATTGCTCAGCGGGTGGTCAACATCTTCAATAGTAATTACGCAGGAACTTTCACGGCCGGCATCAACATCGCCGGTGCTCTTGAACTTGATGGTGAACTTGAGGTCGCCGGTGTATTTTCCGCCAGTGCGGTTTCCATCGCCATCGTAAACCACATCAGGGTCAAGAATATTCACAGTGATAGTCTGAGAGGGTGCTTCCTTTGTAAAGGTGAGGGTAGCGGCGCCATCGGCAAGGGTATAGTTGGTACCAGCCTTTGCGGTGCCGTCAACTGCCTCGTAGGAAATTGTGGTTTCCACACCCGCAAGGGAAACAAGCGTTACGGGAATCTTTACGGTTCCTGCGATTTCGCTAACGCTCACGGCACCTTTATCAAAGGCAACGAAGGCATCGGCATCGTCAAAAACCGGACTCTCGTTCTTGTCGCAGGACACTGCTGCAAGAGCAAGTGTGGCAAGTATTAAAATATATTTTTTCATATTCCTTATCCTCCTTTAGTCTTCAAAACCAGGATTGTGAGTGAGGTTCGCGTTCACTGTGTATTCGCGCTTGGGAATAGGCAGTGCCCAGAACTTGGAGGTCGCGTCGATGTTTTCTTTGCGACGGGAGTCTACATAGGTGATCTTACCGTTGGCGGTACGCCAGAGGTCGAACCAGTAGTGGCCTTCGAAGTTGAGTTCCTTGCGGCGCTCAAGAGCAACGTCGGCTGCACCTGCAGAAGTAAGAGGAGCAACACCACGGTTGGCGCGGATGGCGTTCAGGTCTTTCTCTGCGTTAGTACCGGAAATGGAAGCACCGTTCACGATAGCTTCTGCGCGGATAAGATACATCTCGGAGAGGCGGAGAACGATGACGTTGTTCACATCCGGAGTGGAAGTGGCGTCGCCTTCGCCCTTGCCGTAGTATTTCATAGTCCACAGCTGGCCGCCGGAAGCGTTGTCCTTATCTGTGCAGAACAGGACTTTGCCGTCGTCAGTGCCACGGACACCCTGGGAACCACGGACATCTGCGGGATCATCGAAAATGCTAATCAGGGCAGGTGCTGCGGCGCAGTCTGCATAACCAAGCGGGTTGGTCATGTGGGAAGGACCCTCCCAGTACTCGTCGTAGTCGTTGGAGCTCTTGCCGTATACCTCGAAGATAACTTCGCTTCCACCAACTTCTTTGCCCCATACCTCGGGATATTCCTTGGCGGTCCAGAGCTTGAAGGCGGGATTAGTGATAACCTTAGTGGCATAGTTGGCTGCCTCCTGCCATTCCTGATTGTAGAGGCATACGCGGGCCATGAGAGCCTGGATTGCAGGGAGAGAGGCAACTGCCTTCTTGTCTGCAACACCGGAGCGGGTATAGTCTGCGCTCATGAGGCCTTCTGCATCCTTGAGGTCTTTCTTGATCTGGGTGTAAACCTCAGAAATGGAATTCCTCTTCGGTT
>JAEEUZ010000141.1 GCA_016290725.1 Bacteroidales bacterium | reverse complement strand
GTTATGTTCCGGCCCAGGGGTATCAAGCAAACGGGACGCTCTGCGGCACTGCCTCCAAGCCGCGGCTAAGAAAAAAGAGGATAAGGTGAGGGATTGCCCGCCTTCCGGCAGCCCGATCCCCACAATCAAAGGAAGGATAAGCGTGAAGAAAGCCGCCTGGTGCGACGTTTGGACGGCGGTTCGAGTCCGCCCATCTCCACAAATGAGTGTTTTGGACATCATACTCCTTATCGTGGCAATCGTGGCCGTGCTTGCGGGAACGGTTGCCGCACTTCTTGTGAGGTCGAAGTATCGTGAAAAGTTAGCTTCCGCCGAGGCGCAGGCAAAGGTTTCGGAAGCTTTGCGTCTTCAGTCGGTCCAGGACCTCAAGGACAACCAGTCAAAGGTGATCGACGCTGTTAAGAACGAACTGAAACTGGAGAGCGAGAAGGCCCTGAAGGAGCGCGAGGAATCCCTTAAGAAAGAGGCGGAGGAAACAATCAAGGCCCTCACCGGCGGCCTGAACAAGGACATCAAGGATATGAGGGAGGCCTTCGACGCGCAGAAGAAGGCGCACGCGGAGGAGTCATCGGCAATCAAGACTAAATTCGACGAGACGGTGCGGAACCTGCGTGAGCAGACAGACTCCATCGGCACAAAGGCCGATAACCTCGCCAGCGCGCTGAAGGGCAAGAACAAGATGCAGGGCATTTTCGGGGAGACCATCCTGGAGAACATCCTCAAGGCGGAGGGCCTGCGCCTGGGCAAGGACTACGACGCCGAATTCTACCTCCGGGACCGCAAGGGCAACATAATCGTGAACGAGGAAACCCAGCGCCGCATGCGCCCGGACTTCGCCCTCCATTTCCCGGACAACACGGATATCCTCATTGACTCGAAGGTGAGCCTTAGCGCCCTGGCAGATTATTTCGATGCCACTACGGAGGAGGAAAAGGCCGATGCCGCCGCGCGCAACCTTGAATCGGTGCTGAGCCACGTGAAGGAACTCACCGGCAAGGAATACCAGAAGTTCGTCCAAGGCCGGAAGACACTGGACTACGTAATCATGTTCATCCCCAACTACGGGGCCTACCAGCTGGCAAAGCAGGAGGACAAGGACATTTTCGCCAAGGCGTTTGCCCAGAACGTACTCATAACCACAGAAGAAACCCTGATCCCCTTCCTGCGTCTGATCCGCAGCGCCTGGGTGCAGAAAGAGCAGATGGACAACATGCAGGAGATCGTGGACGATGCCCAGAAGATGATAGACCGCATCGCCCTTTTCTTCGACGACAATGCCAAACTGCAGAAGGACTTGGAAGACGTGCTCGAGGGCTTCAGGAAGAACACAGAACGGCTCACCACCGGAAAGCAGAGCGTGCTCAAGGCAGCCCACGAGGTGGTTCAGCACGGGGTTGCTCCCACCAAGAGGGAACTTCCTCCAATTACAGAAGAACAATAACCAAAGTACAGTATAATGAAGCGTTTATTCCTGCTTCCGCTATTAGTGCTGGCCGTCTCCTGCTATCCCGGAGAAACGGACCAGACAATTCCTGACTACGAATACGGCCATATCCCGGATGATCCCGGCGAGGGTGTAACCAAGGAACTCACGGCTACGGTAACCACCGGAGCCGCATCGGACATTGCCATCACATCGGCAAAGATAAGCGGCAGCTGGAACGGCGCAAATGCCGTGGTGCGTGAGACGGGCTTCCTGCTGGGAACCAGCGCGGAAGACCTGGAAGAAACCTGGCAGGCGGAGCTCCCCACTCCCGGAGCCACTGGCACTTCAGGCGCATTCTCCATAACCCTGGACGCCCTTGACGGCGGCGTTACCTATTATTACTGCGCGTACGTGCAACTCCAGGACGGGGATCTGATCAAGGAGTTCAAGGGCACAACAAAGAGTTTCACAACCCAGACACAGCCGGATGTTCCGCAGGTGTATTCGGGCAGCCAGCCCGGCTGGGCGGAACTCCCCGTGATGAGCATATCCAAGTCCGGGCAGTACATGATAAACAGCACGGACAACACCCAGTATTACGCATGGCACATCAGCCCCGATGTGAAGGGGCCCGGCAACAAGCTCGCCCGTAACTATACCGTGTGCTACAGCGCAACCCATCACTGCCCCGTGTGGGTGGCCGCACCACGCCATAGCATGTACACTGGCAGCGCAGGCCGCACAGACGCCTACGGCAAGGACCCGGACATTCCCGCGGACATCCAGTACAACTCCAAGAGCACCGGCGGCGGCTGCAACAAGGGCCACATGCTGGGAAGCGCGGAGCGCACATGCTCATCGGCCACCAACCGCCAGGTATTCTACTACACCAACATCGCCCCTCAGCTTTCCGCCAACTTCAACACCGGCGGCGGCCGTTGGAACGTGCTGGAAGACTTCGTGGACACCCAGGTGTGTGCCGATACCCTCTATGAGGTGCTGGGCTGCTATTTCGACAAATACACGGATGCATACGGGGAAACGCAGAACCCTTCGACCATCAGCTTCGGCGGCCGTGACGACATCCATATGCCCACGATGTTCTACTATGTGCTTCTCCGCACAAAGTCCGGAAGCAGCGGCAAGAGCGTGGCAAGTTGCAGCGCCTCTGAACTGCAATGCGTGGCATTCGTCCGTTCCCACGTGAACGTGCGCCAAAAAGTATCCGCCACCGAACTGATGTCTGTGGCGGACCTTGAAGCAATCACGGGTGTAACCTACTTCCCCAACGTTCCCAACGCCCCGAAAAACACCTTCAGGGCATCCGACTGGGGGCTCTAGACCACCTTGGCCTCCATTCCACCACGCCGGTTAGGATGCAGGTGAAATAGTTGGAGGTCATTTTGGCCATGAAAGTGCGCAGGCGGTTGCCGTTGCCGAACTCTGCAGCATTATGGTTATAAGTTAGTTCAGGTAGTCCGTAACTGCAAATATAATCTTTTTATAGCATCCGTACAACTACTAATCATACAGGATGAAGTGGGGCGACGTGTCGATGTACAGGTGCCCTCCGGAGGCCGCCGCTTCGGCACGGAGCACGCGCACGGCGTTCTCGTTGTCCACCATGTCGCTGGAAATGAGGCGCTCCGAGGAATTCCACCCGATGAGGGGATTGGCCAGGCCGGTGTAATAGTCCGTTCTCTCGCTGGTGGCAAGATACTCGCTCACGGCAAGGATTACCTCCCGGGAAGCCCAGTCTCCCGTCCAGGAGCCGCCCTGATATATCACCGTGCCGCCTGAAGTGCGCAGGGAATGAACGGAGTATGTGTAGTAAGAGCCATGATCCTCCCTGGAATAGTAACAGTCGATGCCGGTCATCCTGGAGAACAGGCCCTCTCCCCCACTGGTCATGGAGAACTCGAATACGCGAAGAAGATCCGAATAGGTGATCCTGTAGACATACACCTTGTTGCCGAACGGGAACATCTCGTAGACGTTAGCCGCGGTGATATCGCGCCGGCTCTGGCTGAGGGGGAAGGTGGTGCGGATGCCGCCGCTGTTGACAAAGGCCACATCGGCCTCTCCGATGGCGCGGGTGATATCGCACATCCAGTTCGATATGGCCGCGGCGCGTTCGCCGCTTCCGCTGATATAGCTTGAGGTGGCTCCTTTAGTGATGTAGCCTATCACTTCGTTCTGCTGCTGGGAGATAGCCTCCAGGGCGGCATCGGACACCTCCAGGATTTCGTCCGAGAGGTCGTCGGCATTCTGCCCGGGGCGGTCGTGGAGGTCGCGGGAAGAATTCACGGAAGGGGTGGAGTACTTCAGCACATTCTTGAAGGAAACGTTGCCTTCGCCATCAAGAGTGAAAGCGAGAACCGCATATCCATAGTGTTCGCAGTACCTCCCGCCCTGCAAATACGGAAGCCCCCAGCCGGTGGTGGACATGCTGGTCACGTGGGAATGCCCGCCGAGGACAAGGTCAAACGGGGAGCCCGTGCCCAGGCGCTCCGCGGCGCCGGGAGCCTCGCCGTGAACCAGGAGGATGGTTGCGTCGCAGCCCTGGTTCGTTTCCAGATCGGCCGCAATCCTGTTTGCGATGGAGTAATCCGCGTTTATGGAGTATCCTTTGCCGGAGAACTGGGTGGACATGATACTGCCGGAGTAATCCGGAGCAAAACCCACGATGCCGATCTTCACGGGAACGGTGCTGCCGCCATCGCCAACTGCCGTTTTCTCTACTATAACATAATCGCGCGTGGAAGATACCCTGGCCCCGTCCCGGTACAGGTTCGCGCAAAGCACCGGCACTTCGTTCACATAATCCTGCCCTTTCCACTGATAATCCGGAAGGGTTCCATCCTCATCCACGATACTCTCGAATCCCCAGTCGAACTCGTGATTGCCAAGGGCCACCGCGTCATATCCCATCTTGTCCATGGCAACGTATACAGGCCAGCCGGAAAGGAGATTGGATACGCTTGCCCCCTGATACAGGTCTCCCCCGTCCAGAAGCAGCAGACGGTCGGTTTGACGCTGGGCCCCGTGGCCGCGGATGTCATCGGCCTTGTCGGCAATATAGGCAAGCCTGTAATGCACGTCGCCGTTTCCGTCTGTGCTCACGATATATCCGTGCATGTCCGTGGTTTCGATGAGCGGAAGAAGATACTCCCCCGGCTTCGAAGGATTTACCACCGGACCGGGATCCGGCACCTCGTGACCTGGGCCGATGACGGGCTCCTGCTTCTTGCATGAAAACGCCGCCGCGACAAGCGCCACAGCCATCAGAAAAGCCCGGAACCCTTTGCTCATACTTGTGTTTTTGCTATGCAAATATAGACATTTTTAGCTATATTTGCTGCCACTAAACCACATATATGAAAACACAAAAGAAAGGTTTCAACGTGAGCGATATCGCCCGAGACGCCTGCCAGCTTTTCGGGGCGCAGGCTCGCCAGGGCTACGACTGGTGGTGGCACTCCTTCACGGGGTATGACGCCGAAACCGGAGCCGCCAGGCCGTTCTTCATCGAGTTTTTCCTCTGCAATCCCGCCCTCGGGGCCGATGAACCCGTCTTCGGCCAGATTCCGGGCAAGCCCCAGAAACCCTCGTACCTGATGGTCAAGGCCGGCTCATGGGGCGAAGGAGCGGCGCAGCTACACCGTTTCTGGGGCTGGAAAAAGATCAAGGTGGACTGGGGTGTCCCTTTCAGCGTGGAGGCCAGCGACTGCTATCTCACCGAGGACTGCACCCGCGGTCATGTGAAGGTGGATGGCGCCGCGCAGCACCCAGAATGGATGTGTGCTGACGGCGAAATGTCCTGGAACCTCCGTATCCGCAAGATAACCGCCTTCAACGTGGGATTCGGGGCCGATGAGGTCTTCCGCCACGCCGAAGCCTTCGAAATGTTCTGGCATGCCGAAGGGATGAAGTCGGAGTTCGAAGGAGAAGTGTTCTGGAACGGACGGCGCTTCCTCGTGCGCCCAGAAGACTGTTACGGCTATGCCGACAAAAACTGGGGCAGGGACTTCACCTCTCCCTGGGTATGGCTTTCGTCCAACAATCTCACCAGCGAAATTACCGGCAGGAAACTTTCCGACAGCGTTTTCGACATAGGCGGCGGCCGGCCCAAAATCGGCCATCTGGCACTTCCGCGGAAGCTCTTGTCGGCCTTCTGGTATGAAGGCAAACCCTACGAGTTCAACTTCTCCAAAGCCTGGACAGGCGTACATACGGAGTTCGATTGCAGGGAAACCGATACGCAGATTATCTGG
>JAEEUZ010000140.1 GCA_016290725.1 Bacteroidales bacterium | reverse complement strand
TCGTCAATGGAGGCGCGAATTTCGGAATTATTTAGCAGATTTACAACTTGTTTCGCATAATCTGCATATTTTTCGCTCACGGGGAGCACTTTTACCTGGTCCGGGTGCAGCCACAGGGGCAGATGACCGGCGGTGTGCTCAAGCAAAACGGCCACGAACCGCTCCAGTGAGCCGAAGGGTGCACGGTGGATCATCACCGGGCGCTTGCGGGAGCCGTCGCTATCCACATACTCCAGTTCGAAGCGCTCCGGCAGGTTGTAATCCACCTGGATCGTACCCAGCTGCCAGCTGCGGCCGATGGCGTCTTTCACCATGAAGTCCAGCTTGGGGCCGTAGAATGCGGCCTCGCCGGTTTCCACAACATAGGGCAGGCCCTTCTTCTTGGCCGCGTCGATAATGCCCTGCTCCGCCTTGTTCCAGTTTTCATCCGAGCCGATGTACTTCTGAGGGTTCTTGGGGTCGCGGAGGCTCACCTGGGCCGTGAACTTGTCGAAGTGCAGGGTCTTGAAGACGTAGAGGATAAGGTCGATGACCTTCTCGAACTCCTCCTGCAGCTGGTCCTGGCGGCAGAAGAGGTGGGCGTCGTCCTGGGTGAAGCTGCGCACGCGGGTGAGGCCGTGAAGCTCACCGCTTTGCTCGTAGCGGTACACGGTGCCGAACTCCGCCAGACGCAGAGGCAGGTCGCGGTAGCTGCGGGGCGAGCTGCGGTAGATTTCGCAGTGGTGGGGGCAGTTCATGGGTTTGAGCAGATACTCCTCCCCTTCCTGCGGGGTATGGATAGGCTGGAACGAATCCTTGCCGTATTTTGCATAGTGGCCGGAGGTTACGTACAGTTCCTTTCCGCCGATGTGCGGGGTAACCACCTGCAGGTAGCCGTATTCGGCCTGTTTCTTACGCAGGAAGTTCTCCAGGGTGTTGCGAAGGGCAGCGCCGCGGGGCAGCCACAGGGGCAGGCCCGCTCCCACCCTCTGGGAGAAGGTGAACAGCTCCATTTCCTTGCCGATCTTGCGGTGATCCCTCTTCTTTGCCTCTTCCAGGACCTGCAGATACTCTGTGAGCATGCTGGCCTTGGGGAAGGTGATGCCGTAGATTCGGGTGAGCTGCTGGCGGGTTTCATCGCCCCTCCAGTATGCACCGGCCAGGGAAAGCACCTTCACGGCCTTGATAACCTCAGTGTTGCGCAGGTGAGGTCCGCGGCAAAGGTCGGTGAAATGGCCGTTGGTGTAGTATGTGATGGTTCCGTCTTCAAGTTCGGAGATGAGCTCCTGCTTGTACTGGTCCCCTTTTTCGGTGAAGTATTTCATCGCATCGGCCTTGGAGACCTCGATGCGCTTGAAGTCCTCCTTGCCGCGGGCAAGTTCCAGCATCTTGTTCTCGATTGCCTTGAAATCAGCGTCCGTGAGGGTGCGGCCGTTCATATCGACATCATAGTAAAAACCATTCTCGATAGCCGGGCCGATGCCGAATTTCACGCCGGGGAACAGGGCCTCGAGGGCCTCTGCCATAAGGTGGGACGATGAGTGCCAGAACACTTTCTTGGCTTCGTCGTCTTCCCACTTGAGAAGGCGGATTTCAACGTCTTCCGTTATGGGACGCATTGCGTCTATTGTAGTTCCCCTGGATGTCTCGGGCTCATTCGGGCGCTTGATAGAAACTGCCAGCACGTCCGCTGCAAGGCGGGGGCTGATGGACATTGCAATGTCATAGCCGGTTATGCCGGACTCGTACTGCCGGACACTTCCGTCGGGAAACTTTACGTTAATCATACCTTGTCTTTTCTTTTGATGAGTTATTACATACCAAGTCTTTCACTGCATCAGTGAATAGCCTGCAAATATAACGATTTTTCGTGAAAAATAGAACACCGGGCCCAACGAACCCGGTGTCAAAAACAGTCTCGTAATGCTCCTGAGGGAACCGTTATCAGAATCGCGGAGTAAACCAGCCGATCGTATTATACATTACGCCGAAGTTGACCGACCAGGTAGGGCCAGGGATTCGCATATTGGTTCTGGCAGCATAGGCGGTCAGACGTATGGTATGTTCTCCATACTGATTGTACATATCTTCGTAATCGCGCAGCAACTTGATGTCCGTCGCAATTCCGGCCTGAAGGCGGAAACCGCTCACTTCGCTCTCGGCGGAGGATAGATCTTCACCTTTCTTTGCATTTACATCATAAAAGCCAACTCCGATTCCGGCAAATGGAGCGAGCCTGAACCAGTCAGTGTCGATGGCTTCGAAGCCAAGGCCGAGTTCAAACACTCCGGCACTCTGGTGCCGTCCTTTTTCCCACAGATATCCATTGTTGTAGAAATCCTGAGGCGTATCTCCTCCGGACCCCATCATGCCATCCAGATACCCAAATATGCGTTTATAATAGTAGTCAAGACCGCCTTTTAAGCCGTGTTTGGGGTTGAAATACGAAGTGGCGTCCCCGAATAGGAATTCATTTCCATAGCCTATATGAAAACCAAAACCGATTTTACCTCTTTTAATCTTGTATGACGAGAAGTAATCCTGATCCGTCGTCTCCAGGAGGGGCGAGACCTGTTGAGAATAGAACCTCACCATCGAGGAATCCCTTCCGTAGTCACACTGGCGGGCCATTTCGGATTCGTATCGTTCGGCTTTCTGGAAATAATAGTTGGACAGTTCCTTGAAGCTGTATCCGTTCGTGTTATTATGCCATTCGTTCATCAGCTGCCTTCTGCAAACCTCCGCATAATCAAAAACCGTCTGGTTGTACAGAAGGACCGAAGGGGATTTGTGATATGGATCCACCCAGGACTCCACGGAACTCATCGAAGTATAATAATCATAATACTTTATGCGCAGATTCCCTTTCTTGAAAGTCTTGTTCTCCCCTCTCCATCCATAAGCGATAAATGAAGGCACATTGTAATTATTGCTGGATTCGACGAAGTTGTCCCAGGTAATCGGGCCGTCGGACCACTTGCGGATGGATTGTTCATATTCCTGAGCGTTCAATGCTAAAGACAGCATAATGAGCGCCGCTATACTTACTAACTTTTTCATATTCTTTCGCTTATCTGGTAGTCGTTGCGGTTGGCCGATGAGCGGGAGACCATTTCGCCGATGAAGCCGGCGAGGAAGAGGATGACGCCGAGCACAAGGGCGACGAGGGCGAGGTAGAAAAGGGGCTGGTCCGTGACGGCGCGGAAGCGGAGGCCTTGGGCCTGGCACACGAGCTTTCTCACTATGATCCAGACGGTTATCACAAAGCCCACGAGGAACATCAGGATGCCGCTGGTGCCGAAGAAATGCATGGGTTTCTTGCCGAATTTGGCAAGGAACCACAGGGTCATAAGGTCCAGGAAGCCGTTGACAAAACGGCTGGCGCCGAACTTTGTTTTTCCGTATTTGCGTTTCTGGTGATGCACGGGTTTTTCGCCGATTTTGGTGAAGCCGGCGTTCTTGGCGAGGTACGGGATATAGCGGTGCATGTCGCTGTAGACCTCGATGTTCTTAACGACATCGGCCCTATAAACCTTGATGCCGCAGTTCATATCGTGCAGCTTGATGCCGGTGACGCGGCGGGCCGTCCAGTTGTACAGTTTCGACGGGAGGTTCTTTGTAATGGCGTTATCCTTACGCTTTTTCTTCCAGCCGGAAACCAGGTCGTAGCCTTCCTCTCGGACCATCCGCATCATCTCCGGAAGCTCTTCCGGGGAGTCCTGCAAATCCGCGTCCATCGTGGCCACGAGTTCTCCCTTGCAGGCGGCAAAACCCTCGTACAGGGCCGCCGATTTGCCGTAATTGCGACGGAAGCGGATGCCCTGGATCGCGGGATAATCGGCCTTCAGGGAGCCGATGACGCCCCAGGAGTCGTCGGTGGAGCCATCGTCGATGAAAAGGAGTTCGTAGGAGAAGGAATTCTCCTTCATCACCTTGTCTATCCATGCGGTGAGCTCCGGAAGAGACTCCGCTTCGTTGAACAGGGGAATAACAATGGAAAGGTCCATACTACTGTTGATCTTGATCTTCGGGTTCATCATCCTCCTGAGGCTGGTCGTCGGGAGTAAAGGGATTATCCGTGCCGATACCGCCCTGGCGGTTGAAAACGTTGTACATGAACGTATAGCGGCTCATGATTGCCGACAGCACCGTTCCGTAGAGGAAACAGTACAGCCACTGGCCAAGGAATGTAAACAGCGGGAATTTGTCCATCATCAGCGCCATGCTTTCCTCCGCATTTGCCTGCATCCCCGCCGGCATGGCCGCAACTGTCTCGTTAAGCGTTGCAGCAAGAGTATCGTCCGGAATGAAGCTCACGATAAGGGCATCCACGACCGCCAGGATGAAACCCGACAGCAGCGCCACCCTCTTTCCGAACTTGTACAACTCCACCTGCTGCATTCCTTTATGCTTCTGAATCTCGTCCAGCATGTACTTCTTCATCAGAAGGATACACCCGAAGAACTCCACGGCCCACAGAATGATTGCCGCCGCCGTTACCACGAATGTAGACCCCGTGAGCGCACTTGCCTCCTTAAGGCCCAGACATGCCGATGAAAACAGCCCGAAGACCATTCCCACCCGGGCCGCCTCGTTCCACAGCGTCTTATTGTCTACCACTTCTTTCATATGAGTTTACAAAGATAATCATTTTTTGAGACATCTCGGTACGTAAAGTGGTGGCGCCACACGGCTTAGTTTTTGCAGTAAAATGAAACAAAAGAAAATAATTATGAAGAGATTCGTTTTGCTTTTTGCTCTATTCACGCTCGGGTTTGGCGCGAATGCTCAAAACACCGACAACGGTTGGCTTCAACAGCAGGACAAAGATAATGTCTTTATCACTGCAGATGGCCGTACTATCACAATCGACCGCAACACTTATACATGGAGGCCCTTCAGTGACGCCGTAGGGCTCTCACTCTATGGCAGTCGTTACCGCAAGGCAAAGTCCAGCAAGAATTGGGGATTGTTCCTGACCACGCTTGTGGCGCCCGCCAGCGGGGCATTCATCATCTATTCCCTGGACCACAAAGTCCAAGGCGGCGCCTTGATTGGCGGAGCGGCACTGGCCGGAAGTCTTGGAGCGGGAATACCTCTCTGGATCAAGGGTCGCCGCGAACTTGACGCGATGATTGATGACTATGCCCAACGATTCAGCCCCAAGCCTTACAGTTCCTCCGTTACGGTTGGCCCCACAGCAAATGGCGTAGGACTTGCGCTTAGTTTCTAAATTTTAAGACAGCGAAGTGCGTAAAGTGGAATAGGCTGACGCACAGCGACTTATGAAAACTGGGTGTGGCGCTTTGCCACACCCAGTTTTCACAATTGATTAATACATAGCGAATTGCATTTTACGCTCGGGCATGACTTGGATATGTATGCTGACGGCATAATGAGAAAACTTGGAGAGCAAGTGCCTAGGATTGACAAGGAGAAGAGAAAGATTATCGCACTATTCTTTGCCGGATTGCCATACGAAACGATTCAACTGATCACAAAAAGCGTATCTATCGACAGCCTTAGAATGCAACGTTCCCGTTTCAGGAAGCAAATAAAAGACGCAAATGCCCCGGATGCCGAATTGTTTTTGTCTATGCTGGACATAAATAATGTGGCCGAAAGCAACAAAACAAAAGCATAACAAAAGTCCCGGGCATCATTTCTGATGTCCGGGACTCGAAGAACGGCAGCTACCTACTCTCCCAACTGGTGGGTCAGTACCATCGGCGATGGTGAGCTTAACTTCTCTGTTCGGAATGGGAAGAGGTGGATCCTCACCG
>JAEEUZ010000139.1 GCA_016290725.1 Bacteroidales bacterium | reverse complement strand
GGAGGTCGCGGATAGCGTTCCTCGTGGTCTTTGCATAATACTTGTTATGCAGTCTGTGCCTCTCGTTCTGCCGAGCGGCCTT
Source organism: Bacteroidales bacterium (assembly GCA_016290725.1). GTDB lineage: Bacteria > Bacteroidota > Bacteroidia > Bacteroidales > UBA932 > Cryptobacteroides. The sequence continues at coordinate 5,774 of JAEEUZ010000139.1, read as the reverse complement.
CTGAGCAGATTTAGTGTTTGCCATTATTTTATTTTTTTTTATTTTTTTGGTAGTGGGTAGGAGAATCGAACTCCTATTGCGGGAATGAAAATCCCGAGTACTAACCGTTATACGAACCCACCATCTGTGGCCTCAAAAAGGCAGTTCGCCTAATTGGGACTGCAAAGGTACAAATATTTTTTATCCTTGCAAAATTATTTTTAATTATTTTCCCACTCAAAGGAATATAGTATGGATTCCACCTGGCGAAGATACTGGCGTTTGTCGTACTTGGGAGCGTATACAAAGGCCTCCAGTACAATAATCGACTTCCCGTCAGGGGAATAGAAAGAGTGGCTCACGAACGGGCCGCCCATGAAATCGCCCTCCACTTCCCAGAAGCCGCGGGTTTCCATGAAGTCCCTGCCACGGTAGCGAAGAGGACGGGTGGTGGGAGAGATTGCCGTGGAGGTGGTCATGTACGTTCCGTCGAACATGCCGGGAACGTTCGCCTTCATCACTTCGTTGCGCATGGAAATCATTCGGCTTAGGTCGAAGACATCGGCCCCGTCGGCAGGATAGCTGTACACGAGTACCGTCTGGTTGGTGTACTGCTTTTCATCGGCAATCCAGGCAAAGGTGTCGGTGATTTTGCGCAGCTTGTATCCAGAAGGGAAATGCAGGAAGCCGCCGCTTATCTTTTTAACAGGTTCGCGAAGTGGCACTTCCTCGTACAGGATGCAGTTGGCGATGATCCTGTCGCGTTCAGCCTGCTCGAAGAATTCCGCCAGGGTGGCGCCGTCAGAGGCCAGTATTTCCAGCGCACCAGCTTCGTCCCATGCGTCCAGCTGGGCAACCGACTGGGGCTTGGCCCATTCGTCCTTGCGGTACACTATTCCGGTGGTCTGATTCTGCGGGTTGATGTTCAGGATGATTATGTTACGGTGCATCTTGAACATGTTGTTGAAGTTTCCCGGAGGCACGTTCGCAAGGGTAAAGAGTGGCTCCCTCTGTGCCAGATACGGGGTGTCTCCGCTGAGGATCTCCCTGAAGGCCGATCCCAGATTGCCCTCCCATTTATCCCTGTCGATTACGAGGATAATCTCCCCGGCCTTTCCGCTCACGTTGGGGAGCAGTTTGCCGCGTGGAGCGTTCTTGCATGAACTAGCGCAGAAGGCAATGGCAAGGGCGCAGGCCATAAGTGTGATAAAACGTCTCATATTATCGCAAAAGTCTTGTTATATCGTTTCCAAAAGCCAGGATCATAAGGGCCACCAGAAGCATCATTCCTATCAGCTGGGCAACCAGGATGAAGCGGTCCGACGGCTTCCGCCGGGTTATCATCTCATACAGGCAGAACACCATGTGGCCGCCGTCCAGGGCAGGTATGGGGATGAGATTCATCACGCCCAGCATAATTGACAGCAGGGCCATGATGTAGAGGAACTGATACCAGTTCCAGCGGGCGGGAAACACCTGGCCGATGGCGATGAAACTGCCAACCGACTTGTATGCCTCCGTCCTGGGAGTGAATACCAGCCGAAGGTCCCGAACATAGCCGTCCACCGTGCTCCACGCTTCCTTGCAGCCTTCCGGGATTGCTTCCCAGAAGCCATAGTTCCGGAACTCGTATCCCGGGTACTGGACAATCACGCCCACACGACCCAGGCTGTCCACCTTGAGAGGAATGGACATCGCGGCGCTGTCACGTACTACACGGCACACAACCTCCTTCCCGGCATATTTCTCCAGAAGCGGCCGCGCATCCTGAAGATATGCCACCTCCACTGAATCGATGGTCGTGATCCTATCTCCGCGAAGGAGAATATCGGCATTTGGAGAATCCAAGGTTACGGAATCCACCACGAAAGGAAGGGCAAGGTCGAACATGCCGGGAGACTGGAGCACCGCACCGATTTTGGACTGGTCGATGTAGATTGACACGGTATCCGCCCCTCTGAGAACCTCCGCTTTGCGAACGTCGCGGCGGGCAAGATCCGCCTGGAGCATGGAGAAGTCTTCCGGCACATAATCGTCGAACTTCAAAATCACATCGCCGGAGCGGAAACCCATTTCGCGGGCCAGCTCGTTCACGTAGATGGGAGTTGATTCGTCGTTCCGGATATATGCGTTTCCCCAGATGTCCAGCATCAGGATAAACAGAAGGATGGCGAAGAGGAAGTTGTTCAGAACGCCGCCACCCATCACCAGAAACCTCTTCCAGGCCGGCTTGGAACGGAATTCCCAGCTCTTGGGTTCCCCGCTCAGCTGCTTTGTGTCCAGGGATTCGTCTATCATCCCGGCTATCTTGCAGTAGCCGCCAAGGGGAAGCCAGCCAATGCCGTATTCAGTTTCCCAGGAAGCCGCCTTGGGGAAGAGCTTCACAAACCATTTCTGCTTCGTGGAGAATAGCTTAAAACCGCCGATATCGAAGAAGAGGAAGAACTTATCTACCCTGATTTTGAACAGCTTGGCCCAAAAGAAATGCCCCGCCTCATGTATAAGGATGAGAACGGAAAGGGCAAGTATCACCTGCAGGGCTTTAATCAGGACAGTCATAGCATTTCACAGGCTCGCCGGTACGACTCTTCGTGGGTGGCGAAGATGTCGTCGAGCGTGGGCGTTGCTGCAAAATTCACGCCTGAGACCACTCTTTCAACTATGGATGAAATGTCGTAAAAACCAATCCGGTCGTGAAGGTATGCCGCAACGGCCGCTTCGTTTGCCGCATTAAGCGCACATGGGGCATTCCCTCCCCTTTCAATGGCATCGAATGCGAGCCCAAGGCAGGGGAATTTCTCCATGTCCGGCTCAAAGAAACTAAGGCCGGAGAGGGCAGCGAAGTCCAGTTTCTTGTTGCTGAGCGAAAGCCTTGAGGGATAAGACATCGCGTACTGGATGGGTTCCCGCATGTCCGGGCAGCCGAGCTGCGCCAGGACGGCGCCATCGGCAAACTCCACCATCGAGTGAATCACGGATTCCGGATGCACCACCACGTGGATGCGGGAAACGTCAACTCCGAAGAGCCATTTGGCCTCTATCACCTCGAAGCCCTTATTCATCATCGTGGCCGAGTCGATGGTTATCTTCGCGCCCATATCCCAGTTGGGATGCTTCAGGGCGGCGTCTTTGCCAAGGCCAGCTATCACTTCGCGGGGAAGAGTGCGGAAAGGGCCGCCGGAAGCGGTGAGATGAATCCGGGCCACCTCGTTTCCGCCCGCTGCCTGCAGGCACTGGAAGATGGCAGAATGTTCCGAATCCACGGGAAGGATATCGGCATTAAAGCGCCGGGCAGTAGCCATAACTATGGGGCCCGCGGCAACAAGCGTTTCCTTGTTTGCAAGGGCCACCCGTTTTCCGGCTTCCAGGGCTGCGAGAGTGGGACGGAGCCCGCTGAAGCCAACCATGGCGGCAACCACGATGTCTACATCGGCCTGCCCCACAAGACCGCAGGCGGCCTCTACTCCGCAGTGAACGTTCCTTCCCGGAAGGGCCTCCCGGAGCGACGGATAAAGATCCTCACGGCAAACCACAACCTCCGGGACATCGAATTCCCGTGCCTGAGCGGCCAGAAGTTCCGTACTGGAGTTGGCCGATATCATCTGCACCTTGAAAAGATCCGGATGCTGGCGCACGACATCCAGGGTCTGGGTGCCTATCGACCCGGTGGAGCCAAGAATTGCTATCCGTTTCATTCTTCGTCGTAGTCTAATGCGTTCAGACGCGCCTTGAGCATGGAATCCAGCTGAGGGTCGATTGCAACCTCCTCCTTGAGAGGGGTGCGCCTCTGCTGGATGAGGCTGTCCATTTTAAGCGGTTCCTCCCCCGCCACAACCCGGCGGAGATTCTCCGTATATAGCTGCCATTGGATGATTTCCCTTTCCAGGGAGTCTATCCTCACGGCATTCTGCACAGCCTGCCTTTTGGTGGAGGCCGACGGATATCCGGGGATAAAAGTCCTGATTGGCGTGTATGCCACAATCGCGAACACCAGGGCCGCCACAAGCACGAAGGCCGACACCCCCACGATTATCGCCTGACGCAGTTTGAAAGGCCGCACCCATATCTGCTCATGCGAGAATGCATCGCTGATAGACAGGAGGTAAACCCGTTTGACCGGCTCTTTCTTATCTTCGTTTGCCATAAAATTGTTATCTTTGTGGTCTAATATGGACAGATACATCGGCATAGATTTCGGAATCAAGCGCACGGGCCTCGCCGTGAGCGACCCTCTTCATGTCTTTGCCTCGGCTCTGGACACCGTAGACTCTGCAAAGATAATAGATTATCTTCAAAAATACGCTCAAACCGAGACAATCTCACGCTTTGTGGTGGGTTTTCCGGTGAATATGGACGGCTCCCCCTCGGAGGCGCAGGCCCATGTAAAAGGCTTCATCGGCACTCTGGAAAAAGCATTCCCCGGCATTCCGGTGAGCCTTGAAGACGAGCGCTTCACCTCCGTTCTCGCCCACAGGGTGATGATAGACGGCGGCATGAAGGCCAAAGACCGCAGGGACAAAGCCTCGGTGGACAAAATAAGCGCCCAGATTATCCTGCAGAGCTACATGGACCGGGAATCCGGCTCTTCCCTGCAGGTGGACCCATCGGCCGTTCCGGAAACCCTGTCCGTTCAACATTCAAAAAAACGCAGAAGATGATAAAGCCCATTTACCTGTATGGCGCCCCGGTTCTCCGGGAAAAGGCCGTGGAGGCCGATTTAAGCAAGCCCTCCGAAATCAAGGCCCTGGTCCAGGACCTCAAGGACACCCTTACCCGGGCCGATGGCTGCGGCCTTGCCGCACCCCAGATTGGCGTGAGCCAGAGGGTGGTAATCGTGGACGGAGACGTTGTGGCCGATACCTACGACTATCTGAAGGGCTTCCGCCGCACCCTCATCAACCCGGTTATCGTGGAAGAAAGCAAGGAACAGACAACCTACTCCGAGGGTTGCCTCTCCATCCCCGGCATCTACTGCGACGTTACCCGTCCCAAGGTAATAACCGTGGAGTATTACGACGAGGATCTCAAGCTTCAGAGCGAAACCTTCGACAACTTCGCCGCCCGCATGATCCAGCACGAACTCTCCCACCTGGACGGCGACCTGTTCACGGACCACGCCGCCCCCATCCGCCGCAAGATGCTCTCCAGCAAACTCCAGAATATCATAAAGGGCAAAGTCCATCCACACTACAATAGCAAACTGAAATAATCCCGGGCTGCCCCGTAGAGACATTAATGCCGATAGAGCCGGCTTGTGCGCCGGCCTGATGCGCTGGCTTGATGCATTCCGCTGAAACGCATGAAACCTGCCTGTGATGCGTTTCGCGGCAATAAATAGGCAAAAAATGACTCAATCTCTGCCACGAAATACACAGAAATGCAATTCCATGCGTCTCGCGCTTTTTTTTGTATATTTGCAAATATGAGAATTATACACATATTTCTGGCGTTGTTTTTGGCCACCGCAGCCTTTGCGGGGAATGTTTCCGTGAAGGAGTTCGGGGCAGTGGGGGACGGTGCGGCCAAGGATACAGAAGCCATTCAGGCGGCCATTGACAGGGCAGCAGAGACGGGAGGCGGCGTAGTTATCGTTCCTGCGGGGACATATCTTTGCGGGTCCATCTGGCTCAGGAGCAACATTCAGCTGCATCTGGAAGAAGGCGCCGTGATCAAAGGCAGCCCGGATATCAACGATTACTGCGGGGCAGACTGCTGCCCGCAGAACGAGGCCGAAATCGGCTTCGGGGATTATATGAGCGGCGGGCATCTGCTGCTGGGAGTTGGTGTGCAGAATG
>JAEEUZ010000138.1 GCA_016290725.1 Bacteroidales bacterium | reverse complement strand
AGCCGGCACAATTGCCGCCGTGAACAACAACGGAGTGGGCCTGTGCGGCCTTGCGGGAGGCGATTATGCTGCCGGCGTCCCCGGAGTGCGCCTCCAGTCCGCAGCCATTTTCTCCGGTACTGATTCTGCCGATGACGATGCAACCTATGCGGCAATCAAGTGGAGTGCCGACAACGGCGCCGTAATTTCCCAGAACAGCTGGGGATATTATGCCGATGCAAACGGCGACGGACGGGTGTCTTCCTCCGAGCTGGCCAGCTACAAGCGCGAATCCATTTACGATGAAGATTACGCCACCATAAAGGCCGCCATTGACTATTTCATTAAATACGCCGGCTGCGACAATGACGGCAACCAGCTCCCGGACTCTCCCATGAAAGGCGGCCTTGTAATCTTTGCCGCCGGCAACGAGGAAATCGACTACGATGTCATCTGCAATTATGAGCCCGTTATCGCCGTGGGCGCCTACGGCCCCGCAGGCTCCAGGGCAAGTTATTCCAACTACGGCAGCTGGGTGGACATCGGCGCGCCCGGCGGTGACGGCACTTCCGAAAGCAACAGCATCTGGAGCACCCTTCCGAAAACCGTTGCCGACGGCTACGGCAGCGTAATCAATAACACAGGATGGTACGGCGGAGAAGAGTGGGCCGGCACATCTATGGCCTGCCCTCACGCTTCCGGTGTTGCCGCGCTGCTGATTTCCTATTTCGGCGGCCCCGGCTTCACTGCCGACATGTGCAAGGAATACCTCATTGGCGGCGCCACGGCCAACTATTTCTCCTCAACCAAGCCCATCGGCAAAAAGCTGGATGCCCTGGGAGCGATAGAATACGGTCTCAACCATGGCGGTAGCGGCCCTGGTGTTACCGTGTCCATCAAGCTTAACCCCGACATCCCTGCGGAGATCCATGCTCACGAAACCGTACGCGCCAACCTCTCGGCCACCTGCACGGCCGATGAAACCGTTACCATCGAGCTTCTGAGCGCCCCCACCGGCGTGAGTTTCAACGGCGGAGTACTCAGCATCAGCGGCCCCCAGTCGGCCACCGGCAAGCACAGCTTCACCATCAAGGCCACATCGGCCTCGGGAGCATCGGCCTCCAAAAAGATAGAATACACCATCCTGCAGAACAACGCCCCCTTGGCAAATGAATCTGTTGCCGACAGGCTCTTCCCGTCGATGACCTCATCAACCGTTTCCGTATCCTACCTATTCAGCGATCCGGACGGCGAAACGCCCACAATAACCGCGGTTTCTTCCAATCCGGAGGTTCTCAAGGCCGATGTGACCAGCGGTACGCTGCTGCTTACCCCAGTCGGCTATGGCGAGGCGGTTGTAACCCTCACGGCTTCCGACTTCTTCGGCCTGTCTGCCAACTTGAGCTTCAAGAACGTTGTGTACGACTCCTCTACGCCCGCGCAGACATATCCCAAGCAGGTGAAAGACAATCTCAACATACGAATCACTTCGAAAGACACCCGGAAAACGCGCATACAGATTTCAACCACATCCGGCGCAATCGTCTATGACAACGAATCGTTCCTGGATGTTTATAATCCCGCGCAGGTGGACATGAGCAAGTGCGCACCCGGCATTTACACCGTTGCGGTTACGTACAGCGGAAAAACTTCCACAAGCAGGGTAGTGAAACTATAGGGTATCCTGTTTAAGGGCTTCTACGTACCGGGCGATCCTAAGCAGTTCGTCCGGTATTTTTATGCTCTGGGGGCAATGCTCGACGCACTGGCCGCAGCCTATGCAGTGATCTGCCTGGCGAACGCTGGAGATGGCTTTGTCGTAGCTGGTGAGATACGCTCTCTTGAGACGACGGTAGCCTTTCTGTTCCTTACTTTGCGCATAAGTGCCTTCTGTGACACTGTTGTTATAGTGCTGGAACACGCCTGGAATGTCGATTCCGAACGGGCAGGGCATGCAATACTTGCAGTTGGTGCAGTTCACCAGCGGATATTCCTTCATCTCCACCGCCAGATGCTCCATGAAAGAGAGTTCCTCTTCAGTGAGGGGGATGAAATTGCCGAAGGTTTCCACATTCTCCTTCAGCGGATCCATGGAAGACATTCCGGAAAGGATGCACAGGATTCGCGGATATGTTCCAACAAAGCGGAACGCCCAGGAAGCAACGCTGTGCTCCGGATCGCGGGCCTTAAGCTGAGCCGCGATATTGGCAGGAACGTTGGCCAGGCGGCCGCCAAGAAGCGGTTCCATTACAACGATGGGAATCTCCCGCTTGTCCAGCTCTGCGTACAGATAGGAGGCGTTGGTGTTGCGAACGCCATCGGCATGATTCCAGTCGATGTAGTTCATCTCTATCTGAACGAAGTCCCAGTGGATTTCGCCTTTGTCGTGGAGCGACATAAAGTAGTCGAACGTTTCCGGAGAACCGTGGAAGGAGAAGCCCAGATTGCGGATTACGCCCTCTTCCTTCTTCTGTTTCAGATAGTCGATCATACCGTTCTCCACGTACCGCTTCTCGAAAACGGGAACTCCCCCACCACCAATGGAGTGAAGAAGGTAGTAGTCGAAATACGTTGTGCCCAGTTGCTCCAGGGAATCTTCCAGCATCTGCATCGAGGCCTCAGGAGTGCTATCGCGGAAGTTGGACAACTTGGTGGCCAGGAAATAACTCTCGCGCGGGTAACGGCTAAGGGCAATTCCCGCGGCCTTTTCCGACTGCCCCTGCAAGTATGCCGGTGACGTATCGTAGTAATTGATGCCATGGGCCATCGCATAATCCACCATCTCGTTCACGGCCTCCTGGTCGATGATATCGTTCCCATCCGGCCCCGGCACCATAGGCCAGCGCATACAGCCATATCCCAGCAGCGAAACCTTGTCTCCGTTATATGGGTTCTCGCGGATTTCCATCCCCTTATGAGCGGGGGCCGATGGAGTCTCGACCCTGGGGCCGCAGGCAGCAGTGAGCGCCGCCGCTCCGCTTATCTTGATAAAGTCTCTGCGTTTCATAATATGTGCTCCTCCCTACCGTTAACGGTTATTGCGCTGATTGGCCTCACCGGGCAAAGATACTCGCAGGCCCCGCAGCCGATACATATCTGCTCCGCCACCACGGGAGTGAGCCCGCGCTCCGATTCCACCATCGTAACGGCCCCGGTGGGACATTTCGTGGCGCAGTTTCCACAATTCACGCCCTTCAGCGAAAGGCACGCATCCAGATTCACGTGCGCTGTTCCAACATGATACTGCGTCTTTTCTTCCTTGCCGATGGGTTTAATCGCCCCGGCCGGGCACAACTGCGAGCAGCGCGTGCACTCCGGACGGCAGAAGCCTTTCTCGAAGCCCATCTCCGGCTGCATCAGATGCTCCAGATCCGCCGATGGCCGCAGCACCCCGTTCGGGCACTCCGACACGCACAGCTGGCACGCCGTGCAGCGCCTGTAAAAGTCTTTCACACTCTTGGAGCCAGGCGGCGTGAGCGGCGTTTCCCGCTCCGGCGCCCTCTTGGGCAGCACCTCCGCAAACCCGCCATCCACCTTCTTCCCCTGCGCCTTCAGCAGCGCCGTCCCCGCCACGATAGCGGTTCCAGTGATGAAAGCGCGTCGCCCCTTGTCGGAAAAGACTTTTTCGACCTTTTTTTCGGGAGAAAAAGTTTTAGTCCGCGAAGCCGGAAAACTTTTGCCCCAGGTGTATTCATATTTCAACGCGTCAAACTTACAGTTTTCAAGGCAGTCGAAACAATCCACACATCTGCTGTAATCAATCTTGTGGTTGGCGATATCTATGCACTGCGCCTTGCATTTGTGCTCGCAGATGTGGCAGTTCTTGCACTTATCGGCATCAATCACAGGCTTAAACGCCGAGAACCTTGCCAGGAAACTAAGGCAAGTTCCCACTGGGCAAATTGTGTTGCAGTACGTGCGTCCGCCGATGAATGCCAGCACCCCAACCACTACAAGCGTTACCCCCGCCACAATCAGCACCGCCGCGCTGTTATGATGCAGCACCGCACTTACTATTCGCCCATACGCGCTATACGGCGCAAGAACGGCCACAGCCGCCTGTACCCCGGCGATGAGCGCCGCTACAAACAGCACAAACACCCCGTAGCGCAGCCACTTCAGTTCTTTCTTGTATTTGTACGGCGCGCGTCCACGCGAGAGTGCTCCAAGCCGGGCAACACCGTCCTGAAAAACGCCCAGAGGGCAAATCACCGAACAGTACACGCGGCCGAACGCCAGCGTGAGCAGTACCAGCCCAACAATAACCGCTACATTAAGCGCAAGGCACGCGGGAAGGAACTGCAGCTTCGCCATCCACCCCAGCCAGGGCTGCACCGCCCCGGAAGAATCCAGGAAAAGGAGCGTAATCCCAAGCAGGAATGCGACGGCGAAAATGATTCTAAGTTTCCGTAACATAATAAGTTGCATTCTTCTGCAAATATACAAAAAATTTACCGGCGGGTTTCACAACCGGCCGGTAAATCTTATGATGGTATCAATATTTATGTCTGATACCATATAGTGCCAATATCGTGCCAAATTACTTCTTACGGGCAACAATAAGTGAAGACGGGCGGTTGTAGCCGTGACGGAAGTCGATGGGCCTCACATCGGAGCCATGGTGGTGATACACTTTGTCCAAATCGGCCTGATAGCAATACTCGCTGAAACAGGCAAGGGGTTTCACGTATCCGCCGTAAAGAGTGATGTCGTAATCATCCTTCAGGACGCTGTAGCGCACGCCCGTATCGTCCTGGATAATTGCGAAGGCGCGGCCGAGCATATACCCGCGCACCGTGGAGAAATGCCCCCCGTGCATGCAATACGAGCAGCTCTTGGTGTAGCCCACCGTTGTTTCCGGATTGAAGTGTTCCAGAACCGCCTTTGTGCCGGAGTTGATCTTGCCGTCCTTCAGGTTTGTGGAAAGGAAAGTAAGCACCTTTTCCCTGTTCTCCTCCGGGCGGAAGAAATGGATTTCCACGGCGTCGGAGGGCTTGGCGCTTGTTGTTAGGCTGCCGTCGGAATGAAGCGTCTTGTATTCCACCGACATAATGCGGTAATTCATCCTTGCCATGAAAACCATCAGGATGGAGATGGTTCCGTCGATGGAGGAGTTGTGAAGGTCGTCCTGCATCCGCCTGGTAATGAAGTAACTGTGCTTCAGGTGATAGAACAGGGCGGTGCGGTATTTTTCGAAAACCCGGTCCGATGTCTTGTTCAGATTGGGGACGCTTCCCGTGCCCTCAAGGGCGAAAAGCCAGTAGTGGCTGGCTTTCGGATAGAACGACGCCACATAGGCTACGTCCGGGCCGCTGAAGGGATAGAAGACTTCTTCCACCCGGTCGTTGATATCGGCAAAATCGCTTCCTGCAAGAAGGCCGATTTTATCGAGAGTTTCCTCGCAGCCGCTCCAGAGCTCGTCCAATTCCTTCTTGTGCTTCTTCCACAAGGATTTTTCCATCCAATAGGCGAAGGGGCTATCCGCCTCCACGTCCATTCCGGCCAGGATACGGGCAGTATCGTCAAGGGTGCGGTCTGCCTGAAGAAGGGGAATCTCCGGCGACGGGGCCGGGAGATCATACTTTACGACAGTATCCGGCTTTGCCAGAAGGGCCGATGCAAGAAGGATTATCAGGAGTTTCATTTCCGGCGGGCGACTATAAGGGACGATACTTTCATGTAACCGTGCTTGAAAGCGAGGGGCTTGATATCGCTGCCCTTATAGGCCTGGACCAGATCCAGCTGATAGGTGTAGGACTCGAAGGAAGAGAGCGGATGGGTGTAGCCGCCATAAAGGGTAACATCCCACTGCTCCGGCTTGAAATACTTGTAGGGAACGCCCGTATCGTCCTGAACCACTGCGAAAGCATACTTGAGCATATCTTCGCGCACCTTCGAGAAGTGGGGCTTGTGCATGCAGTACGAGCAGCTCTTGGTGT
>JAEEUZ010000016.1 GCA_016290725.1 Bacteroidales bacterium | reverse complement strand
CTTCAACGGCACGGCCCATTTCCCGGACAAGCAGATCCTTGATTATCTCCGCTCCATCGGCGCCGAATTCGGACGCAACATCAACGCTTCCACCGGCTTCGAGGAAACGCAGTATATGCTCAATAATATACCCGTCGCGCGCGAGAGCGTGGTGGACTCCTGCCTCATGATCCTGTGCGACTATGCACACTTCGTGAACAACGACCCTTCAGAGGTTGACAAGGAGCGCGGAGTCATCATCGAGGAACGCCGCACCCGCCGCAACGCTTCCTGGCGCACCATGGAAGCTGCCCTCCCCTACTATTTCAAGGGCACCAAGATGGCAGACTGCACACTCATCGGCACACAGGAACACCTCGAAACCTTCGACCCTCAGTCGCTGGTGAACTTCTACCGCACCTGGTACCACCCGGACATGCAGGCCGTCGTGGTTGTGGGCGATATCGACGTAGACCGCACCGAAGCCAAGATCAAGGAGATCTTCGGCGTGATTCCCGCCTGCGAGAACCCCAAACCCAAGGAGCACCTCACCCTTCCGGAGAATGAGGAGCCCATCATCGGCATATACACAGACCCTGAAAGCACCTCCGCTTCCATCGAAATGATCTGGAAGAGCGAGGCAATGCCCGAAAGCTACAACGCCGGCATGCTGGGCCGCATCATGAGTTATACCAAGAGCCTCATCTCCCAGATTATGTACGAGAGGTTCAACGATATCACTTCAAAGCCCGATGCCCCGTACCTTGGCGGCAGATTCTATATCAGCTCCCTCATTTATGAAGATATCGACGCCGTTATGGGTGACGTTACCCTGAAGGAAGACAACATCATCGGCGGTTTCAAGGATTTCTACACCGAGCTGCTCCGCATGCAGCGCCACGGATTCACCGACGGCGAGGTTGAGCGCGCCAAGAGCGAAGTCCTTTCCCGTCTGGAAGACCGTAAGAACAAGGCCAGCACACGCCGCAACGCGGAATTCGTGCGCCCCATCCTGAACAACTTCTTCGACAACACTCCTTTCATGGATCCGGAGACGGAATACCAGATGGCACAGATGCTCCTTGGCCAGTTCGATGCCGCCCAGCTCAGCCAGATGGCTTCCCAGCTCATCACCCCCGCGAATCTCATCGTCTTCTACGCCGGCCCTGAGAAGGCTGGAATCGCCACTCCTTCAGAGGCCGATATCCTCGCCGCACTCAAGGAGGTTGAAGCTTCCGACATCGCCTCCCTGGACGGAGAAGAGCTTCCTTCCGAGTTCCTCAACTCCGCGAAGCTCAAGGGCAAGAAGGTCAAGAGCACTTCCACCGTTGTCTTCGGAGCCACCCAGTGGATCCTCAAGAACGGCCTCAAGGTTGTTGTCCTGCCCACCGACTATACCAAGGACCAGATCCTCATCGACCTTTACAAAGACGGCGGCCTTAGCCTCATCGAAGACAAAGACGTGTTCCAGATGGACGACATGTTCGACATCTATCTCAGCAACACGGGCGTAGCCGGATTCTCCGCCACCCAGGTATCCAAGATGCTCAGCGGCAAGAGCGTGAACATAGACCCTTACATCAGCCCCCTCGAGCACGGTATCCATGGCTCCTCCACCGTACGCGACCTGGAAACCGCATTCCAGCTCATGTACCTGCAGTTCACCGCCCCCCGTTTCGACAAGAACGAATTTGAAACCAGCCTCAGCCAGGTGCGTTCATACCTGCCCAATCTCCTTAACAACCCCAGCTACGTGTTCCAGAACGAGTTCACCAAGTCTCTGTGGAAGAACAATCCGCGCCGCCAGACTCTCACCATGGAGATGCTGGACAAGGCCGATCTTAACGTCATCGCCAAGAACTACCGCAAGCTCTTCAAGGACGTTGCCGGTGCAACCCTGGTGATTGTGGGCGACGTGGACCTTGACACCCTGAAACCCCTCGTGGAGAAATATGCCGGTTCCCTGCCCAAGGGCAAGAAGGCTTCCTCCTGGATCGACCGCGACATGGAAATCGTCAAGGGATGGCGTTCCAACCAGTTCACGGCCGAAATGCAGACTCCCAAGTGCTCCGTTCTTGAGGTGTACAGCGCATTTGTAGACTTCGACTATGCCACCCTCGTGAATCTGGACGCCCTCAAGTACATCCTGGACATGCGTTTCACCGAATCCCTGCGTGAAGAGGAAGGCGGAACCTATGGCGCCAGCGTGGCAACCAACCTCAGCCGTGCTCCCAAGTCCCAGGCCATCCTCCAGGTATACTTCGACTGCAACCCCGACATGGTAGCACGCCTGTGCGAAATCGCAGAGCAGGGTGTGAAGGACATGGCATACAGCGGTCCCACCGAGGCCGAAGTGTCCATGGCAATCCTCAACCTCAAGAAGAACATCCCCGAGAACCGTCTGAACAACTCCTACTGGAGAGGCCAGATCGAAGACTGGCTCCATTACGGAGACACCTACGACGCAGCCCGTGAGGCCGCAGTTGACGGCATCACCGCGGAAAGCATCAAGGCCATCGCCAAGATCCTCTCCGAAAGCGGCAACTACGTGGAAGTCGTCATGAGCCCCCGCAAATAAGCGGTGAGCATACAAAAAACGGAGGCATTTTCGAATGCCTCCGTTTTTTTATTTCTCCGGCTCGTCGCCCTTGGAGTCTTTGTACTTGAAACGGCGTATCTTCTGGGTGGCCGTCTTTTCGAAGGGCTCCTTCATGGCGTCCACCTCGCCTATCTTGGAGTTCTTGCCTACGGTTTTGTTCACCCAGTCCAGGACGGCCTTCTTGCGGGCCTCCAGTTCCTCGAACCATTTATCTTCCGTAGCCTGGTTCCAGTTGATGGCATTGTCCTGGAACTTGACAAGCGCCACCAGTTTGCCGTCGCGCTCCATCACCAGGGACTCTTCCACGCCTTCAATATTGTTGATCACCTGCTCGATTTCTTCCGGATAGATGTTCTCCCCGGAAGGGCCGAGGATGGTGTTGTTCAGGCGTCCCTTGATGTAATACAGACCATGATCGTCCACCGTGGCCACGTCGTTGGTGTGGAACCAGCCTTCGTCGTCCAGTACCTGCAGCGTGCGCTCGGGATCTTTGTAGTAGCCAAGCATCACATTGTCGCCGCGGACCACGATTTCGCCTTCGCCGGTGGCGGGGTTCACGTTGTCCAGACGCACCTCAACTTTGTACGATGCCGGGCCTATCGACCCAAGATGCTTGCGCTTGTTCACCATCACGTTGCACACCAGCGGAGCCGTCTCCGTGAGGCCGTAACCCACGGCATAAGGGAATTTGCAGTCGATGAGGAATTTCTCCACAACCGGGTCCAGCTTGGCTCCGCCTATGCCGAAGAACTGAAGTTTGCCGCCGAAGGTCTTGACGATGCGCTTTCCGATGAACCAGTGAAGGGTATGGGGAATGTGCTTATCGGCCCAGGAGAGCACGCGGCTCTTCTGGATTGTGGGCCAGACGCTGTTCTTGATCACTTTCTCGATAATCAGCGGCACCGAGCACACGATAGTGGGGCGTACCTTCTTCATGGCCGCCAGAAGAATTGTAGGAGTCGGCGGCTTCTGAAGCGTGTAGCAAGTTGCGCCCACATAGAATGAGTATAGCGTGGAAACGCTCATCTCATATGCGTGAGCCGCGGGAAGGATGCTCAGGAAACGGTCAGTTTTGAAAGCCGGCTTTGCCTTGAAGGCTGCAGCCAGATTGGAGCTGAGGTTTCTGTGGCTCAGCATCACACCTTTTGCATTGCCGGTGGTACCGGAGGTGTAGATGATGCAGGCCATATCGTCCGGCTGAGGGTCCTTCACCCAACCGTTGCACCTGAAGTCTTCCTTATTCTTCTTGATGAACTCGAAGGTTTCTATGTCGATGATAAGGGTAAGCTTCTGCCTGCACTCTTCGCTGAGTTTGGGCATCATCCTCTGGGAGATGAACAGCACCTTCGATTCCGAGTGATTGAGGATATTGGTGAGTTCCACCTCCGAGCTGTCCGGAAGAATCGGAACTGCAACCCGGCCGAACGCCGTGGCCGAGAAGAATGCCACAACCCAATTTGGCATGTTCTGAGACATGATCGCCACACGGTCGCCGTGCTTGATACCAAAGCGCGTCATGCGCAGCGAAAGCTGGTTCACCTTGAGGCGGAACTGCTCATAAGTATATTTCTGGCCTCCGTCTACATACTGATAGGCAAGCTTTTTTGAATACTTGGCTGTGGCGTAATCAAAGACCTTGTGGAGGGTAGTGCAAGTTTGTTCGCGGTAGCGGTACTTGCGCCATGCCTTGTAGGGGCTTTTTATCGTTTTTGCCATACACTGCTAACTAAATAAATAATCAAGGCAACGCGAAGCCTTCGGGATTCTTACCCTTAAGGTCCAGGCCCCGGTAATGCTCGTACAGCCTGGCCATATCGGCCTTTGTATCATCGGTAATCTCCAGCTTCTCCCCGCAGCTGATGCGCTTGCGGCCCCAGTCGAAATAACCCATGTACACGGCGGCCCCGGTTTCTTTCGCAATGAGGTGGAAACCCGTTTTCCAGCGTTTCACCGCCTTGCGTGTGCCCTCAGGCGCTATTGCCAGATGGAACTCCTCCGCCCCTTCCATCTGGTGGATGAGGCTTCGCACGAGGTTCGTGGGATTTGAACGGTCCACCGCCACGGCGCCGCAGGCCCTGAGGATGGGCCCCAGAGGCCAGAAGAAGAATTCCTTTTTAATCATTATGTGCGCAACTTTTCCGAACTGCGCATAAAACAGATAACTCACCAGAAAGTCAGAGGCCGATGTGTGGGGAACGCCAAGGACAATAGCCTTGGGCTCCGTCATGGGCCCGCCCACGCTTTCCCAGCCCATTCTCTTGAGGAGACGGCCGCAGAAGCGCGCCCAGGAGGGCGATACTGTGGTTTTTACCTTTTTTGCCATCAGATATTTACGTCTTCCAGTTCTTCTTCGCTGCGGAGATTCTCGCGTATGAAGTTCTGTCTTTCCATGGTATTGTCGCCCATATAAAACTCCATTATCATGGGTATTGACTCTTCCTCTGCAAGTTTCACATCGTCCAGACGCATCTTGTCGCCGATGAATTCCACGAACTCGCTGGAGGAAATCTCTCCAAGGCCCTTGAAGCGGGTGATTTCGACGCCCGTCTTGAGCTTCTTCACCATCTGTTCTTTCTCCTCCACGGAGTAGCAGTATGCGGTTTCCTTCTTGTTACGGACGCGGAAAAGCGGAGTCTGAAGGATGTGCACGTGGCCTCGGCGGATGAGATCCGGGTAGTACTTCATGAAGAAGGTGAGAACCAGCATGCGAATGTGCATGCCGTCGTCATCGGCATCCGTTGCCACGATGATGTTGTTGTAGCGGAGATTGTCCAGATCGTCCTCCACCCCGAGGGCCGATACCAGAAGGTTCAGTTCCTCGTTCTCCGCCACTTTCTTACGGCTCTCCTTGAAGCAGTTGATGGGTTTACCCCTAAGTGAGAACACAGCCTGGTTGTTGGCGTTGCGCACCTTTGTGATGGTTCCGCTTGCGGAGTCTCCCTCGGTGATGAAGATGCTGGATTTATCGGCCTCGTCTTCCTTGCCTTTAGGCAGTTTGTCGGAATAATGGTAGCGGCAGTCACGAAGCTTGCGGTTGTACACGCTGGCCTTCTTGTTGCGTTCGCGGGTTTTCTTCTGGATGCCGGAAATCTCCTCGCGCTCCGCCTGGGAGGCCTTTATCTTCTCCTCTATCACAGGCACGATCTCCATGTGCATGTGAAGGTAGTTGTCCAGTTTCTTGGTAACGAAATCGTTAACGAAGCTGCGGATGGTGGGGCCGCGGTCCGTACTGTTGGTGCCGTCCGGATTCTTTATCTGCTTCTCCCACATGTATGTGGAGCCCAGCTTGGTTTTGGTCTGGCCTTCGAAGATGGGTTCCTGGATCTGGATGGAGATGGCTCCAACAATGCCCTGACGAACGTCTTCCGGCTTGTAATCTTTCTTGAAGAAGTCCTTGAAGCACTTGGCGATAGCCTCCCTGTATGCGGCCAGATGGGTGCCTCCGTCACGGGTATTCTGGCCGTTGACGAAGGAGGCGATGTTTTCTCCGTAACTATTGCCGTGGGTGAGCACAATCTCGATATCCTCCCCTTCCAGGTGAATCAGGGGATACAGCGGAGTTTCCGACATGTTCTCCTGCACCAGGTCCAGCAGGCCGTTTTCGCTCTTGTAGGCCACGCCGTTCAGCACCAGGGTGAGACCCTTCTTCAGATAGGAATAGTTTTTCACCAGCGGCTCCACGAACTCCATGCGGAATTCGAAGTCGTTGAACATTTCGCTGTCCGGGGTGAAGCGGATGAGGGTGCCGTTCTTTTCGTTCGTGTCGATGATGCCGCTCTCCTCCAGGTTACCGCCGTTACGGAACTGGGCGAAGGAGCACTTTCCGTCGCGGAAGGAGGCGACGTAGAAGTCCACGCTCATGGCGTTCACGGCCTTGGTACCAACGCCGTTCATACCCACGCTCTTCTTGAAGTTCACGTCGTCGAACTTGCCGCCGGTGTTAAGCTTCGAAGTGGCGTCTACCACCTTGTTAAGGGGAATACCGCGGCCATAGTCCCTCACGGTAACGGTTTTGCCGTCGATATTGATATCGATCCGCTTGCCGAATCCCATGGAGAATTCGTCGATGGAATTGTCGATGATTTCCTTCAGAAGGACGTAGATGCCGTCCCCCTGGCGGTCTCCGTTTCCAAGGCGGCCGATGTACATGCCCGCCCTGCGGCGGATATGCTCATTCCACTCAAGGGTTTGGATGGAATTATCGTCGTAAGAACTCTGGGGCGTAGGTTTAGTTTCTGCCATATTCACGCGTTTTGGGCACGCAAAGTTACTAAAAAAAATCCTATTTGACCACTCCTGTGATGAACAGGTTCACTATAGGACGGAGAGGTGAATTCGTTATGAGCGTTACCATTATGGTGGCATCGCCCTCCGGGAGCTGCGCTGTATCCACCGCCACGGTTACCACTCCGGTTTCTCCGGGAGCGGTATCCTCCATGCTTATTATGCTCACCCCGGGGGCATCGGCATCCAGTTTATAGATATGGAAATCCGATTTACCCCTGTTTGTGTAGCTGAACCGAGCTGTTACGGTGCGGCCCTTTTCCACCACATCGAAGATAGCCGTGCTCTCTTCAAAGAGCGGCTGGGAGGCATTCTGGCGCTGCTCCTCGTCCCAGGAAGTGAAGTTTTCCTTGGTTACGGCCCAGAAAGTGAGTTTGTCCTTTGCCGCCTTGCCGTTTATCACCGGGGTTGCGTAGTAATTGTTGCGCCCCCAGAGGTTTCGATCCGCCTTAACACAGAAACTCATGACGGCGATCTTTCCGGCGGGGATGGGATTGGGCTCCACGGCGATGGTGAGCTGGGGCGACATATCTTTGAATTCGAGGGTTAGAGGCTTGTTGCCAAGGTTGGCGATCCGGGCTTCGTCCGAACGGGATTCCCCCTGTTCCATGTTCCCCGCCTTGAAGGTTCTGTCCTTGAGGCCGAGATTGCCGATGCGCGCAGCCCCGTAGAGTTCCGCCATGGGAACCTCTTTCTCGTGAACCACGCCGCGAAGGCGCAGGATAACGGGTTTACTGAGGCCGGCGATGTATACCGTGAGGGTTTTATCGAAGGGATATGGGCCGTCTTCGTTCTTATATGTGGCCGATACCGTTCCGCTCTTGCCGGGCTTAAGGGGCTCGCGCGTCCACTCCGCCTCTGTGCACCCGCAGGAGGTAACCACCTCCATGATGGCGATGGGCTCCGACGATATGTTCTTCAGGGTGAACGTGCAGCTCTGCGGACCGTCGGTATTAAGGATATCGCCGAAATCATGGACGGTTTTGTCGAACTCCAGCTTGCCTTCCACCTGCACGGCCTTCACCGACGAAGCCACCGGCAGCACGGATACTCCCGGCTCGCTGCGCCCGGACAGCACCTGCTCCGGGGTGAGATCCATCGTATCGTCCGCCTCCGGCTCTGCGGGAATGGACGTTGCCGCCACTGTATCCTTGGGATTATTGTCTGAAGGAGCGGGAGTTCCGGGTGCGGGCTTTCCGCCGCCGCGGTGGCCGCATGCAGCCAGAGCAAGCACTCCCAGCAGTATGATTATAGTTTTTCTCATATCTACAAAGATACTGTTTTTTTGCGCGTATTAAAAATAATATGTACATTTGCCCCCGGAAAACAACAACACACAAAAATAACAGAACTATGGCTTACAAAATCAATCCCGACCTCTGTATGGCATGCGGCACCTGCCAGGGCGAGTGCCCCGCCGGAGCAATCAAAGAAGGCGATGTCTATAGCATCGACCCTGAACTCTGCCTGGACTGCGGCACCTGCGCCGGTGTCTGCCCCGCAGAAGCAATCTCCGCAGAGTAATATCTCGGACATCAAAAAAAACCGGAGGCCTTTTCGAAGGTCTCCGGTTTCGTTTACCTAAAAGATGGCTTATTCAGCCACTACGTTGAACTTGAAGGTGCCCTTGATGCCCTTGTAGAGCTTCACGGAAGCTTCGTACTCACCAACTTCCTTCACCTCGGCGGCGAGGATGGTGATGTCCTTCTTGTCCACGTTCACGCCCTTGGCTGCGAGAGCCTCTGCGAGTTCCATGGTGGTGACGCTGCCGTAGAGCTTGCCGCTCTCGGAAACTTTCACCTTCACTTCCACGGTCTGTGCGGAAAGGGTAGCTGCGAGGGCCTCTGCATCGGCGACGAGCTTGGCCTCTTTGTGCGCCCTCTGACGGAGGGTTTCTGCATGCTGTTTCTTCACGGACTCGGTAGCAACTACTGCATATCCCTGGGGAATGAGGTAGTTCATTGCATAGCCGGCCTTTACCTTAACGATTTCATCAGCGTAGCCGAGGTTGGCCACTTCTTTCTTGAGTAAAATTTCCATAAGGCAGATTATTTAAGAAGGTCGGTTACATAAGGAAGGAGAGCGAGGGAGCGGGCACGTTTGATTGCCTGGGCTACCTTGCGCTGGAACTTGAGGGAAGTACCGGTGATACGGCGGGGAAGAATCTTACCCTGCTCGTTGAGGAACTTCTTGAGGAACTCAGGATCCTTGTAGTCGATGTACTTGATACCGGCTTTTTTGAAGCGGCAGTATTTCTTCTTGCGGACCTCCACAGTCGGGGGGTTCAGGTAACGGATTTCTTTGTTTTCAGTTGCCATAGTTGTGTCCTCCAATTATTCTGCTGCAGGAGCCTCTGCTGCGGGGGCTGCCTTTGCCGCTTTGTTAGCCCTTCTCTTCTCGGCGTAAGCGATAGCATCCTTGTCAAGGGTTACGGTGAGGTAACGGATGATGCGCTCGTCGCGGTGATACTGGGTTTCGAGGGTGGCTACGAACTGAGAGTCGGCCTTGAACTCGATGAGGTAATAAAAACCTGATGTTTTGTGCTGGATGGGATAGGCAAGCTGACGCAGGCCCCAATCCTCCTGATGCACGATCTCGCCACCGTTGTCGGTGATGAGGTTCACGTACTTCTGCACCGCTTCCTTCATCTGGGCCTCAGACAAAACGGGAGTAGCAATGAAAACGGTTTCGTACTGGTTAACCATTGTTTGTTAAATGTTTGATAATTAATAATTTAAGCCCTTTCTCGCACACGCGGTAACGGAAAAGGACTGCAAATATAGGGATAATATCCCGAAATACCAAATCTTTTCTACGGCTTTTCCGGAGCGGAGGCGTCGCGGATTTTGCCGTAGTGGCAGTTGAGAACTGCCTCGCATGAGCCGTGCCAGTTGTGCATGCCGTTGCCAAGGCAGTTTTTCCAGACGGGGCAGCCGCGGCAGGAGCCAACCTTAGCCCAGTTGCGATTGCGGTAGCGCTTGAAGCCGGAATTCCACACTTCCCACAGGCTGTCTTTGTAGATGGAGCCTTCGGTGAAGGCGTCGCGGTCGATGTTGGGGCAGGCGTTGATGCGCCCGTCTATGAGCACGGAGGCGATGTTTACGCCGGCGTGGCAGAAATACGGGGTGTCCCGCACAACTTCCTCATACGGCCCCAGATAACCTTCGCAGCTGAAGGTGGTTTTCATCGGGGAGGGCACGGCGCGGCGCTCCTTGATGAATTCCATGAGCCCAAGGAACTGCTCGTTACTTAAATGCATCTCTTGATCCGATGCAGCCCTGCCGATGGGAATGATTGTGAACAGCCGCCACTGGGGAACGCCAACACCCTGCAGAACCTCCCAGATGCGGGGAAGTTCGTGGAAATTGCGCTGGTTCACGCAGGTTACTACGTCGAAGGCAAGGCGGGAATGGGCCGCCAGTTCAATACCTTTGAGAGCGCGTGTATAACTCCCGGAACGCCCGCGCATCCAATCGTGGGACTCTTCAAGCCCGTCCAGCGAAATTGTGAGGGCGCCAAGCCCTGCCTCTATCATGCGCTCGTGCTTTTTCTCATCATAGAAATACCCGTTGGACACCATTCCAACTCCCACTCCACGTTCGCGGATGGAGCGGACCACATTGTCTATGTCTGGCCTTAACAGGGGTTCTCCGCCAGTGAGAACCACTGTAAAACCAGGCACCCGCTCGCGTACGGGGACCGTTTCAAGGGCGCGGAGAAAATCCTCCAATGGCATGTCCGGATTGCCGCTTACGGTTGTGCAGTCGCTGCCGCAATGGCGGCAATGAAGATTACACCGGGTTGTGCACTCCCAGAACAGATAGTTCAGCTCGTGCACCCGGATTTCGTTGTAGCGGAACAGCCTGAAAAGAAAGGGGTTCATTCAGCCTGCGCCACCACGGGGGTTTCAGCAGCAGCGTCTTCCTCTGCGGGAGCCTCTTCCGCCTTGGTTTCCACCATGGCCTGCTCCATCTCTTCCTCCGGAATCTGAGGAGCACCGTAGCATGCCTGGAACACGAAAAGTGCGGCGGTTAAAGATACACCCTTGAGGATGTTGCGTAACCATTTCATAAGCGATATCGTTTATCATTGCAAATATGGTAATAATCTTTTCCTTTTGCAAGGGAAATTGAGTATATTTGCATCAAAACAAAGTCCCAATGAACGGAAAAGTACTTATTTTCTCGGCTCCATCCGGTTCCGGTAAGAGCACCATAGTGAACCATCTGCTTCCGCTGCATCCGGAAATGGAGTTTTCGGTGTCGGCAACCTCTCGCCCTCCCCGCGGGGAAGAGCAGGACGGGGTGGAGTATTACTTCCTCACGGTGGAAGATTTCCGCGCCCGCATCCAGGCCGATGAATTCGTGGAATACGAGCAGGTGTACGAGGGCCGCTTCTACGGCACCCTCAAGAGCGAAGTGGAGCGCATCTGGGCCAAAGGCCACGTAATAGTTTTCGACGTGGACGTGAAAGGCGGAGTGAGCCTGAAGAAGTATTTCGGGGACAGTGCCCTGTCGGTTTTCATCCAGGCTCCGTCGGTGGAAGAACTCCGCCGCAGGCTCATCGCCCGTGCAACGGACAGCATGGAAGCCATTGAGGAACGCGTGGCCAAGGCCGCGGAGGAAATGACCTACGCCCCTCAGTTCGACCGTATCCTCATCAACGATAATCTCCAGGAGGCCTTCAAGAGGGCCGAGGAGATGGTGGAAGAATTCCTCAGATGAAAGTAGCGGTTTACGGAGGTAGCTTCAACCCCCTCCACAAGGGGCACGAAGCCATTTTGCGTCACATCACACGTGATACGCAATACGGCCTTGTGCTTATGGTTGTTACTCCGCAGAACCCGTTCAAAGCAGGAGATCCAGAAGTTTCCGACGCGGAAGAGCGTTTCCGCCTGGCCCGGGAGGCGCTTGAGCGCCATCCGGACATCGACGCAAAAGCCTGCGACATTGAGCTGAAAATGGAGCCTCCGCAGTACACGGTTCGCACTCTGGATGCCCTTAAGGCCCGCCACCCGGAAGATGAGTTCACCCTAATATGCGGGGCCGATTGTCTGGAGAGTTTCCCGCGCTGGAAAGACTACCAGCGTATCCTTCTTGAGTACGGAATAGCTGTTTTCCCCCGCAAGGGATATCACAGGGGAAGGCTCAGGCAAAAACTCCTAAAGGAGAATCCCCGCTATAAGATCGAGCTCCTGAAGATGCCCGTCATCCCGATTTCTTCATCGGAGATACGCGCCGCTATGGAATCAGGTAAAGACATGACAAAATGGCTGATGTAGAAAACATGCACATCGAGACGGAACGCAAGTTCCTGGTAGAAAACGATGCCTATAAGAAGGAGGCGGTAAAATCTTATCGCATCAAGCAGGGCTACATCGCCCACGACGGCGGCAACACCGTTCGGGTGCGCATCCGCGACAACGAAGGCTTCCTCACAATCAAGGGACGCACGTTCAATGGAATGAGCCGTCCGGAATGGGAAATCAAAATCCCGGAGGCCGATGCGGAAGCCCTCCTCGGGCTCTGCCACGGAGGCTTCATCGACAAAACCCGTCACATCGTCCCCTGCGGGGAACTCGCCTTCGAAGTAGACGAATTCCATGGCCCGAACGAAGGCCTCACCATGGCGGAAATAGAGCTGCCAAGCACCTCGGAACAGTTCCCACGGCCACAGTGGCTGGGTGAAGAAGTTACCGGGGACCGCCGCTTCTACAACTCATATTTATCGAACTATCCTTACAAAACCTGGAAATAACAATGGACAAAAAGAGTTATGCATTTGGAATGAGCGTGGCTTCCAGCCTGTTTCAGCAGGGAATCCACGGCCTTGAACTGGAAGATTTCGTAGCCGGCCTCAGTGCCATGCTGAAAGGCGAAAAGCCGGCAATAAGCATAGAGGAGGCTGGCGAGGCCCTGGAAGCCTTCTACAAAGAGCTTGAGGAAGAGCAAAACGAGCGTGCGGCCGCAGCCGGCGCCGCTGCAAAGAAAGAAGGCGAGAAGTTCCTTGCCGATGCGATGAAGGACCCGGAGGTTCGCGCAACAAAGAGCGGCCTTCTTTACAAAGTGCTCCGCGAGGGCACCGGCCGCCATCCAAAGGCCACGGACCAGGTGAAGTGCCACTATGAAGGCACCTTCCCCAACGGGCAGATCTTCGACAGCTCGTACAAGAGGGGAGAACCTGCCGTGTTCGGCCTCAATCAGGTTATCAAAGGCTGGACGGAAGGCCTTCAGCTCATGGCGGAAGGAGCCAAATACGAGCTGTACCTGCCGTACAACCTGGCTTATGGAGAAAACGGCGCGGGCGGTGCAATTCCCCCGTACAGCGCCCTCAAATTCGTTGTGGAACTCATCCAAGTCCTTTAACAATGAAACGCATCCCGGTTCTTATAGCAGTAATGGCCGTGCTACTGTCCTGCAACACACCCACCAAAAGAGAATCCCGCTTCCGTGAATGCATCTACACTCCGGAGCTCACCAGTTTCTCCGTGTGGGCGGACAAAGCGGATGCGGTGGAACTTCGCCTTTACAGCGACCCTGAAGCCGCGGTGGAGGTGATTTCCATGGCAAAGGACGCCCACGGAATGTGGCGCGCCAAGATTCACCGCGACATCAAGGGATACCTGTACACTTTCCGAACCCGCACCGAAGGCGTGTGGAATGAGGAATCGCCCGGAATCTTCGCCAAGGCCGTGGGCCTGAACGGCGACAGGGCGGCAGTGGTGGACATGCGTGCAACGGATCCGGAAGGATGGGCCGATGACGTGAGCCCCGAGGTGGGCGACATCATCGTGTACGAAATGCACCACAGGGACTTTTCCATAAGCCCCACATCCGGCTCGTCGCATCCCGGCAAGTTCCTTGCCCTCACGGAGGAAGGCACCCGCAGCCCGGACGGCCTTGCCACCGGAATCGACCATCTGAAAGAACTGGGAGTAACCTACGTGCAAATTCTGCCATCCTTCGACTATGCATCCATAGACGAGGCAGATACCCTGAATCCCCAGTACAACTGGGGCTACGATCCCAAGAACTACAATGCCCCCGAGGGTTCCTACAGCACGAATCCTTCAAATCCCGAAACCCGTATCCGGGAGATGAAGCAGATGATCATGGCCCTTCACAAGGCCGGCTTCAGGGTTATCATGGATGTGGTGTACAATCACACCTACGACGCCATGGGCTGCGCCCTTGGCCGCGTGAGTCCCGGGTATTTCTACCGCATGAGGGAAGACGGCACTTTCGCCAACGGATCGGCCTGCGGCAATGAAACAGCCAGCGACCACGAGATGATGCGCCGCTTCATGATAGTGTCCTGCATGTACTGGATAAAGGAATATCACATCGACGGCTTCCGCTTCGACCTCATGGGCATCCACGACATCGAAACCATGAAGGCCATCCGTGCCGCCGTGCCCCAGGACATCGTCCTTTACGGAGAGGGTTGGTCTGCAACGGCTCCGGCTCTTCCCGCAGAGCAGCTGGCCATGAAGGCAAACACCTGGGAAATGCCCGGCGTGGGTGCATTCAGCGATGATATCCGCGACGCCCTGGTGGGCTCTCCCTTCAGCCCCGAAGGCGGGTTTGCGGAAGGAGAACCTGGGCGCGAGGAAAGGCTGAAGTTCGGCCTCGTTGGCGCCATCGACCACCCGGATGTGGGCTTCGGCCCTTCATGGGCGGGGCAGCCGCGACAGCATATCAGCTATGTAACCTGCCACGACAATTACTGCCTGCGGGACCGTCTGGCCATCGCCCGTCCGGATGCGGATGAAGCCCTTCTGCTCCGCATGGACAAACTCGCCCAGACGGCGGTTCTCACCTCCCAGGGCATTCCTTTCATCTTCGCGGGTGAAGAGGTGTTCCGCACGAAGGGCGGCGACGAAAACAGCTACAAGAGCCCGGACAGCGTGAACGCCATCGACTGGACCTTCAAGCAGAAATACAACGATCTGTTCCGGTATTACAAGGCCATCATCGCCATCCGCAAGGCGCATCCCGGCTTCAGGCTGCCATCGGCCCGTGACGTCCGCGACCACGTGGAATTCCTTGGCAATCAGCCGGGAGTGGTGGTATACCGCATCTGGGGGCTGGAAGGCATCGATACCGCGAAATCGCTCATCGTCATCTTCAACGGCAATCCGGAGCCGGTTAAGGTGAGCTTCCCGGAGGGCAGCTACAACATCCTCGCAATGGACGGCGTGGCAGATCCGGACGGCCTTTTCGGAGACAAATACTACAACGGGGCCGATATCGACGTGGACCCGTATAGCGCAACGATTCTTGCAGAGGTTTAATTGGACTGGAAGGAAATCATACAGTTTGCTGCCCTTCTGACAGGCATCCCGTACATCGTCCTGGAGATACTCCAGAAAAGGGCGATGTGGATTATCGGCTTCCTCACCGGCGCGGCATGCGCGGTAGCTTTTGCCGCCGACATGAACTGGGGGCAGATGGGGCTGAACATCTACTATGTGGTGATGTCGGCAGTGGGGCTGTACAGTTGGAAAAAGGATGCCGAGAAGGCAGGAAAGGGCATTATCCATCTGCGCCCTCTGAATAAGAAAACGGCCGTATGGAGTGCCGTGGGCTTTGTTTTCGGCTCTGTGGCGCTAGCCTTCGTGCTGAGGATCCTGGGCGACGGCGTCTCCACCCTGGACGCCGCCGCGACGGTTCTCAGCATCATCGGCACGATATGGCTTGCACGCTCCATCCCCCAGCAATGGATACTCTGGATAGTTGCCGATGTTATGACGAGCGCCCTTTGCTTCATGCAGGGAAATGTGTGGATGGGGATACTTTATGTGGGATATATCCTGTCGGCCGTGTACGGATATTTCCACTGGATTAAAAAGGGTAAAGAAGTTCAGTAATGGCATATAAGGAACAATATCCGTCGGCTCTGCTGAGCGATGCGGTCGAGGCTATCGGCTCCCTTCCCGGAGTGGGAAGGCGCAGCGCCCTCCGTCTGGCTCTCCATCTGCTCCGGCAGCCTGCAGAGAACGTGCATCACTTTACGCAGGCGATCAACGACCTTCGCGACGGGGTGCAGTACTGCAGGTGCTGCCACAACATATCGGACAGCGAGGTTTGCTCCATCTGCTCGGACCCGGGGCGCAACCGGGGGCAGATATGCGTTGTGGAGAACGTTCGTGACGTCATGAGCATCGAGGGAACGAACCAGTATTTCGGTCTGTATCACGTGCTTGGCGGGATTATCTCGCCGGTTAACGGCATCGGCCCGGCGGATCTTACGATATCCGAGCTGGTGGAGAGGGTATCGGCCCTCGAGAATCCGTCAGAATGCGAAGTTATCCTGGCTCTGAGCGGCGACGTGGACGGAGACACCACATCCTATTACATCTCCCGCCAGATTGCTGGTAGCGGCGTGCGCATCACGGCCCTTGCCCGCGGCCTCGGCTTCGGCGACGACCTCGAATACGCCGACCAGCTCACCCTTGGCCGCTCTATCCTCAACCGCCAGGAGTTCAAACTCTAAATCCCCACCCGCCACGTAAAATGTAACTCACTCACACTGAGACGCTTACTAATTTCGCCTGGAGCAAAAACGCCCCAGGCGAAAGTTGTAAAACAATGACAGTCAGCGACTTACATTTTACGGGCTACCCCAGCAGCATGCAGCGTCGGGAGAGGCCGTGGACGGTGGCGGGGCCCTGGGCGCTTATGTCGGGGCGGCGCGAGAGGGCGCGGAAGGAGTTGTGGGCGCGGAGCACGGCGCCGAAGGCTTTCCAGCGGCCGGTAACCAGATACACGAAGGCGAAAGCTCCGTCCAGGAGCATGCGCACGAACAGTCTCCAACCGGCCTTGGCATGGCAGCGGGATGCGCTCCACGACGGGTGCGCGGCCTTGAACGTTGCTGCCAGGTTATTCTGCAACAGAAGAAGATTGTTGCGGTAGTTGAAATAGAGTTTCCGGGGAGAGGATGCCGGAAGCGTTCCCCCGCCGATGTGATATACGAAGGAAGCCGGCACAACATCCACGCTGTAGCCGCTCAGCTGCATTCTCCAGCACAGGTCTATTTCTTCCATGTGCGCGAAGAAGCGTTCGTCCAGCCCGCCCAATTCATGCCAGAGCCCAGCACGGACCATAAGGCAGGCTCCGCTTACCCACAGCACGGATGCCGGAGAGTCATACTGCCCATGGTCTTTTTCGATGGTCTTGAACACGCGCCCGCGGCAGAAAGGCAGGCCGTAACGGTCCAGAAGGCCGCCAGCCGCACCCGCATACTCGAAGGCGTCACGCCGGTCGAAGGACAGCAGTTTCGGCCCGCAGGCTCCACACATTGCATGTGTATCCATCCACTCCACAAGCGGGCTCAGCCAGCCGCGCGGCACCTCAACGTCGGAATTGATGAGCACGTAATAATCGGCCTCAATCTGCGCCAGGGCACGGTTATACCCACCTGTGAAGCCATAGTTATCCTCAAACCGGATAAGCCCGACTGTAGGAAACTCCGAAGCGACAAGCTCCGCGGAGCCGTCCGTGGAAGCGTTATCCACAACCCACAGCCCGGCGTCCATGCCTTCCAGAGAGTCCAGAAGCAGGGGTACAAAGCGCGAAAGATAATCCTTCGTGTTCCAGTTCAATATGACTACCGCCGTTTTCATGCACTGATATCAACTGAACCAAACGCTAAGGACGGAATCTGCTTCTCCATGCAGGGGCGGGCGTCATCGGCCACTAGTGAAAGCTCATTCCACAGCGAAACGAAATTACCCGTCATAAGGAGCTCACGAACCGGATGCACAATCCGTCCACCCTGGAAAAAGAAGCCCTCAATCCCATAAGAGAAGTCTCCGGTGGCAGAATTCGAGTTTCCGCCGTTAAAACCGGTAATGAGAATACCCTCGCCCACTGCCGCCATAAGTTCATCGCCGTTTTTGCACTCACCTACAGGCATTAGCCTAACCCTTGTGGAGTCCTCCACGGTGGGTTCCATACCCATCTTACCGGCTATATAAGTATTAAGGAAGAATGTCTTTACAACCCCGTGGTCGATAACGGGCATCTCGCGGGTAGCCACGCCTTCGCTGTCGAAAAGCCGCGCCCCCATCCTCCCGGCCTCCCGGGGCAGGTCCACCAGAGTCATATTCTCCGGGAACACCTTCTCCCCCAATTTATCGGCCAGGAAAGAATTCTTCTGCTGCACGGCAAAGCCCCCGAGGGCCGATAATACCGGACTCAGCAGCCTGGAAGCGCATTCGCTGTCCACGACCACATTGTATTTCCCGCCGGGAACGCCAAGCGGATTCATCTGCTCAACCGTGCGATCCAGGGCCTTGCGGGCGCAGGACTCCGGGTCGATATCGGCAAGCCGCCACGACGCATCCCACCAATATCCGGAGAAAAGCCTTCCGTCCGGAGCGGCGATGGTATATTCAGTGACGATTTCAAACGACGTCTCACTGTGGCGGGCAAAAAGGCCTTCGGAATCCAGAACCACCATGTCGGAAACCGTATCGGAATACTCCGACTCCTCGCCCAAGATGGTGAAGCCCTTCTCCAGAGCCTCCTTCTCCTTCCACAGCGAAAGCTTCAGGGCCATATCGCGCCTGAAAGCCTCATCCACCTCAGAGCTGGCCGGATCGTACAGCCCGGGCTCCATACCCGTCATGGCGTCTTTCACCTTCCTTCCAGCCTCCGGAAGCCTTCGGAACTTATCCTCCTCCAGCATCCGAACTGTGCCGATGGCCTTCCGCACAAACTCCTCCAACTCCTCTTTCTCCAGCCTGTTTGACGAGAACGCTCCATACCGTCCATCCACAAAAAGCGCAATCTGCAGGCTCCTGTCCAGCGAATGAGACACCTTGTCCACCTCCCCGTTCAGTATCCCAACCAGGTCGGTTACAGTCTTGTTCAGCGTTATTCGCACCGCAGTAGCCCCATTGCGAAGGGCGAATTCCAGACAATGCCGTGCAAGTTCAATTTCCATGGCGTAAAATTAGCAATTTTTGCCGAAACGGACAAATAGGCACAAAACTTGCTGCCCATTTCATAACACCTAAATCTAGTCATAATATGAGCCACAAATGGATTATTACTCTTTTTGTTTTTATTGGCGTGTCTTATAGTTTAAGCGCACAGAACAACACGGCATATCCGGAGAAGTCATATCGCAGCCATATTTCGTTGAATGGTGAAAAGGCGGATATCACAATAGAAAGCGATTCTTATCCCTGGTATCCTTTTGACCGAAGGATTGGCTATTCTCTCTATGGAAGCCAGTATCGCAAAGCACGGTGTTCGAGAGACTGGGGAATTGTTTTATCGGCAGTAATTGCACCAGCCAGTACGTTATTAATCATAAAGGGCATTAACGAAGATACTTTCGGTAATGTCATTGTCGGCGCTTTAGGAGTCGCCGGAGGGCTCGGAGCAGGAATTCCCTTATGGGTTAAAGGTCGCAAAGAACTTGATTGGATGATGGACGATTACAATCGGCGTTATGGTCCCCAATCACTAGAATCAAATCTTAGCCTTGGTGCGACAACAAACGGAATAGGCCTGGCCTTCAACTTTTAATTGAATCCCTGCCTGAAAGGTCTATTCTCCTCCGACGGTGAGACTCTTTACAAGTACGGTGGGTATGCCGCAGGAGACGGGGACCGACTGCTCTTTGCCGCAAGTCCAGGTTAGAGGGTCGAGGGCAAGGTCGTTGCCAACCGCAACGATGTCGCGGAGGGCCACCGGGCCGTTTCCTATTATATTAATATCTTTAATGGGCATGGTGAGGCGGCCGTTTTCGATAAGGTAGCCGGCTTTCACGTAGAAGGTGAAGTCGCCCTCCCCTATCTTCACCTGGCCGTTTGCGAATTCATCCACGAAGATGCCGTGCTTTACTTCGGCAACCAGATCTGCAGGGTTTGCCTTGCCGCTTTCCATGTAGGTTGCCCTCATCCTGGGGATGGGAGCGTAGCGGAACGATTCCCGGCGGCCGTTTCCGGTAGGGGCCACGCCGTAATGGGCGGCGCTTATGCGGTCGTGAAGATAGCTGCTCAGCACTCCCCTATCCACCATCACGGTGCGCTGGCCGGGAACGCCTTCGTCATCATAGTTAAGCGCGCCGCGGTTACCAACCAGGGTGCCGTCGTCCACTATTGTTATGTCTTCGGAGCAGATTTTCTGCCCCATCTTGTCGGCAAAAATGGAGATGCCCTTGCGGTTGAAATCGGCCTCGAAGGCGTGTCCCATCGCCTCGTGGAGGAGGATTCCGGAGGAGCCGGCACCCATCACAACACTCATCCTGCCGCCCTTGGGACGGCCTGCCTGGAAGCGGGCATCCAGGCCGCGCACTGCGGCGGAGGCGATATCGGCAATAAGCGAAGGCCCCAGCATTTCCGCACCCATGCGCCAACTGCGGGACACGGAGTTATTCTCCACGCGTGTTCCCTGGCGGAACACGACCGACACGTTCACATTTCCCATCGGCCTGGTTTCCCATTTCAGCTCGCCAAGGGAATTGTACATCAGTACGTCAGTTTCCTGGAACGACAGCACTGCGGTGAGTTTCTCCACGCGGGAGTCACGGCTACGGATTTCGGCATCGACCTCCCTGAGGAAAGGAAGGAAGGAGTCCATACTTCTGGAGGTCCACTGCTCCTTCACGGGATAACGGTCGGCTTCAGGGTTCGGCACGCCTCGGAATGCGGCTCTAGTGGGACTGTCCACCGCCATCGGCATTCCGCCGGCAATTGCCGATGCCGCCTTTGCGCAGGCCATCATATCGGCCCGTGAAGTACTTTCCGAATACGCGTAGCCGGTTTTTTCTCCGTCCAGCACACGGACACCCACGCCGAAGTCCACATGCGAGCCTCCTGTTGTGACGGCCCCGTCCCGCAGCACAAGATTGCCGTACAGGGTGTTCTCGAAGAACAAGTCTCCGTAATTCCCCCCTCGTGAAAGAGCCTCCCTCACCAGCATCGCCAGCAGGGCCTCATCCACGCCGAAAACCGACAGATAATATGCTTTCTCTTTGACCAAGCGCGCAAAATGTAATTACCTACAAATCAATAACTTAGAAATTCCTTGTGTGGCAAAACGCCACAGAAGCTTTTCGTAAAACGCTGTAAATCAATAGCTTCCAGTTTACAGCCCCGGGCGCCGCATCTACATTGCCGGAACGCCGTCGTGCCCCACAGGTGCCTTGGACGCAGCAACTGCTATCTCACGCAGGGTATCCTCTATACGGCCGGGGCCTTCTTCGGAATCGTCCACCATCTGGCGGATGGTCTCGTAACGTTCAAGGTCCTTGATCACAAGGCCTTTGCGCGTGCCTTCAGCTACAAGTTTATAGGGCGGCGTGCTGTTATCGGCCAGCATCCACTTGTCGCAGGCCGGCATATAGTCGTGGAACAGATAGCTAAGGCCCACACGGTAGCGCCGGCGGATAGTTTCCTCCGGAATGTCGTGCCCCCCTGCGGCTACTCTCTTTGCCACCCTTTCCACCGCCATGTCCGGTGAATTCAGCCAGAAGTACAGTACGGTCACGAAATAGC
Organism: Bacteroidales bacterium; assembly: GCA_016290725.1. Classification (GTDB taxonomy): domain Bacteria; phylum Bacteroidota; class Bacteroidia; order Bacteroidales; family UBA932; genus Cryptobacteroides. The sequence goes on along the minus strand of JAEEUZ010000016.1, from coordinate 5,185 downwards.
CCTGGCTCTGGGCCTTGCGCACCATCTTGATCAGCGACCGTGTTGCCAGAGTACTTTCCAGGCAGAAATCTGCCCTCCTGTCGAACAGGTACGCGATTTTCTTCATCATGAAGCGGCTGGCGGTGATATATGCGCTTTCCGGGGCGAATGGCGACAGATGCTTTGCGAACTCGTCCGAGTTCACGAACTCGCTGCATTCAAGCAGCTCCGGGAGGAGACTGTACGATGCAGTAGTCTTCCCGGAGCCGTTGCAGCCTGATATGATATACAGCCTGGGCAAATTATTCCGCGGTTGCGGCGTTGATGCGCTTCATCATCGCGAACATAATGAGGCCCGCAACCACGCAGAGCGCCATGAGAATTGCCCAGTTGGCCCACAGCGGAACGGCTTTCCACAGGAGGCCGGGGATGGAACTGAGGTAGTTGCCCACCGCGGTGGAAGCGAACCACAGGCCCATCATCAGACCCTTCAGCTTGGGAGGAGCCACCTTGGAAACGAAGGAGATGCCCATGGGACTGAGCAGCAGCTCCGCGAAGGTGAGAACCAGATAGGTCGATATCAGATACATAGGCACCACGGGATCCGGGGATACCGTACCGCCAAGCTGTGCAGGAGACTGCTGGCCCAGCGAGCCGAAGATCATAATCAGATATCCCAGTGCGGCGACGAACATACCCAGGCCGATTTTAACGGGGGCCGACGGTTCCTTGCCCTTCTTTGCAAGCGCTCCGAAGATGGCCATTGAGATTGGCGTGAGGAACACCACGTAGAACGGGTTGAACTGCTGGAACAGCTGGGGCTGGATTTCCAGGGGATTGGGCAGGCCCATGAAGATGGCCACTGCACCGCCCCACAGCGCCAGAGTTATAACGCCGCAGATAATCTTGGACTTTTTGGATTCGCTCTGGAATACGGCGAACAGTGTGTAGATACTTGCCGCCACGAGTGCCAGGATCCAGATATTGAAGCCGAAGCGGGTTGCGCCAACTGCCTGGCTCTGGGTGTAATCACGCGCGAACCAGGTGAGGCTCTGTCCATTCTGGTGGAATGCCATCCAGAAGAAGATAACGACGGCGAACACCATCACGAGGGCGGTAACGCGCTCGCGAGTCTGCTTCGGGGTGAGTTCCACCACATTCGCTGCGTTGCCGGCCTTTGCAGCCTGTTTCGCGTTCACATCGGCATGCTTGAACCATGCGCGGCAGGAGAAATAAATGGCCACCGACACAATCAGGGAGAAGCAGGCCACCGCGAAGCCCATATTATAGGCCGATGACAGATGGTCGATATAGAACTGGCTGAACTGCACGGGATCCATCGCCTGGACTGCGGCATCCGGCATCATCGCCTGGAGATCCGCCAGTTTGGAGGCATTATCCGGAGTGATGGTATTGCCGATGAGCTGATGAGCCAGCGCGGGGATATCCGCCTTATACACGAGACCGGCCTTAGCCAGGAACTTGTTGGTGATTGCTGTTGCCGCAGACGGGGCGAACATTGCGCCGATATTGATTGCCATGTAGAACAGCGAGAATGCGCTGTCCCGTTTTGCGGAATACTTCGGATCGTCGTACAGATTGCCCACCAGAACCTGCAGGTTACCCTTGAACAGGCCTGTACCCACGGAAATCAGGGCCAGGGCGCCAATCATCAGCGACACGCCCAAAGTGTTTGCCGGGGTTGGAATGGAGAGTGCCACATAGCCGATAAACATCACCGCGATACCGGTGACGACGCACTTTCCGAAGCCGATCCTATCCGCCAGCCATCCGCCCACTACGGGCATGAAATACACAAGGGCAAGGAAAATTGAAAATACCTGGCTGGCAAGGGCCTGCTCCCATCCGAACTTAGCCTGAAGGAACAGCATGAAGATAGCCAGCATGGTGTAATAGCCAAAACGCTCGCCTGTATTTGCAAGGGCCAGAGCGAATAGGCCTTTGGGTTGTCCTTTGAACATAAATTATTTGGATTAAAGTGTTACCGTTATAATCGTACAAATATAGGAAAGATTTTGTATATTTGTGCTCTGTATGGAAAGAAAACATCGCATATACCATAGCGGAGCAGGATTCTTTGCCTGGCTTCTTGGCAGCGTCCTCCACTACCGCGACAAAGAGGTGATGATCAATCTTTCCCGCAGTTTCCCGGACAAAAAGTACAAAGAACTCAAACAGATACACAAGCAGTTCTACCGCCATTTCGGGGAAATAATCGCAGAAGCCCTCTGGTTCGGGCGCAACTGCCGCGGCAACCGCGGCTGCAAAAGGCTCCACCGCAGCCATATCGTGGAAATGACCAATCCGGAGGTTCTCAACCGCATGTTCAGGGAAAATCTCCAGGTTATGGCCATGGAAAGCCACACCGGCAACTGGGAACTCATCGGCGGCTTTTTCAACTACAATTACTCGGACGAGCCCCTTGCGATGTCCCCGGAGCACATCGCCGTCACATACAACCGCCTCCACAGCGCCAGGTGGGACCGCTTCATGGCCAAAAACCGCTGCGCTCCCCTCACCCAAACCAAATTCGCCGGCTACTGCGAATCCCGCGAGATTCTCCGCTACGCCGTTCAGCACAGGAGAGACCCTCACGTGTACGTGTTCATCACAGACCAGTACCCGTACAAATTCGCCACCAAACACCACCTGGGGCAGTTCATGCATCAGGATACGGAAACCATGAACGGGGCGGCCGTGCTGGCCTGCAAGATGAACATGGCGGTGGTATACCTCCGCTTCGCCCGCCGGGAAGGCGGCGGCTACGCCCTCACCTTCATCCCCATTGCGGAGCATGCCGGCGAAAGCACCCCGGAGGCAATAATGGAAAAGTATTACACCCTTCTGGAGGAAGACATCAACGCACAGCCGTGGAACTACCTCTGGAGCCATAAACGATGGAAATAATATGAAACTCAGAGCACTCGTCATCGCCCTCCTGATACCCGTGGCAGGGTGGCCGCAGGTTTCCTACACCCTCCCTTCCACGGTCATGAACCTGGAAGTAACGGCTGTGAAGGAAAGCTATTTTGCAGGCCCGTACGCCCGCTATGCCCATCAGTATCTGGGGATAGACGTCACCCTTGCAGACTATTGCGTTACCACAATCACCGAAATCAAAGCCTACAGTTCCCTGGTAGCAGACATGAATGCCACTTATTCCATTCCTTCATGGCGTTCCCGCTCCAAGTTCCTGGCTCTCACTTCCCAGGGGCTCGTAGCCTTCGAAGACAAGGAAGAAGCCAAGGATAGCAAATGGTCGGTTGTGCCCGGCAAGGAACTCAGCGGCGATGTCATGTACAGCGCACCGGATCCGGATTCAGACCTTCTCCCCACCCCCATTCCCTGGGAAGTGGCCCCTGACAAACCCATCGAACTCCTGGCTAAGGACGCGGCGGACATAATCCTTTCCGCAAGGCGCGAGCGCTACAACATCTCCATCGGCAATACAGATGCAACATACAGCGGAGAAGCCCTGGCCGCCGCTCTGGAAGAACTCAAAAAGCTGGAGGAAGAATATCTTCCCCTGTTCACAGGCACCAAGACGGTGGAGGTTCAGCACAGCACGTTCAGCATCTGCCCCAGTTCCTCCCGCAAGGAACAGCACTATCCGGCATTTGCCATATCGGACACGGAAGGCCTCATCGCCTCCGGCACCGAATCGGACACAATCTATTATCTGGACTTCACGGTTGTCCTGCAGTCCAGCCCCGGAATCATCCCCGCATCGCCCTCAAACGGCAAAACCCTCATACACTACAGGGTCCCGGCCATCTGCGACATCAAACTCACCGGGGGCCATCAGATCCTCTTCACAACCCAGCTTCCCGTCTATCAGCTGGGCCGTGAATTAACCTGCCCGCTTTAGTCTATCAATAACACTCATATAACTATGTCAAAAAGCATCAAAGACCTCGAGCCCAAGATTGTGTGGAACAATTTCTACGGGCTCACCCAGATTCCCCGTCCCTCAAAGCATGAAGGAAAGGTAATCGAATATCTCTACAACTGGGGCGTCTCCCACGGCTTCGAAACCATCAAGGACGAAACCGGAAACATCATCATCCGCGTTCCCGCTACGCCCGGCTTCGAAAACCGCCGCGGCGTTATCCTGCAGGGCCACATGGACATGGTTCCCCAGAAAACATCGGACTCGGACCACAACTTCCTCACAGACCCCATCAAAGCCTATGTGGATGGCGATTGGGTAACGGCAGACCGCACAACCCTCGGGGCCGATAACGGCATCGGCGTATCCCTCGGCCTCGCCGCCCTGGAAGATCCTTCCGTGAAGCACGGCCCCATCGAGGTTCTCGTAACCTACGACGAGGAAACCGGCATGACGGGCGCCAACTGCCTCAAGCCCGGTGTTCTCAAGGGAGACATCCTCATCAACCTTGACTCGGAGGAAGAGGGCGAACTTTGCGTCGGCTGCGCAGGCGGCCTGGATGCATCGGCAGAATTCAAATACCTTAAATATAATCTCAAACCCGGTCACGAAGGCCTCCGCATCACGGTGAAGGGGCTTCAGGGCGGCCACTCCGGCATGGACATCTCCCTGTACAGGGCCAATGCCAACAAGGTGATGGCACGCATCCTCCTCCCTCTGGTGGAAATCTTCGGCGTGAAGGTAGTATCCTTCAACGGCGGTTCCCTCCGCAACGCCATCCCGTTCGAAGCGGTGGCGGAAGTTGCAGTGCCCAGCGAGAATCTGGAATCGGTGAAGAAACTCATCGGCAATATCTTCGACGAGGTGAAGGCGGAATTCAAGGAGAGCGATCCTTCCGCAGCCCTTTATGTCGATGACATCCCCGCAGCACCCAAATACATCCAGACATCCGTGATGCTGCGCGCCATCAAGGCCATCATCGCCTGCCCTTCGAACGTAATCCGCATGAGCCGCACCATGGAAGGCCTCACGGAGACCTCCATCAACCTTGCCATCGTACGCACGGAGCGCGGCCGCATCACAGTCCACTCCCTCATGCGCAGTGCAGTGGACAGCGCAAAGGCAGATCTGGCGGTTCGCATCCGCTGCATCTTCGACCTCGCAGGGGCCGATGAAATCGAGTTCAAGGGCGGCTACTCCGGCTGGACACCCAAGCTGGACACCCCCATGAACAAAATTATGATGGAGCAGTACGAAAAGGTTTCCGGCAAGCCCATGAAGATCATGGCAACCCAC
>JAEEUZ010000137.1 GCA_016290725.1 Bacteroidales bacterium | reverse complement strand
AGCTGAAGGATATCTTCGAGCGGATGAAGGACTATCAGGAGATGTTCCGCCGCGAGATTGTGATGGAAGATATCGAAAAGCTGGTGGAGAAGCCCGTGCGCAAGATTTCCAAGTTCGACACCAAGGCCATGGACGAAAAGATCCAGGGCATCGAGCGGGAAATCCAGGACGTGAAGGAGAAACTCGCGAACCTCACCGAATACACCATCGACTGGTTCAAGGGCCTCAAGAAAAAGTACGGCGCGGCATTCCCCCGCCTCACCGAAATCACTTCGCTGGAAACCATCGCGGCCACCAAGGTGGTGAACAACAACGCCAAGCTCTACGCCAACCTGGAAGAGGGCTTCGTGGGCACCAAGCTCAAGGCCGATGACGGCGGCGAGTTCGTGAGCGAGTGCTCAGACCTGAGCGAGATCATCGTCATCGGCAAGGATGGAAAATACCGCGTAACGAAAGTGAGCGAAAAGGCGTTCTTCGGCAAGAACCTCTGCTATGTGGGAGTGTTCAATCGCAATGATACGCGAACCATCTACAACGTGATTTACCGCGACGGCAAGAGCTCCGTGCATTATGCCAAGCGCTTCGCCATCACCTCGGTAACGCGCGACAAGGAATACGACATCACAACGGGGGCCGATGGTTCCACCATCCTCTGGTTCACCGCGAACCACAACGGCGAAGCGGAAACCGTGAAGATTAACCTGCGGCCCAAGAAGGGGCTCAAGAAGAGCCAGCTGGAATGGGATTTCTCCTCCCTGGCCATAAAGGGACGCAGTTCCAGGGGCAATCTGGTGACCAAGTACGCCATTGCCAAGATCCAGCTCAAGAGCAAGGGAATTTCCACCATCGGCGGAAAGGAAGTGTGGTGGGATGCCGATATCCAGCGCCTCAACGAAGACGGCCGCGGGGAGTTCCTGGGCGAATTTACATCGGAAGACAGGGTGCTTGCCATCTTCAGGGACGGCACCTTCTATACCACGAATGCCGATGTTGTGAACAAGTACCAGGGAGAAGTGATTTACATCGGCAAATGGGATCCCGCACTCACCTGGACGGCCCTGTACTGGGACGGCGCGGCCAAGGCGTTCTACGTGAAGCGCTTCAGCTTCCCGGAGAGCGACAACAATCCGCTCCTGTTCATCTCCGAGGGCAAGGGCTCCCGCCTCGTGGACATTTCCTCAGACCTGCACCCGCAGGTTGTGCTCACCTTCGGCGGCAAGGTTGCCCACAGGGAACCCGAAACGCTGAATGCGGAAGAATTCATCGCCAAGAAAGGCTATTCCGCCAAGGGCAAGAAGTGCCACGCGTATGAGCTCGCGGGCGTTGCCTTCGGCGAACCCCTGCACTATCCGGAGGATGAGGAGGATATTGTCATTCCGAGCGAAGTCGAGGAATCTGTCGCGCCCCCCGCAGATGCCCCTTCCGACGACGAGCCCATCGAAATGGAACTCACAGGCACCTCCCCCGACGATCTTCCCGCCGACGCGGAAGTAGAAGACTGGACACTGTTTTGATACTCGCACTCACAGGCTACATGGGTAGCGGAAAATCCACGGTCGGGCGCATCGTAGCAGATGCGCTCGGCTGCCCTTTTGCGGACCTGGATGAACTTGTCGTCGCGCGTGAGCACTCCTCTGTCATTTCGAGCGAAGACTCCTCTGTCATTCCGAGCGAAGTCGAGGAATCTCCTGGCACAATCGCAGACATCTTCGCCACAAAGGGCGAGGAATACTTTCGCCGCGCTGAAGAGCAGGCCCTGGCTTCCACTTTGAAGAAATATGCCCAGGGCAACCTTGTCCTTGCCCTCGGCGGCGGCACCATCCTCAGCGCCCGCTCCCGCGCCCTCCTTCAGCGGGACACCCTCTGCATCTGGCTCAACGCCCCCGCAGAAGTGCTCTGGAGCCGGATTTCCGGAGATTCCTCGACTGCGCTCGGAATGACAGGAGTGGTGGCCGGATTGACAGGAGTGGTGGCCGGATTGACAGGAGTGGGAGCCAAGACAGGGGCCGGAATGACAGGGGCTATTGCCGCACGCCCTTTGGCAGACGCGGATTTCGCCACCCGCCTGGAATCCCGCCGTCCCCTCTATGCAGAGGCCGCCCACGTTACCATCGACACATCCGGCCTCTCCCCGGAGGAAATCTCCGACGAAATCATCATCTCTTGCCTGTAATCCCCCGGCACACTCCGTCTCCCACCCCGTATCCTCCCGTCACTCCTTTCCCGGAGCACCTTCCCTTGCGCATACCGCCTCCCCACATCACTTTTTGGAGAAGTTGTGTTTTTAGGGGCGGGAACGTCTCCAAAAGTGAGTGCACAGAGGGGGTTGGGCAAGTTGGGGTGTGGCGCAGAGGGTGGGGCAGGAAGAGAAAGGGCGATAGGGATATCACAGTGGGCGAGCCGAGTATGGGCGGCGTGGGGCGTGCCGCAGATGGGCGGCGTGGGGCGTGCCGCAGATGGGCGGCGGTAGGACAAGGAAGGAAAGGCGCAGAGGAGTGGCGGCAAACAAAGGAAGGAAAGGCGCAGAGGAGTGGCGGCAAACAAAGGAGGAAAGGTGCAGAGATGTGGAGATGCGCCAGGGCTCCTAGATAAGGTCGTCCCTCTCGCGCATGTCTTTCAGGCGGAGCTGGACGGTGGAGGAGCCGCGGTAGAAGTTTTCCACGATGGAGTAGCAGATGTCGATGGGGTTGCCGGCCTTGATGTGGTCGTAGTATTCCGACATGTTGAAGCCGATGGCGGCAATCTGGCGGTATGGCTGCTGTTCCTGCATGAGGTCCAGCTTCAGATGCACCCCGCCTGCACCCACTTTGCGGCCGCCGCCCGCATCGTACACATCTTCAGTTAAAAATACAGGGTTGGAGTTGCCGGGGCCGAAGGGCTGGAACTGCTTGAGAATACGGGTGAACTTGGGGGTGATCTGCGAGAAATCCAGGCGGGCGTCTATCTCCACGACCGGAGTGAGTTCCTCGGTTGTTATGTTACCGGAGACGAAGCGGTTCATCCTGCGACAGAATTCCGGAAGGTTCTCCTCTTTCATTGTGAGGCCTGCCGCATACACGTGGCCGCCGAAGTTCTCCAGAATATCGGCACAGCTCTCGATGGAGGCATACAGGTCGAAGCCGGGAACGCTGCGCGCGCTGCCGGTTACGAAGCCGTTGGACTTGGTGAGAACCACGGTGGGCTTGTAATATGCTTCAACAAGGCGGGATGCCACAATACCCACGACACCCTTGTTCCACTTGGGATTGTAGACTATGGTAACGTTCTCCGTTTCGAGGGCATTGCCGCTTTCCACCATTTCCAGAGCCTCCTGGGTGATTTCCCGGTCGATGGATTTGCGCTCGTTATTGCGGTTGTTGATTTCCTCGCCGATGCGGAAGGCCGTGCGGTCGTCCGTTGCCGTGAGCAGTTCCACGGCCAGCCTGCCGCTTTCCATTCGCCCTGCGGCGTTGATGCGGGGGCCGATTTTGAATACTATATCGTCGATGACGATGTGTCCTTCTTCCAGCTTGGCCAGGTTGATCATGGCCAGCAGGCCCTTGCGGGGATTCTCGTTCAGGCGCTTGAGGCCGAAGTGGGCGAGAATGCGGTTTTCCCCCGTCATGGACACAAGGTCCGATGCGATTGAGACAACCTGAAGGTCCAGCAGGGGCTCCAGGATGGAGGCGTCCAGATTATAGCGCTGCACATAGCCCTGGACGAATTTGAAGCCGACTCCGCAGCCGCAAAGGTCGTCGAAGGGATAATGGCAGTCTTCCCGTTTGGGGTCCAGGACGGCAACCGCTGCGGGGAGGACATCCTCCGGGAGATGGTGGTCGCAAACGATGACGTCTATGCCAAGTTCCCGCGCATACTCCACTTTGTCGATGGCCTTGATGCCGCAGTCCAGGGTGATCACCAGGTTCACGCCGTTCTTCTGTGCCCAGTCCAAACCTTTGTACGACAGGCCATAACCTTCGTCGTAGCGGTCTGGAATATAAAATGCTACCTTGGGAGTGAAACGCTTGATGAAGGAGTACACCTGGGCAACGGCAGTTGTTCCGTCCACGTCATAATCCCCATATACAAGGATCTTTTCCCCGCCGGTGATGGCCTTGTGAAGGCGCTCCACCGCGAGGTCCATGTCTTTCATGAGGAAGGGATCATGAAGGTCTTCCAACGAGGGGCGGAAGAAGCCGCGGGCCTGTTCGAAAGTTTCCACACCTCTTTGGACAAGGAGCTCTGCAAGAACTCTGTCTATACCCAGTTCCGCGGCAAGTGTACCGGCCTTTTCAGGGTCGGATACTTCTTTTACAAGCCATTTGCGTTCAGGGTTTTCCATAGTGTTAGCCTACAAATATAAGAAAAACCCTGTGAATTATCAATAGTATGCAAACGTTTTCAACCCTTTATTGGAATGCCGTTCTGCTCCCACCATGCGGAGTCCTCCTCGTTAAACGGCTGAAGGAAAGGATTGGAGGCCGATTCGCGGGCGATGGATGTCGGCTGCCCGTGCCCGGGAATCACATCCGTGTCGCCGGGGAGAACCATGACGCGCTCCAGAAGTGATTTCATAAGGACGTCGTAATCTCCGCCCATAAGATCAGACCTGCCGATGGAGCCTGCAAACAGCGTATCTCCGCTGAGAAGAAGCGAGTCGCTTTCACACCACCAGCACACCCCGCCGGGAGTGTGCCCCGGAGTGAGAATCGCCTTCCAAGAGGCTCCGCCGCTTTGGACCACCATGCCATCGGCAACATCCACAAAGGGGAAATCAGTGCGGGAGGAATTCACCCTTTCCCTTCCGGCCATTACCGCCGGGCCCGCTTCCAGAATCTCTTTGTCCAGCGCGCACATATACACGGGCACGCCGGGGAATTGCTCCAGCAGCATCTTCACTCCCATGGCGTGGTCGAAGTGTCCGTGGGTAAGGAGTATGGCGTCCGGAGCGAGGCCGTTATCGGCAAGAAAGTTCACCAGAGCGGCCTTGCTGTCCAGGGTGAACATCCCCGGATCGGCCACCATGCAGGTTTTGCTGCCTTCCCTCCAGGCCACCGTGCAGTTGGTCTCAAGAGGGTTGAATGTAAAAATTCTGGTATGAAGCATATAAGCGGAGTAAATTTGATTGCAAAAATACGAAAGTTTTGGTAGATTTGTAGAATCAAGTACCACAAGCATCATGCATATAGGAATAGCAGGAAACATCGGCAGCGGGAAAACCACCCTCACAACCCTTCTCGCCCGCCATTACGGATGGACTCCCAAGTTCGAATCCGTAACCTACAACCCCTATCTGGAAGACTATTATGCGGATATCAAACGCTGGTCTTTCGCCCTGGAGATGTACTTCCTGCAGCAGCGCCTTCATGATGTTCTGGAAATTTCCAAATCGGAAGGAGTGATAATCCAGGACCGCACCCTCCTGGAGGGCGTCCATATTTTCGTAGCCAACAACTTCGCCCAGGGCAACCTCTCGGAAAGGGACTATAAGACCTATATGGACACCTACAACGTGATGATGAGCGTTGTGAAGGAGCCGGACCTGATGATCTATCTCCGCTCCAGCATCCAGCACCTCGTGTCCCAAATTCAGAAGCGCGGGCGGGACTATGAGCAAACCATTTCCATCGACTATCTGTCCGGCCTGAACGAGCGCTACGAAAACTGGATAGCCCAGTACAAGGGCCGGCTCATAATAATCGAGGCCGATGATCTGGACTTCCTCAACCGGCCTGAAGACTTCCAGAAAATCACAGACCGCATAGACGCGGAACTTTACGGATTATTCTAAATATATTTATATTATGCATATCGCAATCGCAGGTAATATCGGAAGCGGCAAAACCACGCTCACAAAGATGCTCGCCGCCCATTACGGCTGGACACCGAAATTCGAGTCGGTGGACTACAATCCCTATCTGGCGGATTTCTACGAGGATATGGAACGCTGGTCGTTCAACCTCCAGGTCTACTTCCTGAACAAGCGTTTCCAGGACGTGGTGGAGATTTCCAAGCACAAGGAAGTGATTATCCAAGACCGTACCATCTATGAGGATGCCCGCATCTTCGCCCCCAACCTCCACGCCATGGGCCTCATGTCCACACGTGACTTCGAGAACTACTCGGATCTGTTCGACCTTATGATGTCGCTGGTGAACCCGCCGGATCTTCTCATCTATCTCCGTTCCAGCATTCCCAACCTCATCGCCCAGATTCAGA
>JAEEUZ010000136.1 GCA_016290725.1 Bacteroidales bacterium | reverse complement strand
GTTTTCGCGCTGGCGGCTAACTCTCTGTGTCCCAGTGAGTTCCATGTTTGGGGGTGCAAATTTTTTTGCACCCCTCGGAGCACAAAACATTGTGTTTCAGTGTATTGGCCGCCAGAATCTCTATGTCAATTGCAGCGCTACGAAAAAAAGAGGCCGGCATCACGGCCGACCTCTTTGAATTGTGTAACAAGAATTTTAGAACTGGTAGTTGATGCCGATGCCGATCCACAGGCCGGCGTCCAGGCCGGGAGTGAAGCACTTGGCAAAGTCGGCGGAAACGATGAAGTTCTGGTTCATGGCGATCTTCAGGCCGGCACCGGCGCTGTAGATTAAATTCTTCAGATTGTCTTCGTTGTAGATTGTGCCGTCGTACGGAGGATTCTGCCGGAGCTGCTCTGCATAGTTCAGGCCTTTGAAGGCGACCAGGTCTACATCCTTAATTTGTCCGTTGAGGATATCTGCACGATAGGTCTTGGTGATAACACCGGCATCGAAGAAGGGATTCACCGCCAGATAGAAATACTGGTTGAGGAGGTTGAACTTCACGAGCTTGATGCGCAGTTCGGTGTTCACCCAGGCCATGCCTTCCGCCAGGATACGGTTCTCGCGCAGACCGCGGATGGTGTTGGAAGAGCCGAAGCCCTCGGAAATCATATTGCGCTGAACAAGCAGGGGGTTGTTCTGAATCATGTAAAGCGGGGTCTCACCTGCGATGGTCTGCTGCCATGCCAGACGGTATGCGAACACGGGCTGGCCGGCGGGGATGAAGTTGATGGGCAGGGAGATGTAATTGCGGAAGTATGCGCAGGCCTTCAGGTAAGGGGATTCGAGAACGTTTCCGTTCAGGTATGCCTCCGCCCAGATACCCTTGTTAGGGGCGGCCTCGATGTCACGGGTGTCGTAGACAAGGCCGGCGTTGAATTCGAGGGCCATGCCGCCATCGGCCTCTTCAGGCTTGATTGCACCAAGGGCCTGGTACTTTTTGAAGAGGGTAATGTTGGTGTTGTAGTAAAGTTTGTCTGCGCCTTTTTCAGGAGCCACGCCGGTGTCTTTCATGTCGCCGAGAGTCCAGTTCCAGAAGTTCACGCCGGCGGCCCAGTTGAGGTTATCCGTGATGCGGCCCTGGAAGTTCGCAAGGATTCTGAGCATCTGACGGCTCATGCCGTAGTAGTTCATGTTGGTTTGGGTTCCGTCCAGGCCGATGATGGTGGCTTCGCGGTTGCTCCAGAGGTCATAGTCCTGAATGGAAGCAGGGCCGTTGAAACCCCAGAAACTGTACAGAGGGTCGTTCATGTACGTTACCGATGCGTTCACGCGCATACCCGGGATAAGATATTTGGAGTCATAGGCCAGGTACAGGCGCATGCGGTGGCTCTTGGTGAAGTAGGAGCCTTCCCAGCTGATCTTGTGGAGGGGATCCGGATAGGTTTTACCGTCACCGTAATAATAGATATCACCGAAAGCACCGGCCTGGAAACCGTTATCTACGGAATATGTGGCCGTGGGCAGGAGGCCGAAGCTCCAGCCTTTTTTAATTTCCTTCTCTTCCTGTGCCGACAGCATGATACCGCAGGCCAGAAGGGCGATTACAACAGAAACAAGTTTTTTCATAATTGTCGTTTTAGCGTTAAAGTGGCACAAAGATATAACTTTTTTTCTGAAAAAACACTACATTTGCACCCCATGCCGAAAGCCAAGAGCAAAATACAGATTACCAACCGCCGGGCCTCGTTCGATTACGAGTTCCTGGAAACCTATACCGCTGGCATCTGCCTGGTTGGTACGGAAATCAAGTCCATCAGGGCCGGCAAAGCCTCCCTGCAGGATGCATGGTGCTACTTCTCAGGCGGCGAACTCTATATCCACGGCCTCAACATCGCCCAGTATCACTGGGGCACCTGGGGCCAGCACGAGCCCCTTAGGGACCGAAAACTCCTCCTTACCCGCCGTGAACTCCGCCACCTGGCCATGGAGGACAAAAAGAAGGGCCTCACCATCATCGCAGTGAAGCTCTTCGTTGCGGAAAACGGCTACGCTAAACTTGTCATCGCCCTGGCAAAGGGCAAGCGCGAATACGACAAGCGCCAGACCATCAAGGAAAAGGATACCCGGCGCGAACTGGACCGCATGGGGCTGTGATGGAGGCCGCTTAAAAAACAGCGAAAAAGTATTGCTTTCTCAAGAAAAAGCAGTACCTTTGCAGTCACATTAAGACGAAGTGGAAAGATTTGGACTGCTTGCAACCACTTAAAAAAATGCTAAAATGCTTTCATATCAGTGTTTTGTGTTTTAGCCTCTTGCATATACAGCCGGGGCTATTTTTTATACTATATGGTAAAAAACTATCTTTTTACGTCGGAATCGGTGTCTGAAGGACATCCCGACAAAGTTGCGGACCAGATTAGCGACGCCGTCCTTGACGCCTTCCTGTCCCAGGATCCGGAGGCCAAGGTGGCTTGCGAGAGCTTCTGCACCACCGGTATGGTGGTGGTGATGGGGGAGGTGCGTTCCAATATCCGCGTAGATGTTGAAACCATCGCCCGTAACACTATCCGTAACATAGGATATACCAAGAGCGATTATCGCTTTGATGCCGATGGTTGCGGGGTGCTCTCCGCGCTTCACGGCCAGAGCGACGACATCGACCGTGGCGTCTCCAAGGAGGACCAGGGCGCCGGCGACCAGGGCATGATGTTCGGTTATGCCTGCCGCGAGACGGAGGATTACATGCCCCTGCCCCTGTACCTGAGCCACAGGATTCTGAAGATCCTGTCCGAGATCCGCCACAACGAGCCGGACGTGATGCCTTATCTCCGTCCGGACTCCAAGAGCCAGTTCACGGTGGAATACGACGGCACCACCCACAAGCCCGTGAAGGTGCACACCATCGTAATCAGCACCCAGCACGACCAGTTCGACACCGACGAAGCCATGCAGCTGAGGATACGCCAGGACGTGGAGAACATCCTCATCCCGCGTTTCAAGGCGGCCCTGGCTCCGGAAACCGCAGCCCTTATCCACGATTATGAACTTCTGGTGAACCCCACCGGCAAGTTCGTTATCGGCGGCCCGGACGGCGATACCGGTCTCACCGGGCGCAAGATCATTGTCGATACCTACGGCGGCCGCGGCGCCCATGGCGGCGGCGCTTTCTCCGGAAAGGACCCCTCCAAGGTAGACCGCAGCGCGGCATACGCCGCCCGTCACATCGCCAAGAACATCGTGGCGGCGGGCGTGGCCGACGAATGCCTTGTGCAGCTGGCCTATGCGATCGGCGTGGCAAAGCCCGTGAGTGTGTTCGTGGACACGAACGAATCGGCCCATGTGAACCTGAGCGACAGCGAGATCGCGGAGAAGATATGCGAAATCTTCGACCTCCGTCCGGCGGCCATCATCAGGCGTTTCGGCCTCAAGAATCCAATCTACAGTCCTACAGCGGCTTATGGACACATGGGCCGCACGCCGTACAAGGCGAAAGTCCTTGTGAAGGGCGAGGAAAAGGAGGTACAGTTCTTCGGCTGGGAACTCCTGGACATGGTGGAGACCGTTAGAAACGCGTTTGGCATCAAATAGCAGAAAAAACCTCCCGACGGGAGGCTTTTTTGTTTTGATATGTCAACAAAAAGCAGTAACTTCGCACACGGAAAATTGAGATATTTTACTGTATCAATATTTATTCATTTTCTTAAACCCTATGAAAAAAGCTTTTAAAAGCCTTTTGCTCGCTTTCACTATGTTGATTGCGGGCACTGTCGCATTTGCCCAGGTCACCACGTCGGCCCTCTCCGGCCGCGTGACTGACGCAAGCGGCGATGCAGTCATCGGCGCTGCCGTGCTGGCAACCCACGTGCCTTCCGGTACCGTCTATGGCGGTGTTACAAACACTGACGGCCGTTATACCATCCAGGGTATGCGTCCCGGCGGTCCCTACACCGTTCAGGTGTCGAGCCTTGGCTATCAGTCCAAGGACTACACCGGAGTAGTTCTCCAGCTGGCAGAGACCTTCAGTCTCAATGCCCAGCTTGCTGAAGAATCTGCACTTCTGGAAGGCGCAGTGGTCGTGGCGGAAGCCGCATCCAAGTTCGCGGTAGAGAAAACCGGTGCAGTAACCAACATCAACGGCGCTCAGATCTTGACGCTCCCCACCGTGAACCGTTCGATCACGGACGTCACGCGCTTGTCGCCTTATGGCGGTAACGGCATGAGCTTCGCCGGCAGCGACGGCCGTCTTGCGAACTTCACCGTTGACGGCGCAAACTTCAACAACAACTTCGGCCTGAACGACAATCTCCCCGGTGGCGGCAACCCTATCTCCATCGACGCCATCGATGAACTCCAGGTTGTCATCTCCCCCTACGATGTACGTCAGACCAACTTCATCGGCGGTGGCGTGAATGCCATCACCAAGTCCGGTACCAACTCTTTCAAGGGTACCGCATACGTCTATCATAAGAATGAAAACATGCGCGGTGACGCCGTCGACGGCGACCAGATCTCCGGTGCCCGTGCAGTAGACCGCAATACCACGGTAGGTTTCACCCTGGGCGGCCCCATCGTCAAGAACAAACTCTTCTTCTTCGTGAACGCGGAGTATTCCATGATCCCCACCGTGGTTAACCGCTGGAGGGGCTCCACGGACGGAAAGGCCGATGCCAACAACTACATCTCCCGTACAACCCTGTCGGACCTCGAGACCGTTTCCACTTATGTGAAGAACCAGTATGGCTACAACACCGGCTCCTGGACGGATTTCCCTGCCGACGAGTTCAATGCCAAGGTCCTTGCCCGTCTGGACTGGAACATCAACCAGAAGCATCATCTTGCCCTTCGTTACAACTACACCCTGAACCAGTACTGGCAGAATCCCAACGCCACATCCATGGACGGCGGCACCCGTATGAGCCACGCCCGTGTATCCGACTATTCCATGTCCTTCGCCAACTCCATGTACTCCATGCAGAATCTGGTGAGCACCTGGTCCCTGGATCTGAACAGCCGCCTGAGCGACAACCTGTCCAACCAGTTCCTTGCCACCTATTCCAAGCTTGACGATGTGCGTGGAACCAATTCCGATGAATTCCCCTTCATCGACATCACCAAGGACGATGACAACTACATGGCCCTGGGTTATGAGCTGTTCACCTGGAACAACGCGGTTCACAACACCGTTGCAAACGTAAAGGATGACCTTACTTATTATATGGGTGCCCACAAGATTACCGGAGGCGCTTCCTTCGAGTATCAGATGGCGGACAACCAGTACATGCGTAACGGTTCCGGTTACTACCGCTTCAATCTGGACGAGACCACCATGCGCAATCCGGATGGCACCCTGAATGCGGCCGCCCTGTTCGGCAGCACTCCCGAAGTAGTTTGCCTCACCTACGGCTATGACGGCGAAAAGGCTCCCGCAGCCCGCGTGCAGTTCTACAAGGCAGGCGCCTACCTCCAGGACGAGTGGAACGCCACCGATAACTTCAAACTCACCGCTGGCCTGCGCGTGGACGGTCTGTTCTTCAACAATGCAGACCTCATGACCAACGCCGCCATCAAGGCCCTCACCTTCTATCCGAAGGCAAAGAACTATGCGGAGACTCATATCGACACCGGTTCCTGGCCCACCTCCAAGGTTACCGTTTCTCCCCGCGTGGGCTTCACCTGGGATGTATTCGGAAACAGGTCCCTGAAGGTTCGCGGCGGCACCGGTCTGTTCAGCGGCCGTCTGCCCCTGGTGTTCTTCACCAACATGCCCACCAACGGCGGTCTTGTCCAATACCAGGCTCAGCTCAATTCTTCCAAGGGTGTAGATATGTCCCAGTTTGCCGGTCTCATCACAGATGCCAGCGGCAAGCCCACCGTGGACGCTCTTCTCGCCAAACTTGCGAGCCTTGGTTATCCCACCACGGTAAAGCCCGAAGACGGAACCGTTCCTTCTTCAATCTCCGCCGTGGATCCCAATTTCAAGATGCCTCAGGTATGGAAGACCTCTCTCGCATTCGACTACAACTTCCCCACCGCATTCCCGATGAGCCTCACTGTTGAAGGCATCTTCAACAAGACCATCAATGCCGTGTCCATCTCCGACTGGAGCATGATCAACGTAGGCGGCTTCGCCCGCTTCAACGGCGCCGACAACCGTCCCATCTATCCCAACGGTGCTTTCCGTGTTTCCAACATGGTAAACGGCAAGTCAAAGCAGATTTC
>JAEEUZ010000135.1 GCA_016290725.1 Bacteroidales bacterium | reverse complement strand
GACAGATCCCGCAACATACACGGCCATGAAAACCAGAAGCGGGCTCAACGCCAGCCAGCCGTTAATCTTTTTTCCTGTCGATGGAGCCGGAACCCGTGGCTCTGTGTGAATTGCCATAATACACTACCGTTTCTGCCCGCAAAGATAGGCATTCTGCGCCGGGCATGCAAATGGTCGCATATTCCATCCCCACCCCATATAAACAAAAAACCATCACAAGTGGTTGTGACGGGTATATAGAGAGTTTTGTCTGTGAGATTGATCGTAGTCAATCAAGACATATGTTTTGTTGGTGTGGTAGCGGGAGTGGGTCACGATCCCACGACCTCCGGATTATGAATCCGACGCTCTAACCAGCTGAGCTACCCCGCCGTTTTTGTTGAGATAGAAGGACTCGAACCCTCACTGACAGAGCCAGAATCTGTAGTGCTACCATTACACCATATCTCAATGTTCCCGGGCGCGGGCCGGGGCCCGGCGCAAAACGGGACTGCAAAGGTATAAACTTTTTTTCAATCCGCAAGTTTTTTTCTCGTTTTCTTGTTATTTGCGGATGATTTCCACTTCGCCGCGAAGCCCCAGCTTGATAATCTGCGAAGGTTTCCCCGTGGAGCCGCGGTCGATGGACGGGGCCACCACGAAATCCACCGCGTCCTTAATCTCCGGAACAATCTCGCTGAACCTCGACGGGGCCGGCTGTCCGGAAATATTTGCCGATGTGCTCACGATCGGGCGCCCCAGTTTATGCACAAGGCCGATGCAGAATTCGCAGCAAGAGGGGATGCGGATGCCCACCGAGCCGTCCTCCGCCACGCAGTTCCAGGCGAGGTGCCAGCGGTCGCCGGGGGCATCGGGCGCTCCGGCTATGGCTCCTGGGTAGATTATCGTCATCGGCACATCATTCACCTCAACCAGGTCGATGGCGATGGAGGGAATCTCCCGGATGTACTTCGCCACCATATCCAGAGAATCCGCCAAAAGCACCAGCGACTTGGAGTCGTCCCGGCGCTTGATTTCGTAGATTCGCCTCACCGCCTCCGGATTCGTGGCGTCGCAGCCAAGGCCCCAGACGGTATCCGTGGGGTACAGGATTGTACCGCCTCCGCGCAGCGCTTCGAGTGCGCCGGAATATGCCTCTTCAATGGTCATACCCATTTCTCTTTATCCCAAAGCCGATATGTCTTTCGCCAGATGAATATCAGCAGGAAGCCGAAGAGCGCTCCGCCAAGATGGGCGAAATGCGCGATTCCCATGGCCGTGCCGGTGATTCCGGTGATAAGTTCTATGCCGATGAAAATAATCACCCACCACTTCGCGTCCAGGGTGATGGGCGGGAAGATGAGGGTGAGGCGGGCGTCCGGATAAATCATCGCGAAGGCCACCAGAAGGCCGTAAATCGCGCCGGAAGCGCCCACCACCGGGGTGTAGAGGAGCTGGCTGTACTCCGCGGTTTTGCCAAGGGCCAGGAACGACGAGGCCGACAGATACTCCACTCCAGTGTGCAGCGCCGCGGCTCCGAAACCGCAGATGAAATACAGCACCAGGAATTTTTTCGGGCCGATGGCTTTCTCCACAACGCTGCCGAACATCAGCAGCGAATACATGTTGAAGAAGATGTGCCAGAAACCGCCGTGCATGAACATGTGCGTGAGCGGCTGCCAGAAGCGGAATAGCGGCGATGCCGGATAGAACATCGCGAAAGTGCGAAGCATGAAATCCTCCGCCAGCAGCGTTGCCAGGAAGAAAATGATGTTTATGATAAGGAGGTTTCGGGTAACCTGCGGTATGTTTGCAAAGAATCTTCTCATCGTGTAGCTTAAAACAACTTCTCCAGCTCGTCCTGAGTGAGGATTGCAATAATCTTTCGTCCGGAGGGCGTGTATTCGGGATTCTCGGATGCGAGGAGCGCGTCCACAAGGGCCTGGGCCTCGGTGGGATTTGTTATCGCGGCGCCCTGCGAAGCGCCCAGCACCGCGAACTTCTGGGCCGTCGCCTGCTCCATCATGCGGGGAAGGGTTGCGGCGTCATCGGCAAGAACCAGAAGGAGGTCGTCCACCATCGCCTGCACTTTGGCCGGCTCCGTGCTGTAGCCTTCCGGAACAGCGTTCACTACCACTGAATCGCGGCCGAACGGGTCTATCTCGAAGCCCAGCTTCTTGAGCATGGGGATGTGCTCTTCGATGGCCATGCGGCCGGTTTCGCCCACAGCCACCTCAACCGGGAAGAGCGAGCTCTCCATCACGTGGCCGTCCTTGCCCATGAGGGCGAGGAAACGCTCGTACAGAACGCGTTCGCGTGCGCGCCGGATGTTCACCACCATCACGCCGGAGGCCGACGGGGTGAATATGAAGCGGTTCTTTATCACCAGAATGCGGCTGGGCGACGGCACGTTCACGTCCTGGAACAGCGCGCTGTAGTTCTGGGATTTGTCTGTGTATTGGGAAGGCCTAAAAGATTTCTCGACTCCGCCTTCGGCTCCGCTCGAAATGACAGTAGTGTTGTCATCTCGACCAAGGCCCATAGGGCCGCGCGGAGAGATCTCCATCCCACCCATTGCACTTACAAACGGGTCGTAATTCGGATCCACGCCCGCTTGGGGGACGGATACGGGATGATACTCCTCGAAGTGCTTACCCGGGAGGGTGATTTCGGAGGAAGTGTCGTCGAAGTCGATGCGGCCCTCCGCGGCGCGGCGGCCAAGGGCCTCGTGCACGGCGGCGTACAGCACCTGAAACAGGACGCGCTCCTGCTCGAACTTGATTTCCGTCTTGGTGGGATGGATGTTCACGTCCATCGTGGCGGGCTCCACGTCCAGGTAGATGAAGTACGAGGGAGTGGTTCCGTCCGGGATGAGCTCCTCGTAGGCTTTCATCACGGCTTTGTGAAGATACGCGCTGCGGAAATACCTGCCGTTCACGAAGAAGAATTGGCAGCCGACGGTCTTGCGGGCGGCTTCCGGCCGGCCCACATAACCCTCCACATTGGCAACGGAAGTTACCGCCCCAACTTCCACGACCGAACCCACGACACCGGCGCCCATCAGGTCCATGATGCGGAACTTGAGCCCCTGCGCGGGCTTTAGCACATGCACATCGCGGTGGTTATGGCTAAGCGTGAACGATATTTCCGGGCGGGTGAGGGCCACCCTCTGGAATTCTTCCAGGATGTGGCGGAACTCCACGCTGTCCGATTTCAGGAACTTGCGACGGGCGGGAACGTTGAAAAAGAGGTTCCTCACTGCGAAGTTGCAGCCCGTGGGGGCGGCGATTTCGCGCGTTGAGAGATGCTCCGACGCCGCGAATTCCACTTCGGTGCCCACTTCGTCATCGGCCTGCCTGGTTCGCAGGGTAACATCCGCTACCGCCGCAATCGAAGCAAGGGCCTCGCCGCGGAAGCCGAAGGTTTCGATGTCGCTGAGGTCTTCCGGAGTGGCGATTTTCGAGGTTGCGTGGCGCTCGAAGCACAGGACGGCATCATCGGCACTCATTCCGCAGCCGTTGTCAATCACCTGGATGAGCGTTCTGCCGGCGTCGAGGATATTCACCGCGATTTCGGTGGCTCCGGCGTCCACGGCGTTCTCCATGAGTTCCTTCACCACGGAAGCGGGCCTCTGCACCACTTCCCCGGCGGCGATCATGTCGGAGAGATTCTTCGGAAGTATCCTAAGGGTGGGCATTACAGGAGCGAGTAGAATTTGGTGATATACACAAGCACCACGGCTATGAGAAGGAGCGTGACGATGCTGATAATCATCTGCGTACGGCTTTGCGTACTGCGGGTTTTCTGGTAGTTGCCGTCGCGGAAAGCGCCGCGGATGCTGCTGCCGGGCACGTATTCGCCCTTCTTGCGGGCGGCCTCGTTGGTGCCGTCCACGTCGCCGAACATGCGTTTGCGCTCTTCTTCCTCCGGGTCGTAATACCTTGGTTTGTAATTGAAGACGCGATGCTCCGGGTTACCGAAAAAACCGAAATTGAATCCTGCCATAGCCTGGGGGCGCGCGCATTATGTGCGCGCTAACCTGCAAATGTACTCTTTTTTCCGTATCTTTGCAAAATGATGGATATAAGAATCGGCAACGGATACGACGTTCACGCCCTGGCCCCGGGCCTGCCAATGTACCTTGGGGGCGTTCAGATTCCTTCGGAAATCGGCTTCGTGGCACATTCCGACGGGGATGTGGCAATCCACGCCCTGTGCGACGCCATCCTTGGCGCGCTGGCCCTCGGCGACATCGGCCACCTTTTCCCGGATTCAGACCCAGCATACAAGGGAATCGACAGCAAAATACTGCTTGGGAAGGTTGTCGCGCTCGCTTCGAAGAAAGGCTGGAAGCTGGGGAATGCCGATATCACCATCGCATTGCAGGCGCCGAAGTTGGCACCTCACATCGGCCTGATGCGTTCTACACTGGCCTCTGTAATTGGCTGTTCCCCGGATCGTGTGAGCGTGAAGGCCACCACAACTGAGCGGCTTGGCTTTGTAGGGCGCGGAGAAGGATGCGAGGTTTGGGCCACGGCGGTGCTTGTCAAAACGGAATAAAGTTCGTAATTTTGGGTTCTGTTAATAACACTTTGCTATGAAAATAAAATCCTTTGTACTCAGGCGCGACAATTATGATGCTATCGTTTCTCTGATAGACGATAATACCATCGCGGTGGTACGCCCGGAAAAGTTTGTGGAACGCCTGTTCCGCAGCCTCATCGAAAGCGTAATCGTACGCAAGGAAGACGGCAGGAAGGACCTTGAGACCCTTCTGGAGTATTTCCGCGTGGTATCGGACAATCCCCTGTATCTGGAGAAACTGGCCGATTTCGAGGTGCAGGTGCACTCCTACCTGAGCGAAGGAATGTTCGTGTATGCGCCACTGAAGAGCGTGGAGGATTACCTTCTGGCAAAGTGCGCAAGGCTTTGTGCCGATGCAATCTCATGCGGGGTTCCCGGCAGCAGCGTGGTGGACGGCACCGGTTTCGTCGTGTGCCGCGAGCCGGAGCCGGGCCGCAAGCCCGTGTTCGACTGGGCACGCTCGCGCGAGGCCATCGCAATGCGCTGCAAGGGCATTGGCAGGCTCATAGTTTCAGGCGGCTACGGCCGTCTGGAGAGCGGATATGTGGTTCGTATCGGCCGCGGCGGCTCCAACATACTGGCGTCGCTCATCGCATCGGCCCTGGGTGCCGAATGTGTGGAAATTTATACGGAGGCCGATGGCCTGGACGCACGCCCCGCCCTCACCTTCGACGAGGCCGCACACTTCTGTGCCGGTTCTGCCGCGCCGTTCGCCTCATCGGCCCTGTGGCCTGCGAAGAACGCCGACATCCCCGTGGTGGTTCGCAACATCTTCAATCCCGCTTTCGAAGGCACAGTGATTTCAGATTCCGTGGAGGAGAAAGAAGGCGCCGTAACCGGCGTGATGGTGGATGAAGACCTGGCTCTGGTAACCGTCTATGGCACGGGCCTGCTGGGCTCCGTGGGCATTTCCTCCTCAATTATGGGCTGCCTTGGTGCCGCTGGAGTGAACATCAGGTTCATCGCGCAGACATCTTCCGAATACTCCATCTCCTTTGCGATTCCTTCCGGCGACGCATCCCGCGCAACCTCTGCCCTTGAGGCCCTTGTGGCGGACAACCCGCTCATGCCCCTGGACGACGTCATGCTCTTCAACCAGCAGGTGGGCATCGTTACAGTCTACGGCAGCCGCATCAAGAAAGTCCCCGGAGTGAGCGGCAAAGTCTTCGGCGCCCTTGGGGCCGCCGGGATTAGCGTCATCGCCGCCGCCCAGGGAGGCGAGGAACTCTCCATCTCCATCGTTGTGGATTCTGCCGATGTTTCCCGCGCCCTGGCTGCGCTTCAGGCGCTGTAGTTTCTCCCCCCCCTCACACACATAGTACGTGTTGTTACACATAGCATGTGTAAACACGAATCGCCCTCACAAGTACCTACAAGGCACATTGACCTTTACACATAGTATGTGTGATTGGCATCTGGCGCAGTCTATGGGGTAGTACACATAGCATGTGTAAACACGAATCGCCCTCACAGGCACCTACAAGGCACATTGCCTTTTACACATAGTATGTGTGATTGGTCTCTGGCGCAGTCTATGGGGTAGTACACAGAGCATGTGTAAACACGAATCGCCCTCACAGGCACCTACAAAGCACATTGGCTTCTACACATAGTATGTGTGATTGGCCTCTGGCGCAGTCTATGGGGTAGTACACATAGCATGTGTAAAC
>JAEEUZ010000134.1 GCA_016290725.1 Bacteroidales bacterium | reverse complement strand
AGTACGGCCACGGCCTTGGGCAGCTGTTCCTCCGGCAGGTGATGGTCGCAGATGATGACGTCTATTCCCTTGGCGCGGGCATACTCCACTTTTTCAATGGCCTTGATGCCGCAGTCCAGGGTGATGACCAGGTTGATTCCATTGTCTCCTGCCCAGTCCAGGGCTTTGTAGGAGAGGCCGTAACCTTCGTCGTAGCGGTCCGGGATATAGAAGGACACCTTGGCGGTGAACTGTTTCAGGAAGGAATACACCTGCGCCACGGCGGTGGTGCCGTCTACGTCATAGTCTCCGTAAACCAGGATTTTCTGACCGCCCGTGACAGCCTGGTGCACGCGCTCCACGGCTTTGTCCATATCTTTCATCAGGAAGGGGTCGTGCAGGTCTTCCAGGCGGGGGCGGAAGAAAGAACGGGCCTGTTCGAACGTCTCTACGCCGCGCTGGACCAAAAGGTCCGCCAGAACCCGGTCTATCCCGAGTTCCGTAGCCAGCCTGGCAGCCTTTTCAGGGTGCTCTACCGGCTTGACAATCCACTGACGTTCGTTAATGCCCATAGTCTTACAAAGATAGGCAAAACGAAGCAGATTTACAAACAGGAAATAATAATCTCGTCGGTGATTTCCTCGGGGGTGAGACCGGCCGTATCGATGGTTACATGCGAGGCTTCCCGGTACAGGGGCTCGCGCTGCGCCAGGCGTGCGGCCATGTTTTCATCGGCCAGCGGACGACCTTCTGTCTGGCCTTGCAAGCGGGCGATGAGGGTGTCAATATCGGCCTCCAGATAGATGCAGAGGGTCTTTTCCTGCAACAACTTCACTGCGCCGGGAACGGTTACGGTGCCACCGCCCAGGGCCAGCACGGCGGTGTTTTCGGCATATTTGGCCACGGTCTTTTCCAGCGCGTCCTTTTCCAGGCGGCGGAAGCCTTTTTCGCCATCGGCCTGGAAAATCTCCGGGATGCTGCGGCCCGCCTTCTTGACGATGATCTCGTCCAGATCCAGGAAAGGGCAGCCCAGGGCTTCGGCCACCAGGCGGCCGACGCTGGTTTTCCCGCTTCCCATAAACCCCGTCAATGCAATGAGCATAAGGAGACTAAGCGTTTAAGATTTGCCCGGCGGCGTCCTTGGTATCCACCTTCTCAATGAGGCGTTCCAGGATGCCGTTCTCGTCAAAGATGAAGGTGCGGCGCAGGGTGCCCATCGTGGTCTTTCCGTACATCTTTTTCTCGCCCCAGGCCCCGAAGTCCTGCAGCATCTGCGTGCTGGTATCGGCCAGCAGCCGGAAGGGCAGCTCATATTTGGCACGGAACCCCGTGTGGGACTTGGCGCTGTCCTTGCTCACGCCCACCACGTTGTAACCGGCCTCGGTAAGCGCAGCATAATTGTCCCGGAAAGAGCAGGCCTCGGCCGTGCAGCCGGACGTATTGTCCTTGGGGTAGAAATAAATGATGGTCTTTTTCCCTTTGCCGATGAAATCCTCCGATTTCACCACGTTCCCGTCCTGGTCGATCACCTCGAAAGACGGCATCTTGTCTCCAATCTTGAGCATATCCTGTGCGTTTTTACAAAGATATCGAAAAGTGCAAAAATAAGATATGTTTTGCATGTAAAATTTTATGTTTTGAAGGATTTGTGTTTAATTTGTGCCTTATGAGGATTATAGTCGCGCCGGATTCGTTCAAGGAGTGCCTGTCGTCACCGCAAGTGGCGGCCTGTATGGCGGCGGGCACAAAGGCACGATGGCCGGAGGCCGAGGTGGTGGAACTCCCCCTGGCCGATGGTGGCGAAGGCACGCTGGATATACTGGCAAATGCTTTACAAGCAACGCCGATGACGGCCTCTGTCCACGACCCTTTTGGCCGACCGGTGCAGGCCCGTTATGCCATCTCGGGCCATACCGCTATCATAGAAGTTGCGCAGGCCGTGGGGCTATCCCTTTTGGCTCCCGAGGAACGGAACCCGTTAAAAGCCTCCAGCGCCGGATTGGGAGAGTTGCTTATGACAGCATACGAAAACGGATGTCGCCATTATATGATAGGTATGGGCGGTACGGCTACTTGTGACGGCGGCGCCGGTATGCTCAGCGTGCCGGGAATCCTTCAGTTGCATGATGCCCTCTTTGAACTGCTCTGTGATGTAGATGCTCCCTTTCTGGGCCCGAAGGGTGCCGCACGGGTTTTTGCGCCGCAGAAAGGAGCCTCTCCGGAGGACGTGGAGGTTTTGGAAGACAGAATGAGGAAACAAGCTGCCAAGTTGCTGGTCCAAATCGGTGTGGATGTATCCTGCCTCCCTGGTGCCGGTGCTGCGGGCGGTCTTGCCGGTGCCCTTGTGGCTGCATTTGGGGCCGATATCAAAAAAGGCATAGACCGCATCCTGGACCTGGTCCACTTCAGGGATATGGCCGCCGGCGCAGACCTTGTCATCACCGGCGAAGGCAAGTCCGATGCCCAAACCCTGATGGGAAAAGTGCCCATGGGTGTTCTTCAAAACGCCGGCAGCACGCCGGTCGCCCTTCTTTCCGGCCGCATCGAAGACCGTGCGGCCTTGCAGCAAGCCGGTTTCGGTCCCATCGTTGAAGTCAGTCCCCGTTCCATGCCACTTGCCCAAGCCATGAACCCTTCCGTTGCCACCGGAAACCTGTTCAAGGCGGTGAAGGCCCTTTAGTGGAACTTCTCGTTACAAAGTGAGTCTCTGCCGCAGGCAGGGGGCTGCTCCCCTAATCTAGAATAAGGTAGGTTCCCAGCCTTCGAAATCGGCCGGGGCGTCATCCTCGCCTCCTTTCAGGAGGTCGGAGGACTGGCCGGTCTGTTCAATTTCGGTGACGGGGGCATCGGCCTCAAGGTTTTCGGCCTCCAGATCCGCGTCGATGGCGTCATCGGCGTCCAGGCCTTCGGCGATGGTGGGGGCTTCGGGCTCCAGGTCGTCTTCGGGCTTGTGCAGGGGTTCGCCGAATTCCACGCGCTTGACTTCGTACGGGGAAACCTTCTTGCCCTTGGCGGTGACGCCCTTCTTGGCGATGAATTCCTCGGCGTCCACGGTTTCGGCTTCACGGTGTTCGTGCTTGCCGCCGAAGGTAAGGACCAGTTGCGGATGAAGGTCGTCGGAGATGTCCACCAGCTTGGAGCCGCGGGCATCGGCGATGAACAGGACGGGGGAGTTGTTGCTCTCCGTGAAGCTGAAGCGCTTCACGTAGTAGGCCTTGGCGGCATTGTCCCAGTACAGCACCGTATACACGCGGCCGGGATCCAGCTTTTCAATGCGGATGACGTCGCCCTGGTACTTGTTCACCAGGTCGTAGGTGGTGGTGTAATAGCTGCCGTCGGCGAAGATGGCCAGTACGCGGTCCTGCCCGGCGAACTTGCCCAGGTGCTGTCCGCGGCCTTCCTCGTTCAGGCGCTGGATATCGGGGTCGTACCAGATGTCCTTGCCTTCCAGGGTGGTGATGCCCTTGGACTTGAGCTGGATCTTGGCGATGGCGTTCTTGGTGACCAGGTTACCCCTGGAAGCGCGCCCCTTGATGGCCAGGGAGGAGAAGTCCCATTCCAACTGCAACTTCTTGAGCCCCTTCTTGGGACGCAGGTTAATCTTCACGGTTTCGGCTTCACCGTTGTGGTTCACCGTGAACCAGAGGATCTTGGAATCGGGGGCGCCGGTGGTGATGTCGTAGTCGTTGTCGCGGGTGATGGAGGTGATGGCGAAACGCTTGGCATAGTGGGTGGGGCCCTTTCCGTCGCGGTAAATCACGTTGTAGATGGTGCGTTCGTCGTTGCGGTTGAAGACGCCGGCATAGAGCAGGTCCTTGCCGAAGAAAGCCTTTTCGCTCACCTTGGTCACGCGGTACTTGCCGTCCTTGCGGATGACGATAATCTCGCTGAGGTCCGAGCACTCGCCGATGAATTCTCCGCCGTCGTCCTTCTTGAGGCCGATACCCACGAAGCCTTCCTCCAGATTGGCATACAGCTTGGCGTTGTTGGACACCACCTTGGTGGCGGCGATAGTCTCCAGGGAAGAGATTTCCGTGAGACGCGGCCACTGCTTGCCGTATTTCTTCTTGAGTCCCTTGAACCAGTCGATAGTGAACTCCGTGATGTGCTCCAGGTGGTCCTTCACTTCCTTCATCTGGTCTTCCAGGGCGTAAATCTTCTCGTCCAGGGCCTTGGTGTCGAACTTGGAGATCTTGCGCACGGGCTTCTCCACCAGTTTGAGGATGTCGTCCATCACGATGGGCCGATGCAGCAGATCCTGGTACTGAAGCATCTGTTTGAAGATGTCGTCCAGCTGCTCTTCCCAGCTCTTCTGGTTCTGTTCCAGCACCTTGTAGATGCGGTTTTCGAAGAAGATGCGCTCCAGGGAACTGTAGTGCCAGTCGTTCTCCAGTTCGGAGAGCTTCACTTCCAGCTGGGCCTTCAGGATATCCCGGGTGTGATAGGTGTCGTACTCCAGGATTTCGTCCACGGTGAGGAACACCGGCTTGTTGTCACGGATGACGCAGGCGTTGGGCGCGATCTTGGTTTCGCACTCGGTGAAAGCGTAGAGGGCGTCGATGGTCTTGTCCGGGGAAACGTCGGCGGGAAGATGGATGATGATCTCCACCTTGTCGGTGGTCATATCGTCGATCTTCTTGATATTGATCTTCTTCTTGTCCTTGGCCTTGATGATGCTGTCGATGATGGCCTGGGACGTCTTTCCGTAAGGAATTTCGGTAATGGTGATGGTGGACTTGTCCACCTTGTTGATGCGGGCGCGTACCTTCACCATGCCGCCGCGCTTGCCCTTGTTGTACTTGGAGCAGTCTGCGATGCCTCCGGTGGGGAAGTCCGGCAGCAGTTCGAAGGGTTCTCCCTTCAGGATGGCGACGGAGGCGTCGATGAGTTCGTTGAAGTTATGGGGCAGAATCTTGGAGCTGAGACCGGCGGCGATGCCTTCGGTTCCCTGCGCCAGCAGCAGCGGGAAACGCACGGGAAGTTCCGTGGGCTCCTGGTTGCGGCCGTCGTAGGAAGTCATCCAGGGAGTCACCTTCTTGTCGAAGACGACTTCCTTGGCAAAGGTGGAAAGACGGGCCTCGATGTAACGGGGGGCTGCATTGGAGTCTCCCGTGAGGATGTTACCCCAGTTACCCTGACAGTCGATCAGGAGACCTTTCTGGCCCAGGGTGACCAGGGCGCCCAGGATGGAAGCGTCACCGTGCGGGTGATACTGCATGGCCTGGCCGACGATGTTGGCCACTTTCGTGTACCGGCCGTCGTCCATCGTGGCCATCGTGTGGAGCACGCGGCGCTGTACAGGCTTGAAACCGTCCACGATATGGGGGACGGCACGGTCCAGGATGGTGTAGGACGCATAGTCCAGGTACCACTCCTTGAACATGCCGGAGAGTTTGAATTTGCTGGAGTCGCTGCCAAGGAGTTTGTCAAATTTCCCCGAGGCGGCGGCATCTTCGCCAAGCTCTTCCTCCTGTTCCTGTCCTTCGATGTCTTCCCAATCTTCTGCCATATAACCTAGAATTCATAACCGAACCGACGGAGTTCCTTGCGGTTCTCCCTCCAGTCCGGATCAACTTTAACAAATGTACTTAAAAAAACTTTCTTCTGGAAGAAGTCTTCCATTTCCAGGCGGGCCTCGGTGCCCACTTTTTTGAGCATGGCGCCGCCCTTGCCGATGATGATGCCCTTCTGGGATTCCCGCATCACATAGATGACGGCGGAAATCTCATAGCGGTCTTCGCCCTCATGGAAGGCTTCGATCTCTACCTGGCAGGAGTAGGGGATTTCCTCGGAATAGTTGAGGAAAATCTTCTCCCGGATAATCTCCGAGGCGAAGAAACGGAGGTTCTTGTCCGTGAACTGATCCTTGTCGAACCAGGCCGGGGCCTCGGGCAGACGGGAGGAAACGGCCTCCAGGATACTCTCCAGGTTGAATTTCTCCTGGGCCGACACGGGAATGATCTCCGCCTTGGGGAGCTGCTCCTTCCACCAGCCCATCAGCTCCACGACTTTCTCCTGGGAGGAGATGTCGATCTTGTTGATGACGACTACCACGGGGCAGTCCACCTTCTGGAGCTTCTGGATGTAGGCCTCGTTTTTGTCGGCCTTCTCTACGGTGTCCGTCACATAGAGGATGATGTCGGCGTCGCCGATGGCGGTGTCCACGAAGGCAAGCATGTTCTCCTGGAGCCTGTAATTGGGCTTCAGGATACCGGGCGTATCCGAATAGACAATCTGGTAATCCTCCCCGCTCACGATGCCCATGATGC
>JAEEUZ010000133.1 GCA_016290725.1 Bacteroidales bacterium | reverse complement strand
CTCTCCGGCGTGGGCCGCAGAGTGGGCGTGGACAGCACGCTGTGGTATAAGTGTGAGTTCAAGGTTCCATCGGCCTGGAAGGAAAAGGTGCTGCTGCATTTCGATGCGGTGGACTGGAAAACCGAGGTTTGGCTTAACGGAAAACCGCTTGGAGAGCATACGGGAGGCTATACGGCTTTTGCCTTCGACATCAGCGATTTCATCGTGAATGGAAAGCAGGAGCTTGTGGTGAAGGTGTGGGACGGTACGGACAACGACCATCAGCCCCGAGGAAAGCAGGTTTCCAACCCCAAGGGCATCTGGTACACCCCTGTTACAGGTATTTGGCAGAGCGTTTGGATCGAGCCGGTGGCCGATATTTACGTGAAGGACTACAACTGTGTTTGGGCCGATAGCACCGGCATACTCTCCGTCCGCGCCTGTGTTGAGGGCGAGGCGGAGGAGGTTCGCGTGACGCTGCGAGAAGGCGGCGAAGGCTGGGATGCCGAGAAGGGAAAGCCTGGCGAGGCGGTGGCGTTGGCATCGGCCTCTGTTGGGGAAATTCTCTCTCTGGAGGTGCCGGAGCCTAAGCTCTGGAGCCCGGAGAGCCCGTACCTGTATGCGCTGGAAATATCGGCAGTGAAAGATGGGAAGGTTGTGGATATGGTGAAGGGCTATACCGCGCTTCGAAGCTGCACTACGGTTGTGGATACGGCCGGGTTCAAGAGGCTGGGGCTGAACGGAAAACCCGTTTTCCAGTACGGCCCGCTGGACCAGGGCTGGTGGCCGGACGGCCTTTACACCGCTCCCACGGATGAGGCGCTGGCTTTCGATATTATTAAGACCAAAGAGTTCGGATACAACTTCATCCGCAAGCATATCAAGGTGGAGCCTGCGCGCTGGTACTATCACTGCGACCGTCTGGGAATGATGGTGTGGCAGGATATGCCTTCCATGGCTGGCAATGTGGACGTGTTCCAGAACGACGGCCTTTACGATCCCCAGTGGGGTCGCAAGGCATTCGATACGGGCTGGGACTATCCGCTTGACGATGATGCTAAAGCCACTTACTATAAAGAGTGGGGAGAGATTATGTGGCAGCTGAAGAAGTTCCCCTGCATCGTTGTGTGGGTGCCTTTCAACGAGGGCTGGAGCCAGTTCGACACGGAGGCGGTTGTTGCATTCACCCGTGAGCAGGATCCTTCCCGCCTTATCAACTCCGCATCAGGCGGCAACCACCGCCACTGCGGCGATATCCTTGACAGCCACAACTATCCCAAGCCCAAGATGCTCCTCCGCAGCGACGGCGAGCAGATAGACGTCGTGGGCGAATATGGCGGCATCGGATACGCCGTTTCCGGCCACACCTGGCAGGATGAAGGCAACTGGGGCTACAAGGGTAAGTGTGAAAGCGGTGAAGAGGTGCTGGAGAAGTACCGTGACTATGCCTTGAACTACCTGCTTCCAACTATTGCCGATGGCATCTCCGCCGCGGTTTATACCCAAACAACCGATGTTGAGGTGGAGGTTAACGGTCTTATGACCTACGACCGCAAAGTGGTCAAGATTGACGTGGACAAGCTCCGCGAGATTAACATGCAGGTGCGTGATGCCCTGAAATAGTACTATGACAAGCAAAGAGAGAATTGATTTTGCAATGTCCATTTCCACGGACACCAAGTTGTTCGAGATGGGTAGGGGAGCCTCCGAGAAGGCTCCCGCAGTGTTCAAGCAGTTTTTCCCCGGTCGCAAGGCTTTGATTCTGGCCGATGTCCACACCTGGCCGGCCCTTGGTGAAAAGGTCTACGGCCTTTTCCTGGAGGCGGGCATTCCGGTGGATAAGCATATTATCATGGAAGAGGAGTTCCACGCCGAATGGAAGTACGTGGAGCTGGTGGACGGCCTTCTGGATGCCGCACCGGATTCGGTGCTGGTTTCCGTGGGCTCCGGAGTGATAAACGACCTGTGCAAACTGAGCTCTCATCATCACAACCAGTCATACCTTACCCTTCCCACGGCAGCCTCTGTTGACGGTTATTCATCTTTCGGGGCATCCATCACATTCGAAGGCGCAAAGCAAACCTTCTCCTGCCCGGCCCCCGTTGCGATAGTTGCCGATATCGACGTGATTGCCGCTGCTCCCGCCCACATGACAGCCGCAGGATATGCCGACCTTGCGGCCAAGGTGCCCGCCGGCGCGGAGTGGATGATTGCGGATTTCGTGGGCAAGGCTCCTCTGCATCACGACGCCTGGCATGTGCTTCAGGACGACCTGGACAGCTTCCTGGCCAAT
Organism: Bacteroidales bacterium; assembly: GCA_016290725.1. Taxonomy (GTDB): domain Bacteria; phylum Bacteroidota; class Bacteroidia; order Bacteroidales; family UBA932; genus Cryptobacteroides. The sequence goes on along the minus strand of JAEEUZ010000133.1, from coordinate 3,983 downwards.
CCGGACGCTGTCGCAGCCGGAGACCCTGATGCAATTGCAGACGTGTTTGAAGGGCTCACCCTGAGCGGAGTGGCAATGCAGGCGGCACGTTCCTCGCGCCCCGCTTCCTGCTGCGACCATCTGTTCAGCCATATCCTGGACATGACAGAGCACCGCTATAAGGGTAAACTCCAGTCTCACGGCTTCCAGGTGGCAATCGGCACACTTACCATGTGCGCGGTTTTCGACGAGTTGTTCAAGCAGGACCTTTCTGCCATGGATGTTGAAGCCTGCGTGAAGGCCTGGCCGTCCCTGGAGCAGGAGCAGGAGCGGGCACTTGAACTGTTCAAGGATTTCCCCGCACCCCGGCTGGGCTACGACGAAATTACCAAGAAATACGACGGGCCGGATGTGGTTCGGGAGCAGCTCACAAAGCTTAAGGCGGAGTGGCCTTCTCTGAAAAAGCGACTCCAGGGCCAGGTGTACAGTTTTGCGAAGATGCGGGATCTGATGCGCCGGGCAGGGGCCCCTTCGGACCCTTCCGAAATCGGCCTTTCCCGAGAGCGGCTCCACGAGATGTTCGCCAAGGTTCAGCTGATGCGCTTCCGCTTCAACGTGCTTGACCTAGCAAAACGCGGAGGTTTTTACGACGCCATTGTGGAACCCCTGTTCGCAAAGGGAGGCCCATTCGAGATATGAAGAGTTTAGCGCGAATACGCCATATTGCCCTGGACATGGACGGAACCTTGTATCTGGGCGGAAGGCTTTTCCCCTGGACTCAGGGCTTCCTTGAAACCCTGCGCCAGAGGGGTATCGGCTATACCTTCCTCACCAACAACCCCACCAAAAGCGTGGCGGATTATCTGGCAAAATTGGCCGGGATGGGCATAGAAGCCTCCGAGGACAATATGCTCACAACCTCCCTTGCTGCCATCGACTGGCTCCGGGAGAATCTTCCCCAGGCCCGCAGGCTGTTCATGCTGGGAACCCCTTCCATGGTGTCGCAGTTCGAAAAAGCCGGCTTTGAGGCCTGTGCCGATGACCCCGCAGACCGCCCGGACGCCCTGGTTGTGTCCTTCGACATGACTCTCACCTACGACCGCCTTTGCCGTGCCGCATGGTGGGCTTCACAGGGCATTCCATACATCGCCACTAACCCGGACCGCGTGTGCCCCACGGAGAAGGAAACCATCCTGGTGGACTGCGGCTCAATTCAGAAATGCATTGAGGAAGCTACCGGACGCCGGGCCGACATTGTCCTTGGCAAGCCGGACCCTACTATGCTTCAGGAGATTATGCACCGTCACGGCCTGAAGCCTTTTGAGGTAGCCATGGTTGGCGACCGCGTGTATACCGATATCGCCATGGCCCGGAACGCCGGTGCCGTGGGCATACTTGTGCTTTCAGGCGAAACCACTCCGGCTATGCTGGAGGGCATAACCCCGCCGGACTTTGTCTTTGACAATGTGGGCTCGCTTGGAGAGGCCCTCGCATCACTGAAATGAACATGCTTTTTAAACGTTTCCTTTTCCTCCTTGCCCTGTTTGTGGTGCCGGTGTCGCTCTTTGCAGAGGCCCCTTCTCACGACATCGCTTCTCTGGGCCGATGGGGACCGTACTCCAAGGAGTATTTCGGCATATCCCATATTCAGGACCTGTCATCAGGCGTTCAGGTGGAGTTCTGCCTTGTTCCCGGCGTGTACAGGCGCAATGTGAAAGTGCCTTGCACCCTTTTCGAGAGCGACGTGCATCCCTGGGAAGTTTCCGCCGATATGCGCCACATTACGTACCGCCAGGAGATTGAGTGGAAAGACCGGGTGTATGTGGACGCCACATACCATGTGCTGGACGATGAGCGTGTTCTTCTGGAAGCCCGGTGCGTTAACAATACGGACATAGTGCAGAACATAAGCCTGCAGCTTGCCGTGCGTAAATGCGGAGGTACACCCGAGCAGTGGACTCCGCAGCTGGAGCAGGGCGAAGGCTGGTTCACCGTGCGCTACCCGGAGGTGGATGCCACCTACGGCGTTGTGTGGGACTATCCGCTGAGCGAAGTGCGCCAGTGGCGCTGCGCAAAACTGCAGGACCTGATGCCCCGCAAAGTGCACGACCACGTGTACAAAGATCTGAAAGGAGATAAGCAGGGGCACTACACTGCGAATTTCCTCCGCCCCGTGCTCCTTCAGCCGCAGAGCGATACCACCCTGTGGCAGATGATTCTGTGTGTGCGTGAAGTGGAACCTGCTGATATTCAGCCGTTTATGCAAAAGGCCTGGGGCGATTTTGCTCCAGGCGATTTCAGTAAAGCGTTGAGGGACAGCGAGTTGTATTTTACGGCCGAGAGGCCTCTGGGCTATCGGCTCCTCCAGGCAACTCTTCTGACGAACGTGGTATATCCCATTGACGCATTCGGGGAGCCGATCAGGCATTTCTGCCCCGGGAAAAACTGGAACAGCCTGTACACATGGGACTGCGGTTTCATAGGCTGGGCCATGTCGGAGCTGGACCCCGGGCGGGGTTACGAAATAATCCGCCAGTACACCACAACCCCGGAGGAAGAGGCTCCGTTCGTGCATCACGGAACGCCTCTGGCTACGCAAATCCTGGCTATAGGCGACGTGTGGGAGCGCGGGGGCTGCGATGAGGCTCAGCTTCAGGAGATTTATCCCCGACTGAAACGTTTCTACGACTATATGTCGGGACCGGAGTTCCGAAAGCCCAGCGGCCTTCTTGAAACCTGGCATCTGTTCTACAACAGCGGCGGTTGGGATGATTATCCTCCGCAGTGGACTCTCCGTCCCCAGAAGGAGCTCCGTGCCCGCACCACCCCCATGGTGTCCACTTCGTATTATATCCGAAGCGCAAAGATTCTCCGCCTCATAGCCAGCCATCTGGTTAAAAACGCAAAAGGGAAGCGGAAGACATCCCTGAATGCCGATATCAGGCAGTTCAATGCCGATATTACCGCCATGTCCAAAGGCATACTGAATAATGCCTGGGACCCGGAGACGGGCTATTTCGGCTATGTGGAGCACGATGAGGCAGGAAAACCCAAAGGTATCTACCGTACTGAGGAAGGAGTGAATTTCAACATGGGTCTCGACGGGGTGGCGCCCCTTGTAGCCGGAATCGTGGACAACACGCAGCGGGACGTTCTCTTAAGTCATATTTTCACAGAAGGAGAGCTATGGAGTCCATATGGAATAACCGCAGTGGACCAGAAAGCGCCCTATTACCGCATCGACGGATATTGGAACGGCACCGTGTGGATGCCCCACCAGATGATTCTGTGGAAGACGATGTTCGATCTTGGTCATGCCGAACTGGCACAGCTTATTGCGGATACTGCGATTGAAAACTGGGAGAGGGAATGTGCCGATTCCTACAACTGCTATGAGCATTTTATGCTTGCCAGCGGAAGGGGAGGGGGCTGGAACAACTTCTCCGGCTTATCCTCGCCAATAATCAACTGGTACAATGCGTATTACCTCCCCGGAGCGGTTACCACCGGCTTCGGAACTCTGGTCACAAAGGCCGATTGGGCCGATGACTACTCCCGCGTAACCCTCACCCTGGAGTTCGACAAGGAACTCGTCGGCAAACATGTTGCCGTCATGGCCTGCCTGTCAAACGGTCCCCATGACTTGCTGGTGAAGGCAAGCAAGGAACCTTTCAAAGTCACTGTCAAGTAGAAAGGATTTCAATCAGGGCAAAGGCGTTGGATTCTAACTGAATGCTTTCGCATGGCTCAAGTCGGCGGTCCATGCCAAGGCTGTCCGTGAGCCGAATGGCGGATACTTCATACCCGGTTGGAAGTTGTATGGTTATATCACGCGGGGTGTTGTGACTGTCGTCTTCGTGGTAGCGGGAAATCAGAAGGCGGATTCTCCCGTCTTCCGATCTTGCGGCACAGGTATAGATGTTTTCGGTGTCGCAGGTGGATTCTATCTGGATGCCGTAGTCGGCTATTTCCGCCCAGTAATACAGGGCCCAGTAGGGAGGACG
>JAEEUZ010000132.1 GCA_016290725.1 Bacteroidales bacterium | reverse complement strand
TCCTTCGCCTCACAGTGCCTCGGCTGCGGCAAGTGCGAACAACATTGCCCGCAGGCGATTCCCATCCGCGAGAAGCTCAAGGAAGCCGAGCGGGCGCTGCTCCCCTGGCCGATGAAGACCTTCGTCAGGATCGGCCGGAAGTTCATGCTGCGCAAAAAGTAGGAGCTATAGCTTGAAATCCACCACGATAGGTCGGTGATCGGAGGGCCTCCAGAAGTTGGAGAGCTGCTGCGGATCGCGGACCGGCTCGGTATAGAAATCGTGGCAGACCCGGCACTCCACGGTCCGTTCAAGCAACGGCCGGGTCATATAGACATAATCCAGCCGGGCGGGGTAGTGCATCGTGACGTGCATCTCGCCCGGATGCTTTTCCAGCAAGGCGTCGAGGTAGGGCGTCTGGGAGGCAATATAATCGTGGACATAGAGTTTCGTGTCGTTGTCCGGATAGCGGTAGAAGGCGTTGTCCGCGCGGGAGCGGGAATTGAAATCGCCCATCATCATCCAGTATTCGTCCCCGGCCTCCGGATGGGTGGCGACGGTATGCTCGCAGATGTACTGGATCTCCATCCGGCGGTATTTGTCGCCTTCGCATCGCTCGGCGCTGGCCTTGCGTGCCTCATCGGAAGGCAGCCCGGGTGCCCACTGATGAGGCGCCAGGTGCAGCGTGACGATATTCAGCCGCTTGCCGCGGAATTTGATCTGCGCCCAGCCGCAGCCGTGCAGCACGACGCTGTCCGCTTCGTTTCCGATAATCCGGTCGATATTTTCAATGGGGTGCGTGGAGGTGATGGCCTGCGGAAAGTCGTCCCGCTGACCGCCGATGTAAACATACGGATGACCGTATCGGGCTGCCAGTTCGCTCCAGTGGGCCACGAGATACTGCTCGTCGGGCCGCATCGGGCGGTCCGAATCGGTATAATAGATGCTCTGCGCTTCGGCCCAGACGCAGATGTCGGGCTGCTTTTCACGCACCCAGGCCACGAACCGGTCGTAGTTGTCGTTCTGGCCGTCCCACATGCCGTTCTGGATGTTCCAATAGACCAGCCGGCAGTTGGCGCCTGCGGCCCGCTGTTTTTCGAGGCGCAATACAAAGAAAAGCAGCGCTGCAATGCCTAGCGCCAGGGCAAGGGTGACAAGGGTTCGTTTCATGGCAATACGTTCCGGATGGTTTAGACAAAGATACAAGAAAAACTGCTATCTTTACGGAAAAATAGCGCCTGATGAAAGCATATCTCTATACCGTTGAGATGAAAACCCGCGATTACGAATGTGACCTGCAGGGGGTAGTCAACAACGCAAACTATATCCATTATCTTGAAGCAACGCGCCACGAGTGGCTGCAGGCGGAGGGCTTTTCGTTCCGCAAATGGCACGAAGAGGGAATCGACGTCATGGTCTCGCAGATCGATATCCGCTACAAGACGCCCCTGCACGGCCAGGAGACGTTCCTTTCCTGCCTGAACCTGCGCCGGGACGGAGCCCGCTTCGTCTTCGAGCAGGACATCTACCGCAAGGCGGATGGAAAGCTCTGCGTGAGCGCAGAGGTATCGGTGGTCTGCCTGGTGGGCGGCCGCCTGACGCGGGGTGACGAGGTGGCGGTCCATTTCGAGCGCTACCTTTGATTCTTTTTTCGCTTACATTTTAACATCCATACTATGAAAAGAGCATTTCTTACGCTGGCACTTCTCGGGCTGCTGTTTGTTCCGGCCCAGGGCCAGGGCCTGCTGAAAAGTCTCGGCAACCGGGCAAAGCAGGCGGTCGAAAAATCGGTCACGAAGAAGGTCAACAACGCGGTCGACAAGGCCGTTACCAAGCGGGTGGATAAAGCCCTGGAGGGCGTGATACCCACCGATACCACGGCAACGCCCAACGTGGAGGCGGCTACCTCGATGCTGCAGCAGATGGGTGCTGCCGGCGCTGCCGCCGGAGCCATGGTTCCGGGCGGTGTTCCGCCGACCGGCCAGACCGAACTGCCCGATACGGAGGATATGTCCACCGATTACGACTCGGATGCCGGTGATGTTCCCGCCTCCGTGGATCCGATCAAATCTTTCAACGATCTCATTCAGCGCGCTCCGGCCTTCCCGGCTGAGAGCGACCTGCTCACGCGGGCAGCCAAGACCGCTTTTTTCAAGAAAAATATCGGCCCGTTCGTCCAGAACAGCTCTGCCGCCATGGCGGAACGCGCGCAGGCCTCCGCATTGCTGGGCCTCGCCAAGATGGGCGGCTATGATATGAAGGCGGAAGCCGGTCCGCTCGCCGGACGCCTCGGAGAGATTGCCGCCGAGGTGGAGGAACTCTCGGCCCGCCATCCCAAGACCCTGGCTTTCCAGCCCAAGTTCCGTTCCCTGGCCCGCCAGATCATCCTGGACTGGCAGGCATCCCCGGAGAAGCAGAAGTTCGACAAGGCCCGCGGCGCCAAGGAAAAGAACAAGATAGCGGAAGACTGGAACAAGGAACAGGCCGGGCGCTGGCTGGACAAGGTGAAGGAGTTCGCCACTGCCCAGCAGGCGGATTTTACCCGCCTCGCCGCCCTGGACGCGGAGCTTGAGACCCTCAAGGGCGAAAATGGCTATGCCGTTGTCCGCCAGCTGATCGATGGCACCTTCGTCCAGCTCTACGACTATTTGTTGCTACCGCAGCAGGCCCTGGAGATGCCGATTGTAGACCTGATCGGCGAATAGGACAGAACATTTTTCGGGAGTGTCTTGCTTTTGACAGAAAAAGTGTATCTTTGCACTCCCAATCGGGACCTTAGCTCAGCTGGTTTAGAGCGCATGCTTCACACGCATGAGGTCAGCAGTTCAAATCTGCTAGGTCCCACTCCCACGGCCCGACGGATTCCCCGCCGGGCCGCATTCGTTTCTCAGTCCATTTGCAAAGAATCACAACGTTTTATACCTTTGTTACAGCAACCATTCGATCAGATTCTTATGAAATGGCTTCACAATCTCCTCAAAGGAGCGTCGCTGACCACCGCACTCTTTATTTTCCAGGCTTGCTACGGAGTGCCTGATGCCTGGACGGATGAATACGTTGGAGACAGTACTCCTATGTCGTTTGCTCTTGTCTCTAATGAGACCGGGAACCCCATCGAGGGGATTCAGATCACAGGAAGTACCTCAAAAGGAGGAAGGGAATGGCTTTTAGGCACGACAGGGCCAGAAGGTAAATGCAGAGTAGATCTTCCTTATATTGAGAATGTGCCGGGGCCCTTCCTTCGCTTTGAAGATCCCAATGGCCATTATGCAGCCAAAGATACGTCCTTCATGGATTTACGCGACCGCGAGATTCTTATCGGGCTCGATAATAATCAATGAAAAGGTTCATTACCATAGCAATCATTCTTTTCGGCGTGAGTATTACGACCCACGCGGCAGATGAAGAATGGCCTGCCTCGTCGTTTCAAAAAACGTTTTCATTGGAGATTGGGGCAGGTATTATGCCCGCTCCCCATTTCCTTATGGATATGTATGAACGTAGCATGGATAAATCCTTGGAAGAAAACGGACAAAAGCTAGCCGATCCGACGAGTTACCCGCCCACATTCAGTCTTTCCGCTATTTGGCACACAGGCCCCCGCTGGGAGATGGTCGTGACCGGCGTGATCTCATGGTGGAATTATGCTCTCTATCAACTGGATAGTTTTGGAATCGGGCCAGATGGAAAGCCGCGATATGACTTCTCCTCTGAAGGAACCTTTGTGAATGATAACACGTGTTATGGCGGATCATTGGCCTTTCAAGCCCGCCATTATTGGAAAAAGAGCACCTGGTATCATGGTTATTCCGCCTATGGGCTTGGCGTGTCAACGGACGGAAAAACCATTCAGCTGATGCCCGTTTGGGTACCTATTGGCGGAAGAGCTGAATGGAACCATTTTTATTTTTATCTGGAATACACACTTGGCGCCATAGCAACCTCGCTACACGGCGGTTTCGGCTGGCGGTTTTAGCTCTGCTGTACGCTGCCCGGCGATTCGGGGTTTCAAGCTATAGCGTCTTTGCGTAGTGGCACTGGAGGACTTCGGTGGAGTTGCCGTGCCAGTTGTGGAGGCCGTTGCCCAGACAGTTCTTCCACACCTTGCAGTCGGCGCAGCGGCCGGTGCGGGCCCAGCGGCGGTCGCGGAAGGGCTTGAAGCGCGTCTCCCAGACCTGATAGAAGTTGTCCGTATAGATGCTGCCCTGCGAGAAGCGGTCGCGGTCGATATTGGGGCAGGCGCAGATGCGGCCGTCAATCAGGATTGAAGCAATGTTCACGCCTGCGTGGCAGAAGTAACGCACGTCGCGCACCTGCTCCTCGTAGCGGCCCAGATAGCCTTCGCAACTGAAGGTCACCTTCATCGGGCCACCATCCCGTCGCTTGGACGCGATGAACTCCATCAGCCGGACAAACTCTGCGTCGCTCAGGTGCATATCCGGCTCGTTCACGGCACGGCCGATGGGAATGATCGTGAAGAGCCGCCACTGACGCACGCCAAGTCCCGAGAGAATCTCGTAGAGTTGTGGCAGTTCGGACAGGTTACGCTTGTTGACGCAGGTCACCACATCCGAGTTTAGGCGCGGCTCCCGGGCGATGATACCGATGGCCCGAAGGGCCCGTTGGTAACTGCCCGGAACGGCGCGCATCCAGTCGTGCGATGCCTCCAAGCCGTCCAAACTCACTGTTACGGAACCCATTCCTGCCGCCATCAGTTTGCCGTGCATAGCCTCGTCGTAGAGCCAGCCGTTGGTCACCATCCCCCAGCCGATGCCCCGGCTGCGGATGGCCCGCCCCGCCTCCGCAAGGTCGGGCCGCAACAGCGGCTCTCCCCCCGTGATGGCCACCGTGAATCCTTTGGGCCGGTGGCTCTTGGGGATCGTATCCAATGCCGCGAGAAAATCCTCGAGCGGCATATCCTTCTCGCGGTTCTGGGTGGAGCAGTCGCTCCCACAGTGACGGCAATGCAGGGTACAGCGAGTCGTACACTCCCAAAAGAGGTAATTCAGTTCGTGTACCTTGGTCTCGTTTTTACGAAAAAGGCGAAAAAGGAACGGGTTCATATTTGCAAAGATACAATCTGTTTTGTACTTTTGATACCGCAACCAAACCGAAGAGCGGCTATGAAATGGATTCACAACCTTTTGAAAGGTGCGTCGCTGACGACGGCTTTGTTCATTTTCCAGGCCTGCTACGGCATGCCGCCGGATTGGGATGAGCCCGGCGAGGCGCCGATGTCTTTTTCTCTGGTTTCCAGCGAACGGGGAGATCCTCTGCAGGGCATTCATATCCTGGGGAAAATATACGAGCAGGAGCAGTACCGGGATTTAGGTACGACGGCTGCCGACGGCACTTGTCGCGTATCGATTCCTTTTAAGAAGAATCAACAGGGCCCCTATCTCCGGTTTGAGGATCCGGAGAATCATTTCGCAGCCAAGGATACTTCCCTTGCAGATCTGCGCGACCGCGTGATTGAGATTGGTCTCAAAGATGCAGAATGAGAAAGTTGCTGACCATACTCATTCTGATGCTCATTGCAGGGGCGACCTCGCTCGCCGCAGAACCGGACAGCCAGACTGCCCCGTTCCGAAAGTCCTTTTCGCTGGAAATCGGAACCGGGATTACTCCCCAGCAGACACAGCTTCCCGGTCTTGGAGAAACGGAGTTTTATGAAAATGGCCAGTCCGCCAAGTATATATGGACACCGGCTTTCGACATCTCCGCCGCGTGGCTTGTAACCCATCGCATCGAGATGGTGCTTTCTGTCGAGATTGCCCAACGCCGCTACCAGGTCACACAACATCCGGAATTTGGAACGGATCCGCACGGTAATCCCCGGTATGACTTCTCACAGCCGGGCACAGATCTTGGCACAAAGGGGCTCAAACCTGTCGAATCCCTTTACTGTCAGGGGCGGTTCTTCTGGATGGACCCCCAATCCGCTTTCTGTTTCTACTCCGGTATCGGGATTGGCGTGTCCACAAATTTCAGGAGCACTATCCCGGTCGCCGGCCTTACCCCGGTGGCGTTTCGTATCAGCGGCGCACATTTTTACTTTTTCGCCGAAGCCACCATCAGCCCCTTAGGGACATTCGGTCACGGCGGTTTCGGCTGGCGGTTTTAGTGGTGTGCAAAAATATGTTGCATTATTCCAGCAACTTGTATATATTTGAAGATAATTATTCGCAATCACTTTATTTAACCTAACAACTATGGAAAAAATTGACATCATCAAAACCATCAAAGATGGCTGCACCCTGGGTATCAAGAACTTTCTCCCGCTGCTTCTGCTGGTCGTCCTCTATGTCCTGACCGTTTGGATTCCCTATCTGAACGTCGGTACGACCATCGGTCTCTAC
>JAEEUZ010000131.1 GCA_016290725.1 Bacteroidales bacterium | reverse complement strand
CGCCCAACAGGAGACCGGCAAACACAAGGTGGGCACAACCATCATTATGCGACTGTGGCTGGACCGCTGCGCCACCGTGCAGGAGGCCCTCGACCTCGCCGCGACGCTCGACATCCGCCACGACGCCACCGTGGGCTCCGGCTACCACTACATGATTGCAGATGCCAATGGCGACTGCGCGGTGCTGGAGTTCGACAAGGAAGACGGATGGAAATCGATGGTGGTGCGGAAGGCGCCCGGAGACAAGTCCATGCTGGTGACGAACCACCTGCTGTCGGAGAAGTACTACACCACCGAGCCCGACGAGGCGGTGGGCAATCCGCACAGCAAGAGCTGGTGGCGTTATGAGACGGCGGGCGATTATCTCCGCGCTCACGACGGAACGCTCACGCTGGAACAGGCCCGCGAGTGCCTGGCCCTGGTGCACTGGAAAGACCTGGTGTGGGACAACGGTATGGTGGAGGATACGCAGTACAGCAACGTGTACGACCAGTCCGCCATCACCCTTGACCTGCGCAACTGGAACGATTACGACAATCCCGTATCCTTCTCGCTGGAATAGGCTAAAACGTGAGCTTCAGGCCCAGGCCGAGCGTGGGGTTCATGCCGTAGTCCGTGCCGACCGCAGGCGCCAGGACAATCACCGGATGCCTGCGGACATCCTGGTAGTACATGTTCTTGACCTTGGCCACGCGGACGGCGTCGAAGATATTCCAGATGTTGAGCGTCGCGGCGCCCGCCACAGTGACAAGCAGGGCGGCGGCGCTTGCCCCCATAATCAGGTTTGAATCCGCGTCCGGAGTTCCATATTTCCGGTAATTGTCCGAGCCTTTCACGGCTTCGTAGAACATCAGGGACGTTTCCGCACCGCCCAGAAGGGCAAAAGCGACGTTTGCGCCGAAGATTCCGAGCCCTCGGCCCCATTCATCGCAGTAGCACTGGCCCAGGCCGGGGAGGAAGAACGAGGCTACGCCGGCGACGCCGGGAATGTAGCAGTCACCGACCCACGCCGAGTATTCGCGATGGTTGTAATAGCCCTTGATGTCCCGGTAGCGAACGTCGTTGACGCCCTGTTCCATGAAAGCGGATTCGTGGTATGCCGTCGTCTGCGAGAAGCAGCAGACGGGTAAAAGCGTCATGAACAAGCCGGCGACCACTGAGATGTACGACAGTTTCATGCCGTAAAGGTAGTTAATTTTTCGTATCGCGCCCGTTTTCTTTCGCGAAGTCCACCACGGGTGCTTCTCGTGTACTTCGCATCCGGAAAAACGTCTGTTTCTGCCTGTTTCCGTCCGCGAGGTATATCTGAAGGCCTCACGGTGTATTTCGCGCAAGAAAATCAGCTCGTTTTTGGGGGATTAAGGCTTTGAGAAACGGCTTTCCGCCGCCATAAACTACTGTTTTTTCAATTAAGCGTTTTTAATAGGATTTAAACGGATAGCTATTTGTATCTTGCAGCCGGAAACAGTCCAAATGGATTGATATATAAAAACCGTTTATAACTGTAACTGCTATGAAAAAGATTCTTGAAGTACTGGAGTATTCCGATACAGAGATCCGTTTCAACACGGATTTGGATTTCACAAAACAACCACAATCAGTATTGGAACTCGTTCCCAAAATGATGATGGCTATGTCAGCAACGCTGTTTGGGAAAACGGAAATTAATGTATTTGCTGTGATTCGCGCCCTTGCCGTATCGGATTTGGCCCTTTCCAACAACCGTGAAGAGTTGCTTGTGAATCTGGATTTGACTTCGGAAGCACATGGGGTAGCTTTCAGAGAGACAATCGACATAATGGTCAATGCCGGGAAAGCCGTAAAGATTGCTCCGGGCGCTTCTGCGTCTCCTAATCTCAGTTGACCATGAGACGGACATATCATTTATGCTGGTCTTCACATCGGGAAGTCATATACAGGAATGAAGCCGATTTGATCATGGGCTTTAATTGCCTTGCGCTTGCCGTACTCGAGACGGAGTCCCGCCTGCTCGCCGAGGGGTTTATTCCGACGCACACCCATAAGCTTGTTCAAACAGATGATTATAAGGAACTTATGCGTCGCGAGCGATACTCTTATTCTCGTTATTTCAATGCGAAGTATTCCCGTAAAGGGCGTATTGGCGAAAAAGAATACTTCAGGCTGGAAACAGAAGGCTTGTTTCATACTCAGACTGCCCTCAGTTACGTTATCCGGCAGGGCTTGCATCATGGACTCGCAAATACCCCTTTTGCGTATGACCATTGCTCCGCCAACGCGTTTTTTAGAAAAGACCTCGGCAAAGCGTTCCTGCCGGATCTGTGTGACAAGGGCCAACGGTATAAATACCTTCCGCACGGAAAAAAGCTTCCGGAATCTTTCCGGATGGCAAAGAATGGGTTAATCCTTAGGGAGCAGGTGTTGGACACTGCTTATGTGGAAGAAATCTATATAACGCCAAGGAATTACCTCTATCAAATGAACCGCATCACAGATGAGCGGATAGTCAAAGACCAGAAGGAAGAGAATAATCTGCCTCCGGTTACTTTGGATATAATAGAACAAGGCGTTCCCGATTTTGACGTCCGCGCTGCGCTTATCTCGGAGCAAGGAAGGGTCAACAAATCTGTGCTGACGGATCTTGAGTTGTGTTATATTATTGATAGTGAGCTGATTCCGCAATATTTGAGAGCCCCAAAAGATTGCTCGATTTACCATTTGAGTGAGTCAAAGCGTCAAGAGCTTGCCAATCTGCTCTTTCGGGAAGCGCAAAACTCTTATAACAAAAAGAGCCTGCTTTCCGGCAGGACTACTGACGCCAAACAGATTCGCCGCTGCCTGGCGCTATAACCTGCCACGTCAGGCTGGTTGGTTTGGCGGGGTTTACTATGCGGTGCAGACATGTTTGGGTGGTATGGGGGGCCGGTCAAGCTTGCTGGCTTGCCACTACCATTGACATAAATGTTGTCGCCGTCACTGGTGTTGCCATTGAATGCGCTGTCGCAGCCGTTGATTGCACGGCGAAGTCCACCACGGGTGCTTCTCGTGTACTTCGCATCACGAAAAAGCACGCTTTTGGCTATTTTGCTGCCGCGAAATCAATGAGAAGGGCTCACGATGGATTTCGTGGCAAAAAAACGAGCGCAACATAAGGCGGGTACTGGTGGGGAGGGCTGGTGTTGACGGGATTCCGCTGCGCCGCTGCGCGGCTCGCGCTATCCCGAGGGGGGAGGAGGTCAAGCAGTTGCAGCCAGCGGGGCAAAGCCCCGCGCAGGCTGTCTTTTTGAGGCCGACGGCAAACGCGTGTTTGCCACAGGCCTCAAAAAGACAGCCCCGGCGAAATCGCCGGAGCTGCAACTGCTTGAGCGGAAAACGGGATTCGGACCCGCGACCTCAACCTTGGCAAGGTTGCGCTCTACCAACTGAGCTATTTCCGCAATTGGGACTGCAAATATACAACGAAAAATCATTTCTCCAAAATTTTTCACCAAAAAAGCTTATCTTTGCAAATCAGCAACACCAAAGACACACTTTAGCCGGAATGAAACACAACCGCAACAATACCACGGCCAAACCTGCGTACACACCTCCGGAGATATGCGACAGCCTCTCCCTGGAGCCGCAGTACATGCTGGCCGAATCAGAAATGATAGACCCGGGAACAGACGATCCCTGGGGAGACTTTTAAACGATCGGGAGCCATGAAAAAGAACACATTCAAACACATTGCGCTCCTCGCGGCAGCAGCCCTGGCATTCGCCGGCTGCCGCATCGTCACCGAACAGGAGCAGTCCCCCAGGCAGCCGTCCGACTACAGGACCATACTTTTCCATGCCTGCGAGATATCCACGAAAACCGCCTTCGGACAGGGCCAGGACGGAGTTTACCCCACCCTCTGGACATCCAACGACCAGGCCGTGAAGCTCGCCCTCAACTTCACCGAGGCCGCGGAAGTGACCGTCACTCCCGACGAGAGTTTCCGCACCGCCAGCTTCTCCGCCGACATTGACGGAACCATCACGGAGGCCCCCTACACCTTCTACGCAGTGAGCCCCGCCTCCGCTGCAAGGGCGCTGAGTCCCAGCCGCGAAGCGTGGAGCATCAGCATCCCGGCGGTGCAGACGCCACTCGAGGGCTCAGTCGACGAGTCGGCGCAGATCCTCGCCGCCGCCAGCATCGCATCCAGCGAGCTGCCCGCCAGCGTCGACCTCCACTTCAACCATCTTACCGCGTACGGGCGCATGACGCTCAAGAACCTTGAGCTCGGCGACGCCACGATAGAGCGCATCGACATCACCGCCACCACCCCGTTCGTGGGCGACTGGTACTGGGAGTGCGCCGACGGCCACACCATCACCGACAACGGCGCCTCCTCCACCCTCACTCTGATCACTTCTGCGACGGAGGATATCTGGTTCGCCTGCGCTCCCGTGGACATGTCCGGCCAGATCGCCGTCTTCACCATTTATACCAATAAGGGCGCCTTAGTGAAGGAGGTCGAGTTCCCGCAGGGCCGCAAGTTCACCTCCGGCCGCATCGCTGTGTTCGGCGTCGACATGAGCGGGATCGTCTTGGATGAAAACGATGATTTCCAGCTGGTTACCGACGCATCATCACTCCACGTCGGCGACCAGGTAATCATCGCCAACCAGGAAGGGACCTACGCCCTCGGCGGGCAATCCGACGGCTCCAAGCAATACAGGATCCCCGAAGCGGTCACCATCGCCAACGGTGTGGTCACCAATCCCGGGAACGCCGAAATCCTCACCCTGGCTTACGGCACAGAAGAAGGCACCTGGGCGCTTGTGGCCTCCGACGGCTGCCTTTGCACCCTCGCGCTGGGCAACTACCTCTCCGTTGAATCGTCGGTAACCGGCAACAGCAGCTGGACAATCAGCCTCGCCTCCGGCGGAGCCGCCACCATAACGGCATTGAGCGGCTCGTCCAACATCATGCGCTACAATTCCCAGAACCCCAGATTCAGCGCGTACGGATCCAACTCCAACCTCAAGGATCCGCTGGCAATCTACCGCAAGGGCGGCTCAGGCTCGAGTTCCGTAGTCACGGACGACCCCATTACGGACAACTACGATTACGGTTGCTACCTCGGCACCGACACCCGCACCTACACGGCCGGCACAGACCAGATAAGCCGCCAGTATTCGGCCGACGGCGTGCAGACCTTCACCCTCATCAACCCTGACGCCAAAGAGCAGATGGAAATCACCGGCTACAGGAGGTCCCTCGTAAAAGGCGATGAAGTCACCATCACCGTGAACTGGAGAGAGGGGCGCAACACGATAGTGTCCGACTATACCGCCAGGGTCAGGGTGGTTAAAGAAGACGGCCCCAGGGTCTGGCTCGGCAACGGAAGCGGTAACGGATTCATTATCAAAAAGTAAACGGCTATGAAAAAGTTGACTGCAATTATCGTTTTGGCCCTGATTGCCGGCGCTGCGGCTTTCGCCGTCCCGGCATGGCGCGGCTATTTGAAATACACCCAGCCCGACGGGTCTGTAATCACCATACAGAAACACGGCGACGAATTCCATCACTGGACCACCGACTCTTCCGGGCGCCTGGTCGCCAGGGACGCGGATGGATTCTTCCGCCCGATAGAAGCTTCCAGGAACGAGGCGGGACGCCGTGCCGCCCAGGCCGTAAGGCAGCAGCGCAACGCAGAGCGGAGGGCCGGGGAACACGTCGCCGTGGGCCAGAAGCACTTCCTTGTGATTCTCGTGGAATTCAGCGACCTGTCCTTCTCCAGCGCCACCGCAAACGAAGACTTCTCCCGCATGCTTAACCAGGAAGGTTACAGCGAGAACGGCGCCACCGGCTCCGCCAGGGACTTCTACTACGAGAATTCCCACCAGTATTTCGAGCCCATATTCGATGTCTACGGTCCTGTCAAGCTTTCACAGCCGATGGCTTACTACGGAGGCAACGTCACGGTCGACAACGACGAGATGGACAAAGCTCCGGAAGAAGCCGTGGCCGACGGTTGCCGTGGCCTGGACGAACAGATCGATTTTTCCATGTTCGACAACGACAACGACGGACAGGTGGACCTGGTGTTCATGTATTATGCCGGTTACGGAGAAGCCGATTCTGACGTCGAAGACTCGATCTGGCCTCACCAGTGGGAGCTCAGGTGGGCTGGCATAAACCTGATCCTCGACGGCAAAAGGATAAACAGATACGCCTGTTCCAACGAGCTTGACGGATACGGCAGCAACAAGGGCAAAATGGGTGGTATCGGTACTGCCTGCCACGAATTCGGCCATGCTATGGGATTGCCCGACTTCTACGACACCGATTACACGACCAACGGCGAAGCCGGAGGACTGTACTCTTACTCCATCATGTGCGGCGGATCCTACAATAACAACGGACGTACTCCTCCTT
>JAEEUZ010000130.1 GCA_016290725.1 Bacteroidales bacterium | reverse complement strand
GCACACGCAGCGCGTTCAGAAACCCGTTCAGCCGAAGCCTTTCCCTGCCGATTCCTTCCTCTCCGAATGCCCCGCAGACATCCCTCTGACGCACATTCCGCTTTCGGAACTGGTGCCCCATTTCGATTGGGCCATGTTCCGCGCCGTGTGGGGAGTAAAAGAGGCGGACGATGAGCTTTTGAGCGAAGGTAAAGTGCTGTTAAACAGCATATTAGAACATAATTCCCTGGATGTTCGCATTGCCGCCCGCTTTTTCATGGCAACCAGGGCAGGGGAGGACGCGATTAACCTCGGCGAGTCTGTGCTCCCCATGCTCCGCCAGGAGGAAGGGGAGTGCCGCTCCCTTGCGGATTATGTGCCTCAGAAGGGGAGTGGCCCCATCGGCATTTTCGCCGTATCTGTGTACGAGCATCAGCATCCGGAAGGATGCAGCTGCGAAGCTTGCAATAACAATCAATACGACAGCATGATGCTGCATTCAGTGAAAGTGGTTCTGGCGGAGGCGGCATCGGCCTGGCTGGATAAGCGTCTGGAGGGGCTTGGAACGAAGATTTCGAAGCCCGCCGCCGGGTATGCCTCGTGCCCGGATCACAGCCTAAAGCGCGATATCCTGGCCATGCTGCCAAAAGAGCTGGAAATCCGCCTCACAGAGAGCTGTTCAATGATTCCCGATGCCTCCATCTGCGGCTTCGTGATAATGTACCCGCAGGCCGGATACCCGGAAATACGGCATATAAGCCGCGCACAATATGAAAACTACGCACGTGAGCGCAAGTTCACAAGCGACCAGGCCAAACTGTTCCTAACCCATTTGCTATGAGAGTTGCAGACCTTTTTTACGCCGAAAAACCTTTCCCTTCGCTGGAAATAGTGCCGCCCCTGGGAGGCATCAGCAAGGAAGAACTGCTGTCGGGAATCGAGCCCCTTATGGAGTTCCGCCCGCGATACATCAATGTTACAACGCATCGTGATGAATATCAGTACGTTGCGCAGCCTGACGGGAGTTTCAGCAGGGTAGTGGTGAACAGCCGCGTTTCCCCGGTTGCGGTGTGTGCCAGCATACTTTCGCGCTTCGATGTGGAGGTTGTTCCGCACCTTGTCTGCGGCGGGCAGACGGCCCACGATACGGAGCGTCTTCTGCAGGACTTCCAGTTCATGGGAATTGAGAATGTGATGGCCCTTCGCGGAGACTCTGTTTCAGGCGAAAAGCGGTTTGTGGCTACTCCAGGGGGCTATTCTCACGCCAGCGAACTGGTAGCCGCAGTGCGTGCCGCAGGCAATTTCTGCATAGGAGTTGGCGGCTATCCCGAAAAACACTACGAAGCACCCAATCTGGACACCGATATAGCATTTCTCAAGCAAAAAGTAGACGCCGGCGCCGACTACATTATAACACAAATGTTTTTCGACAACGCCGTCTTTTTCCGTTTCGTGGACCTTTGCCGCGCCGCCGGCATAACCGTGCCCATTATCCCGGGCCTGAAACCGCTCACGACCAAATCCCAGCTCGCTTTTTTGCCCGATGCGTTCAGCCTTGACATTCCAGTAGAACTCACCGAGCAAATCGCCGCCTGTGGCGAAGATGCCGAAGCAATCCGCCGCGCAGGCGTCGACTGGTGCATCCGCCAAACCCGCGAACTCCTCGGCAGCGGCGTTCCCGCCGTGCATTATTATACGATGAGCAAATCCGCCGCCGTAGCTGCCGTACTACGTGAATGCTTCTAAAAGCGTATTTGTTACACAATTTATATTATGTTAACCTGCGTATAAAACTGCGCTCCCCTTGCAACGTTTTGCCGTCATTTTGCATCATTAAAGAGTGATTTTCCCGTGTACGCGTGTACATTAAGGAAAAAAAGTTTATATTTGCGTATTATAAGATAAGATAGCACAAAACTATATACACACAATATCTTATGAAAAAAGCGATCGCAATCCTTCTTGCAGCGGCGGCAATTTTCTCTTCCGTCAATGCATCGGCCCAGGACAAATGGGTTTTCAACCATCTGGGAATCGGCGTTTCTGCAGGCCTTGACGGCTTCGGTGCAGATCTCATCGTCCCCATCACTCCTTTCTTCCAGCTCCGCGGCGGTTATGCAATGCAGCCCCTCTCCTACGACATTGAGCAGGCCAAATTCAACCCCAACATGAGCAAGGCAAACGGTGATGTCTGGAACCTGAATCAGGATATCGTCCCCAGAGTTCAGGCAAATCTGGACGCCGCACACCTCTTCCTGGATATCTATCCCGGCAAGAAAACCGGCCTCCACTTCACTGTAGGTGCATATTATGGCATGCATCCGGAAAACGGCGGTCCCTATCGCCTCACCACCACCGAGCCCCTCGGCATCGACGAGGAAGACAAGGGTTCCGTGGGCGTAGTGCTCAATGAGGAAGAAGGCCGTAAGATCACAACCGACAAAGACGGTAACCTCATGCTCGATATCAGCCTTGGCAATCCCCTTGCAGAAAAATACGGCATCCCTGCCAATATTTATCCCTATGCCGGTATCGGTTTCGGCCGCAACCTCAGCAGGCATCGCATCGGCTTCTCCATGGACCTTGGCGTTATCTATTCCGGAAGGCTTGGCCTCAACGGTTATGACTATTCCCGTGAAGCTACCGCCGGCGTTCAGAACGTTCCCATCCATGCCGCAGACCTTCAGGCACTCAAGGAAATTAACGACGGCAGTTTTGCCGGTATCGTTGACAAGATTGCCCCCTACTACGAGAAAGCGGAGAGCCTCCCTGTTACCCCGGTTCTCAAGTTTAACCTCACCTTCCGTCTCTTCTAAGAACTCAAACAATTAATTAACAATAAATTATGAAAAAAGTATTTGTTATTCTCGCAGTTGCTGCTTCGGCAATGGTCCTTTTCAGCTGCGATAAAACCAAGAAAGAGCCCATCAAGTACGACACCCCTATCTATAACGATATGGCCGTGAAATACGATGTAGACGCCCTTTCAGAGGTCGCTTCCGGTATTTCCTCCTTTGAGACAACCAACACGGGTATCTATGTAATCGAAGAAGTTGATGGCCGTGTGATCTCCGGCGAATTTCAGAAAACCAGTATGGATCCCGACAATCACACCGCAGATCTCTTCCTCGAAGGCTACGGCGCGGTGAAAATCAGGGACGACCAGTTCCCTGCTTTCAGCAAGGCAGATAACACTGTAATCCTTGAGTTCAAAAAGGACGGAAGCCTCATCCCCATCACCGTTACCGCTGAAGCCATTCCTTCTACAAGCGGCGCTTCCGAGGCTGTTATGGGTGATCTTTGCCGCACATGGAAAGTCACTGCCACCGAGCTCGTTATCTCCGAGTACAAGATCTCCAAGACCTTCGACGGCGGCTGCGACATTCCTGCCATTCTGAAGTATCTTGAGGGCAAGATCAATGGCTTCAAGGCCGATAAGGACTATGCCGGCTATGTAGTGAAGGACCTCACCTTAACCGACAAATCCATCATCGTCCGTTTCAACGGTGCAGATGCTTTCTCCGCTCCCATGAGCATCGACGCAAACCTTGGTTTCGAGTACAAGGTTTCCGGCGCGCAGGTTGGCAATCCCATCTTCAACGGCGAGGCTAAAGGCCGTATCGCCTTTGACGACGTGAACAAGCCCATCGTTTCCATCGGCGCTGTTATCAAGGACAATGGCGGCAAGGAGTACAATGGCTCCGTGAAGTTCTATCTCGAAGAGGTAAAACCCGCTAATTAATCTACCTAATATATTATATAGGGAGGCTGCCGCAGATTGCGACGGCCTCTCTTTTTTTGGCTTTTGCTCTAAAATTACTATATTTGAAGGTTAAAAGAAAACCTAAACCTTAACCATACTATGGCTGTAACCGTTAAAGCAGTTCAGAACAAAAAGCAACTGCGAGCATTCATCGAGTTTCCCCTCAGTTTATACAAAGGATGTCCGTACTACGTTCCGAATCTTGTGGACGACGATATGTCCACGCTGGACATGGCAAAGAATCCCATGGGCAAGTATTCCAAGTGCGAGAAGTTCCTGGCATACAACGAGAAGGGTGAAATCGTGGGCCGCGTGGCCGCCATCATCAATGAAATCGCCAACAGGGACTGGAAGCACGAGGAAGTGCGTTTCGGCTGGATTGATTTCATCGACGACAAAGAGGTTTCCAAGGCGCTCATCGACGCCGTCATAGACTTCGGCAAGAAGCATGGGATGACTCAGATCAGCGGTCCCCTGGGCTTCACGGATTTCGACAACGAAGGCTGCGTCGTGGAAGGCTTCGACGATATCTCTTCCTTCGCCCTGAAGTACAACTATCCCTATTACGGAGAGCATTTCGAGGCTCTGGGAATGGGAAAGGCCAACGACTGGATCGAGTACCGTATCTTCGTTCCGGAAGCCGTTCCGGAGAAGGTCACCCGCGCAGCCGCCCTTATTAGCGACCGCTATGGGCTCAAGGTTAAGAAAATCACCAAAAAAGACGTGTACAAGCGCGGTTACGGCCAGAAATTCTTCGACCTTATCAACCGCACGTACCAGCATCTGTACGACTATACCGTGCTTCCTCCGGAAGTTATCAACAAGTATGTAGACACCTATCTGGGGCTTCTGGATCTCAAGTTCCTCACCCTGGTGGAAGACAAGGAGGGCAAGTTGGTGGCGCTTTCAGTGTGCATGCCCTCTGTTGCCCGGGCCGTGAAGAAGTGCAACGGCAAACTCTTCCCGCTTGGCTGGTGGTATCTTGTGAAGTCGATGTTCCTCAAATACGAAGAGGCACTGGAACTCCTCCTTATCGCAGTGGATCCTGAATACCAGAACAAAGGCGTCATTGCCTTGCTGTTCAACGAAATGATCCCTATGATCATAAAGAATGGCTTCAAGTACGGCGAATCCAACGCCGAAATGGAAACCAACAATGCGGTCCAGAACCTCTGGAATATGTACCGCAGGGAAGTCAAACGTCGCCGCAGGGTATTCACCAAGGCAATCTAGGCCGATGAGCGCATCTTCCACCATGCTCCCTCCCCTTCCGGAAAGGATGAGGCCTTCGTCCCTGCAGGACTATGCGGGGCAAAGGCATCTTGTGGGTGAAGGATGCATTCTGAGGAAGATGATAGAGAGCGGCAATCTGTCGTCGTTCATCCTGTGGGGCCCTCCCGGCGTGGGTAAAACCACACTTGCGCACATCATTGCCCAAACCATGGACCGCGAGTTCTACACTCTGTCGGCCGTTACCGCAGGCGTTAAGGATGTGCGTGAGGTGTTCGACAGGGCCAAGAGCAATTCGCTCTTTGCCGGCAAAGGTGCGCCAATTCTCTTTATCGATGAAATCCACCGCTTCAACAAGGCGCAGCAGGATGCGCTTCTGGGGGCTGTGGAAACGGGTACCATCGTGCTGGTTGGAGCCACCACGGAGAACCCCTCTTTCGAGGTTATCACTCCCCTCCTCTCCCGCTGCCAGGTGTTCGTTCTGAAGCCTCTGGACAAAGCGGATCTGGAGTTCCTGCTAAAGCGCGCTATTAACGAGGATATCCTTCTGAAAACCAAGAAGATAGAGCTTAGGGAAACAGAGGCGATACTCCGCTATAGCGGCGGTGATGCCAGAAGGCTTCTGAATGTGCTGGAGATAGTGGTGGATGCCCATTCGGCAGACTCCCCTATCGTCATCGACAATGAATCCGTGACGTCCTCCATCCAGGAGAACATGGCCATCTACGACAAGGATGGCGAGATGCATTACGATATCATATCGGCCTTCATCAAAAGCATCCGGGGCTCAGATCCCAATGCGGCGATTTACTATCTGGCGCGAATGATCGACGGCGGCGAAGATCCGCTTTTCATCGCCAGGAGGCTTTGCCTCAGCGCATCGGAAGACGTTGGCCTGGCAAATCCCAACGCGCTTTTGCTGGCGAACGCCTGTTTCGAGGTGGTGTCCAAAATCGGCATGCCGGAAGGGCGCATTCCCCTGGCGGAAACAACTGTGTATCTGGCGTCATCGCCGAAGAGCAACGGCTCGTATATGGCGATTGAGAAAGCTCTGGCAGAGGTGAAACAGTCCGGCAACCAGCCTGTCCCCCTTGCCATCCGCAACGCCCCCACCTCACTTATGCAGGAACTGGGCTACAGCGACGGCTACAAGTACGCCCACGACTATCCCGGCCACTTTGCCGACATGGAATTCATGCCGGACTCCCTCCGCGGCACCGTCTTTTACGAGCCCCAGCAAAACCGCCACGAAGACGCCCTCCGCGCCTATCTCGAAGCCTGCTGGCCGAAATACTACCACAAGCCGTAAAATGCAACTCGCTGTATATCAGCGAATTGTCGATTTCGCCTGTGGCAGATATGCCACAGGCGAATTTAGAATCTCGTTGTGTGTCAATAATTACAAATTTACGAAAGACTTTTGTCTG
>JAEEUZ010000015.1 GCA_016290725.1 Bacteroidales bacterium | reverse complement strand
TGATGGTGTACTTCTGGGCAACTACGGCGGAACTGAATATGTTCAATCTGGAAACCCTTATTCCCGTATACGAAAAGTATCACGCGAAGGGCCTGGAAATCTACGCCGTGTCCCTGGATGTGGATAAAACCGAATGGGCGGCAGTGGTGCGCAACCAGAAGCACCCTTGGGTGAACGTGTGCGACATCCGCGGCATCGCCTCTCCCTACATCGGCCTCTGGGGCATCCAGACTCTCCCCACGGTGTTCTTCATCGTGGACGGCGCAATCGACCCCAACGCCAATGTTCGCAAACCTGCCGATATCGACAAATACCTTGCGGAAAAACTGAAATAATTCTGGCGGATAATAGCCTGTGTTTCAGTGCGTTATATGTTTAGGGGTGCAAATATTTTTGCACCCCTAAACACGTAAGATACTGTGTTTCAATATATTGGCCGCCAGAAATCAGAACAACTTCTTGCGGGAAACGGTGGCTATGAAGTCCTTAAGGTAGAACGGTTCGAAGTACGCAACGTCTTCGAACTGTTTTTTTTCGTAGGCTGCTGTGGCGAGGGGCGCCATGGCAGAGGCTTTGGGGAAGGTTTGGAGGAAGTGGACGCCTTCCCGGTCGAGGGGTTCGCGGCATTTGTCGGCTGCGTCGCCAATAAAGAGGACAGTGGCTGAGGGGCCGATTTCGGCATCGAAGGAATGGGAGTCGATGATGCGGGGGGCGATCTCCGTGAGGCGCTTGCCGGAGCCGTCGTAAACGGCGGTGTAAACCTCCATGCGACGGGCGTCGATGAGGGGGACGATGTACTCGAAAGAGCCCTCCCGGGCGCCCTGGGGGGCAAGAATGGTCTGCGCGGCCGTAATTCCCTGCTGTACCAGGATATCCAGCGTGCCGATACCGATAAGCGGAATCCCGGCGCCGAATGCGATGCCTTTGGCGGTGGAAACGCCCACACGGAGGCCGGTGTATGAGCCAGGGCCCTTGCTCACGCAAACCGCGTCGCAGTCGCGGGCACTGAGCCCCGCCTGATCCAGCATCTGCTTCACGAAAGGAGCCGTCATGGCAGCCTGTGAGCGTGGTTCTTCGCTTTCCAGCGAGCAGATGATGCGTCCATCTTCCACTATTGCCGTGGACAGCATCGAGGCGGCGGTTTCTATGAGGATGATTCTTGCCATGGAGATGCTATGATTGCAAAAGGAGCTGTTTAAGGTATGGGAATACGATATTTCCGGCGTCCTTGAGGAAATTGTACACTTTGGAATCCGTGAGGATGTGGCTGTCGGTGATGGAAAACTGGGTGTTCAGCGTGTCGAAGGAAATGATGAGAGGGCACAGCAGAAGCGCCGTTACAAGGCACCCTGCCACAACACCCAGCAGTTTATCCAGCCAGCCGATGAGCGATGTGCTGATAACCTTGCAGAGCAGTTTTGCGATAATCAAAACCCCAAGGCTCACCACAACCAGAATGAGGATGAACGAGATCACCCCCAGGAGAGTGTCCGATGCGTCGATATACGGCCTTAGCCACACGCTCACAAGAAGCGAAAACTTATACGCCGCCCACACCCCGGCAACAATGCCTGCAAGTGCCAACAGTTGCTCCAGAAAGCCCTTTTTCAGCCCCCTGATAACCGCCGGAATAAAGCACAGCAAAAGTATGATGTCCAACCCGTTCATTTCTTGGCGCCCTAAGTTTTTTTTGTACCGTTAAAATTCGTATATTTGCGGATTAATAATGCAAAAATAGACAAAAAAATATGACATTCAAAGAATATAAGGGGCTGGACTTGACCGCTACTGGCGCAGAGGTGCTGCAGCGGTGGAAGGCTTCCCACGCTTTTGAGCGCTCGATGGAGATTCGCAGCGGGGCGCCGGAGTTCATTTTCTTCGAAGGTCCGCCGTCGGCGAACGGCATGCCGGGCATCCATCATGTGATGGCCCGTTCCATCAAGGACGCCGTCTGCCGGTACAAGACCATGACCGGCTACAAGGTGCGCCGCCGCGCCGGCTGGGACACCCACGGCCTTCCCGTGGAACTGGGAGTGGAGAAGAAACTTGGAATCACCAAGGCCGATATCGGCACGAAAGTGAGCGTGGACGAGTACAATGCCACCTGCCGCAAGGAGGTCATGAAATACACCCGGGAATGGGTGAACATGACGGAACGCGTTGGCTATTGGGTGGACATGAACGACCCTTATATCACCTACGACAACCGCTACATCGAGACTCTGTGGTACCTCCTGAAGAAGATGTACCAGAAGGGCCTCCTGTACAAGGGATACACGATCCAGCCGTACAGCCCCACCGACGGCACGGGCCTCAGCTCTCATGAGCTGAACCAGCCCGGCTGCTACAAGGATGTGAGCGACACAACGGCCACCGTGCAGTTCGAGATTATCAAGGACGGGCTTTCCCAGAAGCTTTACGGCACTGAACCCGTTCCCGCATACTTCCTGGCATGGACCACAACGCCCTGGACACTTCCTTCAAACACGGCGCTTTGCGTTGGCCCGAATATCGAATACGTTAGGATCCTTTCCTTCAATCCATATTCCGGCGAGCCTGCAGTGTATGTCCTTGCAAAGGACCTTGTGGGCGCATGGTTCCAGGAAAAAGGCAAGGACCTTCCTTTGGAAAGCTATCAGAAGGGCGATAAAATCGTCCCCTGGAAGCTGCTTGAAGGCTGTTTCAAGGGCTCGGAACTGGTTGGCATCCGCTATCACCAGCTCATCCCCTGGTTCAAGCCTCAGGGAGATGCCTTCCGCGTGATTCCCGGAGATTATGTTACCACGTCGGACGGTACCGGTATCGTGCACATCGCCCCCACTTTTGGTGCCGACGATAAGCGCGTTGCCGCAGCCGCAGGCATCGTGGGAATCATGCCCATCGACAAGGATGGCAATCCACAGGCCCAGGTGGACCGTCAGGGCCGCTTCTTCCGCTTGGAAGACCTGGATCCGGCCTATGCCGCAACGGTGGATCCTTCGTACAAGGAATATGCAGGCCGATATGTAAAGGCCGGTTACAAGAAATACTTCGAGAAAGAGGACGAGGAAGGCACGCTGGACATCGACCTCTGCGTCATGATGAAGGCGGATGGCCGCGCGTTCAGGGTGCAAAAGCACGTGCACAACTACCCGCACAGCTGGCGCACGGACCTTCCGGTGCTGTACTACCCGCTGGATTCCTGGTTCATCAAGGCATCGGCGGTGAAGGACCAGATGGTTCAGCTGAACAAGCAGATCACCTGGAAGCCCGCAAGCACCGGCACCGGCCGCTTCGGAGTGTGGCTGGAGAACATCCAGGACTGGAACCTCAGCCGCAGCCGCTACTGGGGCACTCCGCTGCCCATCTGGCGCACGGAAGACGGCAGGGAGGAAAAATGCATCGGCTCGGTAAATGAGCTTTACGACGAGATCGAGAAGGCCGTCAAGGCCGGCATCATGGCCTCCAACCCCCTGAAGGACAAAGGCTTCAATCCGGAGGATATGTCCCTGGAGAACTATAATCTCATCGACCTTCACCGGCCGTATGTGGACAATATCTTCCTTGTGTCGGACAGCGGCCGCAAGATGGTTCGCGAGAGCGACCTTATCGACGTATGGTTCGATTCCGGCGCAATGCCTTACGCACAGGAAGGCCTCCGCAATCTCGGAAGCCCGGATTTCGGCGCCACGGCAGATTTTATCGCGGAAGGCGTGGACCAAACTCGCGGATGGTTCTACACCCTGCACGCAATCCACACCATGATTAGCGGCACTCCCGCGTTCAAGAGGGTGATTTCAAACGGCCTGGTGCTGGACAAGAACGGAAACAAGATGTCCAAGAGGCTCGGCAACGCCGTGGATCCTTTCTGGGCTCTGGATACTTATGGGGCCGATGCCCTTCGCTGGTACATGCTCACCAACGCCCAGCCCTGGGACAACCTCAAGTTCGACGAGGCCGGCGTGGACGAGATTCGCCGCAAGTTCTTCGGCACCCTGTACAACACGTACTCGTTCTTCGCGCTGTACGCAAATATCGACAAATACGATCCTGCCGCCCCCGAGGTCCCCTTCGCCGAAAGGCCGGAAATCGACAGATGGATACTCTCCAGGCTGAATTCCCTGGTGAAAGACGTCACCGCGGCGTATGAGGACTATGACCTCACAACCGCCGGCCGCCTTATCCAGGACTTCGTGTGCGAGCATCTCTCCAACTGGTACGTGAGGCTCAACCGCAAGCGCTTCTGGGCGGGAGAAATGACTGCCGACAAGAAAGCGGCGTACGACACCCTGTACAGGGCGCTCCGTTATGTGGCTCTTCTGGGAGCACCAATCGCCCCGTTCTACATGGATCAGCTGTGGTGCGATCTCTCGACCTCGCTCGAGATGACAAAAGAGGACGGCGACAGCGTGCACTTCCAGCTTATGCCCAAGGCCGATGAAGCCCTCATCGACCGGGCTCTGGAAGAGAGGATGAGCCTTGCCCAGACGGCAACGTCGCTTATCCTGAGCCTCCGCAAGGGCGTGCACATCGCCGTGAGGCAGCCGCTCGCAAAGGTGCTCATCCCCGTGATCGATCCAAAGGTGAGGGAGCAGCTCGCAGGAGTGAGAGACCTTATTCTCGGGGAAACCAACGTCAAGACCATGGACTTTGTGGAGGATACCTCCGGTATTCTTACCCTCAAGATAAAACCCAATTTCCGCACTCTGGGAAAGGTCTATGGCGCCCGGATGAAGGAAATCGCACAGGGATTCGCCACGCTGGACCAGGCAACAATCGCTGCCATCCAGCAGGCGGGGGACTATACTTTGAATCTCCCCGGAGGAGAGGTGAAACTCACGGCGGAAGACTACCAGATTTCGTCTGAAGACATGCCCGGCTGGATCGTGGCATCGGAAGGCGCCCTCACCGTGGCGCTGGACGTGGCCCTCACTCCGGAACTTGTCCAGGAAGGCATCGCCCGCGAAGTTGTGAGCCGTATCCAGAATCTCCGCAAGGAGTCCGGATTCGAGGTCACGGACCGCATCGACACAGTGCTGTATTCGGATTCGGAGCAGCTTGCCTCCTCTATGGCCGCATTCGGCAAATACGTAGCCGCGCAAACTTTGTCACGCACATTGGAAATAAAGCCTCTTGCCCAGGCTCCCGCACAGGCTGCGGAGCAGGAATGGGCGGAGGGCTCACTCAAGATAATAGTAAAGAGATAATACTATGGAAGACAACAACAGAACCCGCTATTCCGACGAGGAACTCGAGGAATTCCGCACCATCATCAACGAGAAGCTTGAAAAAGCACGTGCGGAGTATGCCACGCTTCGCGAGGCGATGACACACGCAGGCGGAAACGACATCCTGGACACCGCTCCCACATTCAAGACCGTGGAAGACGACGGTGCGTTCCAGCTGTCCAAGGAAGAGGCCGGCACGCTTGCCCAGCGCCAGTACAAGTTCATCCAGAACCTGGAGGCCGCCCTTGTCCGTATTGAGAACAAGACCTACGGTGTGTGCCGTGTAACCGGCAAGCTCATCCCCAAGGAGAGGCTCCGTCTGGTTCCCCACGCCACCACAACCGTAGAGGGAAAGGCAATTCTCGAAAAGACCGGCAGGAAGTAATCTCATGAAGAAGAATCGAGGCAAATTCCTCTTGCTTCTGGGAGCCTTGCTTGTGATTGCAGACCAGGTGATAAAGATCCTGGTCAAGACCAACATGTCCATCGGAGAGCACATCAACGTGCTGGGCAACTGGTTCCAGCTCCTGTTCATCGAGAACGAGGGCATGGCATTCGGCATGGCGTTCGGGGGAGTGGCCGGAAAGTATGTGCTAACCCTGTTCAGGATAGCCCTTTTCGTAGCCCTCACCTGGTGGATAAGCAAGCTTCTAAAGCGGGACAAGCCGGTTCCCACAGGAGTGCTCGTGGGCCTCACGCTCATTGCGGCAGGTGCCCTTGGGAACATTATCGACTGCCTGTTCTACGGAATTGCATTCGGCCATTATGCCCCCCTGGGGCAGGGAAGGGTGGTGGACATGTTCTACTTCCCCCTGTGGACGTGGCCGGACTGGGTTCCCTGGCTCGGCGGGCATATTTTCTTCGAGCCGATATTCAATTTTGCCGACAGTTGCGTGTCGGTGGGCGCGATTTATTTGATTCTCTTCCAGTGGAAGTTCTTTGCGACGGAGGAGAACAAGGATAAAGATAAGAAGAAGGGACGGAAATGATACGCGCCAGGCTAAAGCAGATATTACAGAATGAACTTAAGCGGGGGCCGATGCATTTTCTTGCAGACGCCTTTGCCCTGTTTGTCATTATGTCTTCTGTAGCTTTCCTGGCCTACGACTCCCTTTACATGCTCCGTCGATATCTTCCCCGCATCATCCGCAAGGTTAAACACCGCGTGATGATAGATCCCGATGCGGAAGAAGCCCTGCAGGGCAAGACCCTGGACCTGGGCAAAGCCCTTAGGGGTAGCGGTAATAACCAGCCCGATGACGATTAACGCTCTCCGCCTCCGGGATTTCGTCGGGCCTACGGCCCTCCGACATCCCTCCCCGCCTGCGGCGGGGCTTTGCAGACAGGCACCAAAAAAATCGCATTCAAAACTTTGATGCGATTTTTTTGTTACCTGTCTGCGGAGGCGGAGGGATTCGAACCCCCGGTACATTGCTGTACAACAGTTTTCAAGACTGCCGCCATCGACCACTCGGCCACACCTCCGTTTGGGAGTGCAAAGATAATGAGTTTTGCTAAATTGGCAAAAAATTCTTTTCTTCGCAGTATGAAACTTAGGTTTTTAGCTTTATTTGCACTTGTCGTCACACTGTTTTCGTGTGACCGGGAATATTATGTAGATGATCCCCAGGGCACATGGCAGATGGGGGACGTGATGATTTCGATGCGTTCGCCAATGGGTGAAACAATCGAAGCCACATCCCTGAAAGAGCTTGCTTCGGGCGTTTTGCAGGTGGTGAAGAAGTACATGCCGGAGGAGGATTTCACCGAAGCGGAGACATTCGTTTCGGAAATGGAGGATACTCCTTTTACATTTACCGAGGACCAGACTTTCCGTTTCCGTTTCAATAAAGACGACACTTTCCAGACTTTCACCAAGAACGGCAAAGGCGAATGGGAAACGGACGGAGTCCTTGGAGAGTATTCCTATGCCGGCTCGAAGCTTACCTTATATGGTTATAATGAAGACGGCGGCAGCACCACCGTCCCCTGCACTGTCGTGAGGCTCACCAACAAGAAGCTCATCATGCAGATGAAGGTCGTGAATCTGCTGGATCTCCCAGGCGGAAGCCCTCTTGAGAGCGGGCTCCAATCGGACGGGGAGGGGGATGATTCATCGGCAATGATCATGTCGATGCTCGGCTTCATCGACCTCACCACAGAACTGTCATTCGATAAAATCAAATAACACTATAGAGTATGAAAAGGATTCTCTTTATCGCGCTCGCAGCGCTCCTGGCAGCCTTCGCATTCTCCTGCACCAAGGAAGGCGAAAAAACCACAGACACGATGACCCTCCGCGGTAAAACGTACAAGATCGATTTCACTCCCGGTGTAATGGACATCCCGGGCGGCCATGAATTTGATGCCGATATCCACGTCCTGGACGAAGACTTCATGTTCTGGGCAAGCGGAATCGTGGGCTCCTTTAATCTCCCCACGGATAAATTCATGCTACTCGGCATGGATAACGAGATTACCTTTAAATCCGGAAAAGTGAAAACCTGGCTCTCGGATAACGGGAAATACCTTTACCTTGTTCTGGACGGAGTGATGAGTGACGGCGACCAGATCAAGATCAGCGTCAAGTCACTCGAACTGGACCGCTAATTGAGGATTTCCATAAAATACCTTGTGCTGCTATGTTTCCTGCTCATTGGCGGAAACTTGGCGGCACAAGTGCGTTTTGATGCCGATTTCGAATGCGGCAACCTGGGGCCGGTGTCGCAGACCCGGTCGCCCAAGCTCCGTAATGGAGTAAAGCATTATTACTACTATGTCGGTGGACATAACGATCCGGACAATCCTGTCGACATCGACCTGAGGGCAAATGGCAACTGGTACTATTTCCGCATCACCGGTGCGGCAAAGAAGTATTTTCACCTGTCGATGCCGGACAACTTCGTTGCCGGAGCTTCGTGGTCTTACGACGGAGTACAGTGGCAGCATCTCACCGCCGCGGAAGCGGATCAGCACAGTATCAACAAGTATTTCAAGCGCGATACGGTTTACATCGCCCTGTATAAACCATACACATACAGTTATCTGCAGGAGCGCCTGCTGGACTGGAGCTCGAAGCCTTTCGTAACGCTGGACACCATCGGCTTCAGCCATGAAAGGCGTCCGCTTCAGATGATGCATATCACGGATCCTGATGTACCTTCGGAGCAAAAAGCCCGTATCTGGATGCACGGAAGGGCTCATCCATCCGAAACTCCCGGCTCCTACCTTCTGGACGGCTTTGTGGATTATCTCACCAGCGATACCCCGGAAGGCGAAGCACTTCGTCGGCAAATAGATGCCTACATCCTGCCGTTCTCCAATCCGGACGGCGTTGCGAACGGTCTTTCGCGTTCAAATATCCTGGGCGTGAACCAGGAAATCAATTTTGCACGTCCCGAAGACAGCACAGTGGTTGAGGTTCGCGCCATAAAGGCGATGTTCGAGAAGTTAACTCAGGACAGACCGCTGGATTTCATGCTCAACAGTCACTCACAGCTCGCCGGATGCGCATCGTTCTGGATGCATCGAAGCGATTCCACCTCGCGCACATATTTGAGGAAGCAGTGGACGTTCACCGGGCTTGTGAGCAGCCATAATCCCTATATCAAACCCCGCGAAATGTGCTTTTCGGACGGGGGAGTGCGATATGCAGAGGGCTGGATGTGGAAGCATTTTGCCGACAGCACTCTGGCAATCACCATCGAAACACCATACATCTGGTACCATTACGACCGCTCAAGCCCTGTTACAGACGATAATCTTCGCTTTTTCGGCCGCCGTGTCCTCCAAAGCGTGGCGGAGTATCTTGGCCTGTCCCTGCCCGGAAGGTATGTGGTTGAAACCCCGTCAGACCCGGGAGAGCAGTGGGCACTATTTCAGGGCGACGAACACTCTTTCCTTGGCGGCGATGCCTGGGAAGCTGTTTGCGAAGGGGCAACTATGGAATATGCCCTGGATTCCCTTCCTGCGGGCCGATATAAAATCTATCGCTTCGAAGCAGGGGACTGCATCGAAGCGACAGAAGATTCTCATCTGCGTGGGAAGAGGGGCGCTTGGATTGAGCCCGGTACCCACGGCTGGGTGTTATTGGAATCATTCACCCAGGCGGAAGGCGGCCCATTCAACTACACCTGGCAGGCAACTGACGCCGGGGTGCTGGCCGATGCCCTTCTGCTTGTGGGCGAGTAACTTCCCTTATTCCATCATCTCGTTATACGACTCGTACCAGGAATCCTTGGCGGAAATCATGAAGTCGATTGCCGTATCAATGAATTCGCTCACGTCCGTGCTGGTGCCCAGATAGGTTTGGCAGGAAATGCTCACCTTGCCGTCATCTAGCATGTAAACCTTGATGAGTTTCTTTCCAGCGTTCACCTCGTTGCAGGCATACAGGGCGGAAATGTGCTGAAGGGTATCGTCCTTGTCCACGGACTTGATGGTGGGGAACACGACGCGGAGATAGGTGTCGTCATTGCGGTTGTTGTCCACATAGAATGTGTAACCCTGGGCCTTGAAGATAACGTCGTTGTCTTCGTCGATGTATGGCCTGTAGCCTTCGCTTGTGAGGTGGTTGAAAGCGAACTTGGCGGCAGTGCTAAGGGAGTTGTAGCTCTGCGCATTGGCTGCGAAAACAGTTGCGCTGAACACCAGGATGGTGATAAGGAAACGTTTCATAATCAGTATTTTTAAAAATAAAATGTGATTTCTCCTGAAACAACATCGCAAGTTATTGAAAAATATCCAATAATGCAAATTGTGACATTCCGCGGGAAATGATGTATCTTTGCGGTTGTTATGGCAAAAAACATCATCTTCGATTTCGGCTGCGTGCTCCTGGATTGGAATCCGCACTATGTATATGACAAGTATTTCGGCAGCGTCCGGAAGGCACAGTGGTTTCTGGACAATATCTGCTGTATGTCCTGGAATGTGGAGATGGATGCAGGAAAGCCCTTCTCCCAAGGCATTGAAGAGCGCGTTGCATTATTCCCCGAATGGGAAAAAGAAATCCGCATGTACAGGAGTCAGTGGTACAGGATGGTGGGTAAGGAGGTGCCCGGAATGTACTCCCTGGAATGCGAACTGCGCCGTCGCGGTTATGGCATCTGGGGCCTTTCCAACTGGAGCCGTGAAACATTTTCCCTGGTTTCCGGCCG
Organism: Bacteroidales bacterium; assembly: GCA_016290725.1. GTDB lineage: Bacteria > Bacteroidota > Bacteroidia > Bacteroidales > UBA932 > Cryptobacteroides. The sequence continues at coordinate 17,223 of JAEEUZ010000015.1, read as the reverse complement.
CCGCGTGTTCACCGTCCTCGACGGCTACATCATTTCCGGCGACGTGGGCTGCATCAAGCCCGGCCCTGAAATCTTCCGCCTCCTACTGGACAAGTTCCACCTGGAAGCCTCCGATTGCCTCTTTGTCGATGACAACCAGGCCAACGTAGACGGCGCCATTGCCGCCGGCATTCCCGCCCTCCTTTTCCAGGACTGCTCCTCCCTCCGCTCCGCCCTCGCCCTGGCCTGACACGTTCGCCCGTCCATCTCCCGGGCAAAAACAGCCTCTGGTGCCCGTAAACCCAGCCCAAACCACATCTCGCGGGCAAAACACCAACTTTTTGCCCGCCAACCTAGCGAAGTGTGCGTAGAGGTCCATTGGAATGTACCCCTACACACGGTTTTGCGGGATTTTCGTGCGTAGAGGTGCCAAGGCCTGGACCTCTACGCACGGTCGGGGCCTTCCCCCTTTTTGTCGTGGCTGACGCCCGAGCCCTGAAAACCCGTGAAATGTAAGCAGTTGAGGGAGAGATTCTTATACATTTTTAGGTGGGAAAATTACCCACCTAAAAAGATGCTATACGTTGTTTCATAGCAAGTTGCATTTCACGCAAAATGCTATTCGCGGTTTTTGGTGTCGATGCAGATGGTGACGGGGCCGTCGTTGACGAGGTGTACTTTCATGTCGGCGCCGAAGATGCCGGTGGCAACCGGACGGCCGATGGACTGTTCGAGGGAACGGCAGAAGGCCTCGTACATGGGGATTGCTTTTTCGTGCCCTGCGGCGCCGATGTAGGAGGGGCGGTTGCCCTTTTTTGTGGAAGCTATGAGTGTGAACTGGCTCACCACCAGTGCTTCTCCGCCCATCTCCACAACGCTACGGTTCATTACTCCTTCCTCGTCGTTGAAGATTCGCAGCTCGGCCACTTTCTTCACGAGCCACTCAATATCCTCCTGCCCGTCTTCGTGCCCAACACCCAGCAGCACCAACAAACCGGGCCCAATGGCCGAAACGATCTTTCCGTCTACCGTGACGGAAGCCTCCAGTACTCTTTGAATAACCGCTCTCATGACTGCAAAGATACTAATTATTGCTGAAGTTAAGGGAAATGAGTAATTTTGCAATGCTATGACTATCGAGGAAATTACCTGTAAGGCCGATTTGGACTTCGGCCAGATGACGGAGCTGATGCACCAGCTCAATCCGGAGCTGAAAGTGACGGAGGAGATGGTGAATCAGACTATTGAGGCGCCGGACAGCCACCTGTACGTGATGCGGGACGGGGGAAGGGCGATCGGATGTGCAACTCTGGGGGTGTTCAATTCACCCACGGGGAGGAAGGCGTCGATAGAAGATGTGGTGGTTTTAGACGAGTACCGGGGCCAGGGCCTTGGGAAGCGGCTTATCGAGCACCTGCTCTCCGAAGCCGGAAAGCTCGCGCCCATCAAGGTGCAACTCACGTCACGCCCGGTGAGGGAAGCCGCGAACAAGCTCTATCAGAGCATGGGTTTCACAAGGCGCGATACGAATTTCTATATAATGATCATTACCCGCTGATTCCGTTTTTGCAAAATAATCCGTATATTTACGAGTTATGAAACGGTATCCGGCAATCCAGATGACGGCCATGGCGGCGTTGCTGCTGCTTGGCGTCTCCTGCACGCTCTGGCAGCACCCGCGCGTGGCGGATACGGAGATGGTGCCGGACACATTCAGGGTTACCAGTCCTTGCATCGACCGCTTCATGGAAGAGGTGGAGTATACGGACGATGATTATACCGTATCCCGCATCCTTGAGTACCCGGGCGGAGGTCCCGGGGATGCCGACATTCCGCCGACGGTGCGGCTGCAGTGGGATAAGGCCGGGGCGGAAAAGGTTCGGGTGCAGGAGTATCCCGACTCGGCATGGGGCTGGGATTACCCGGCCTCGGCGGATTCATCCTTTGTGGACATATATGATCTTGTCCCCGGGAGGGATTACATGTATTTCGTGCTGGGAGCTCGTGGAGACACTATCTCCAGAGGCCGGTTCTATACTGTGGGGACTCTGCATCAGGCATATCTTCGGCACAGGGTGAGGAATGCCCGGGACCTTGGCGGCTGGAAAACGCAGGACGGACGGATTGTGGGATACCGCAAGCTGTACCGGAGCGGAAAGATCGTGGGTGAAGACGGAACGTCGGTGTATATCAACCGGGATGGAATCGAGGATGCCCGGGCTCTGGGGATCGGCGCAGAACTGGACCTCAGGGAAGAGGATGTGGTTCCGGAGTTTTCGCCCCTCGGCCCCGGAGTGGCGTTCTGTGCACCCGGTTTCCCGCTTGGCGGAAGCACTATGCTCGGAAAATACCAGGATGGAGTTGCCCGGAGTTTCCACTTCATCGTCCGAAGCCTGCACGAGGGGAGAGGGGTGATATTCCACTGCTCGGCCGGCCGGGACCGGACAGGCACGATGGCGGCTCTGCTCCTTGGCGTTCTGGGGGTGAGCGAATGGGATATCGGCAAGGAGTATGAACTCACCTATTTCGCCCCGAGGGGCTACAGTATGGGCCGTGAAGCGGAAGTGTACCGGCATACGCGAGACGGAATCCGCAATTCCTGCAGGTATATCCGAAAGAACTATGGCTCGCCGGAGGGAAGCTTCCAGCAGGCCTGCGAGAACTATCTTCAGGCAATAGGCGTGTCTGAAAGGGAAATAGAAGATTTCAAAAACCTAGTACTTCAGTAGAATGAGAATCTGTGTAATAGGCGGTGCGAACACCGACATCACGGCCACATCGGCCCAGACATTCAGGCACGGGGATTCGAACCCCGGCAGCATCAGAATCTCTCCCGGCGGAGTTGCCAGGAACATCGCGCACAATCTGGCCCTTTTGGGCGACGAGGTGCATTTCGCGGGGATTTTCGGGGCCGATGACTTCGGCACGCTCTGCCGCGATGCCTGCCTCAAGGCCGGAATTGACCTTAGCCTTTCCGAGACGAGGGCCGATGTGGACAGCTCCTGCTACATGTGCATCAATTCGCCGGAGGGAGAACTCATCGGGGGAGTGGCCGATATGAAAGCCCCCGAGCTGATAACCCCTTCGTGGCTGGAGGCCCGCCTGGAGGATATCAATTCGGCCGATGCGGTCGTGGCCGACAGCAACATCCCCGCCGCATCGCTCGCCTGGCTCATCGACAATTGCATCCCTCCGCTGTATCTGGATGCTGTTTCGGTTGCGAAAGCCTCCAGGATTGCCGATGCAATGACGATGTCGTTCCGCTCCGGAGTGCACGCCGTGAAGTGCAACCGCCTGGAGGATGCCGTGCTTTCCAACGTGCCCGGAATCGGCAGGCGTTATGTTACCCTTGGCTCGGAAGGGGCTCTGGTGTACGAAGACGGCATTGGCCGGGCATTCCCGGCGCTGCCCGGCGAGGTGGTGAATGCCACCGGCGCTGGCGATGCCCTGTTTGCGGGCATTATCCACGCGGGGCCGCAGGCATCGGCCCAGGAAGCCCTTCAGCTGGGACTGCGCTGCGCAAAATACGCAATTGAATGCAAGGATGCGGTTAATCCGGATCTGGCTAAATTGATTAAGCGATGAACAAGTATCTTTCCGTGTCGGCCCCCGTGGCTGAAGCCCTTGCTAAGGGGAAGCCGGTGGTGGCGCTCGAATCCACGATAATATCCCACGGAATGCCGTATCCCCAGAATGTGGAAACGGCGTTGAAGGTGGAGGCGGCGATACGCGAGGCGGGCGCCGTGCCTGCAACTGTCGCCGTTATCGGCGGAAAACTCAAAGCCGGGCTCACTCCGGAGGAAATAGAGTATCTGGGTAAAAAGGGAACCGCCGTTACAAAGGCCTCCAGGCGGGATTTGCCCGTTCTGGTTGCTCGCGGGGAGGACGGCGCAACAACCGTTACCACCACCATGATAATCGCCGCGATGGCGGGCATCAAGGTGTTCGCAACCGGAGGGATCGGCGGCGTGCACCGCGGGGCGGAAACCACCATGGACATATCGGCGGATCTGGAAGAACTGTCCCGCACTCCGGTGATGGTAATCTGCGCCGGAGCGAAATCCATCCTGGACCTTGGCCTCACGCTGGAGTATCTGGAGACCAAGGGCGTTCCGGTAATCGGCTACGGCACGGAGGAACTGCCGGCGTTCTACACCCGGAAAAGCGGCTTCCGCGTGGACTACAGGGTGGATACGCCGGAGGAGTTGGCATCGGCCTTCAAAGTCAAACAGGAGATGGGGCTGGGCGGAGGAATGCTGGTTACGAATCCCATCCCGGAGGAGTATTCAATGGACAAGGCGGTGATAGACGCCGCCATCGACCAGGCTGTTGAGGAGTGCCGCCTGAAGGGAATCCGCGGAAAGGAGACAACCCCGTTCCTGCTGGCGCGTATCAAGGACATTACCGGAGGAGATTCCCTGGAAGCGAATATCGCCCTGGTTCTGAACAACGCCCGACTCGCTGCGCGCGTAGCCGCGTGCATGTAATTTGTCCGATATTTGGATTTACGGCAAAGACAAATTAAATTTGCAATTTGTACAATCGGATTTGTCCGACAGACCTAAACCATGAAAGACGTAATTAAACCTGTTGAGAAGTCCCTGCTGACCTCGGAGCTCGGTTCGAACACGTTGTTCGTCCAATCTCCGCACGGGGGCTGTGAAATCCATATGGTGGACAATGTCATCGCCCCCAACGTTATGCTGGAAATGGGCCGTGTGCGCGAACTGGCTTTCCGCAAAGACGGCGGCGGCACGGGTATGGAGGCAGACCTGGACCACTTCGACCTGGACCCTTCCTACGGCTTCAAGCAGCTCGTGGCCTGGGATCCGGAGAAAGCGGAGATTCTGGGCGGATACAGGTTTGTATTGGGCAGGAACTGCCGGTTCGGTGCCGACGGCCAGCCGCTCATCCCGTCGGCCCACCTCTTCACTTACAGTGAGAAATTCCTCAAGGAGGAGTTTCCGCAGACGATCGAGCTCAGCCGCAGTTTCATCTCCACCGAGTTCCAGGTAACAGGGGCCGATGCCGCCAAGCGCAATATCTTCATTCTGGATGCGCTGTTCCGCGGGGTGGGAGCCCTTATGCCTGAGTTCGGCACCAAGTACTATCTAGGCAAGGTAACGGTCTATCCGGACTATCCCAAACAGGCCCTGGGCCTTCTGATGGCCTTCTTCCGCAGGCGCTTTCACGAGGAACCGGGCCAGACGGGCATCGCCAAGAACCAGATGGTCATCGATGTGGACGAATCTATTTTCACCGGGGAGGATTTCAATGCGGATTACCGCATTCTCAAGGCCAGTCTCAAGGACCTCGGTACCAGGATTCCTCCCATCGTGAATTCATATATGCGTCTTTTCCCGGATATGCGCTACTTCGGCGGTGGTATAAACGACGAATTTGGAAACGTAATTGAACTTGGGCTTCTGGCTTCGGTCGAGGGCAAGACCGGCAACAGGTTCATCGAAGCCCGCGAATTGTAATATGGATTTTATAACAAGACTGGTAAGCATATATCTCGGCGGTCGCAGAAGAGCGATCGCCCGTTATGCCTCTGAGTCCAGGGATATGCAGGAAAGGGTGCTGATGAGGCTCATCCGCCGTGCGATGGATACCGAGTGGGGCAGGGAGCACAAGTTCAGGAACATGAACGGCTACCGTGATTTTGTGGCCAACGTCCCCGTTTCCTCTTATGACGACCTTCAGGAGCGTATCGAACGCATGCGCCAGGGAGAAAAGGATGTCCTCTGGCCCGGGCAGGTGAAGTTTTTCGCAAAATCTTCCGGCACCACCGCCGGGCGCAGCAAGTTCATCCCCGTAACGAAAGAAGGCCTCAGGCGCCTGCACATGATGGGCGGCCACGACGCTACGGCAGTTTATCTTGGACACAACAAGAAATCCAGGGTTAGCCGCGGCCACTCCCTCATCCTTTCCGGCAGTTTCGACCCCACTCTGGATACTCCCACCTCCCGCACGGGAGACGTGAGCGCCATCATGACATCGTCCATCCATCCTTTCCTCCGCAAACTGATGAAGTTCGGCCCGCCCATGGAGATTGCCTCCATAAGCGATTTCGGCGAGAAGAGGGAAAAACTGGCGCAGTATGCCATGCATACCAATGTGGCAACTATCAGCGGCGTTCCGTCCTGGTGGCTGTCGGTGCTGAGCCACATGCTGGAAATCTCCGGCAAGGAAACACTGGAGGAGGTTTGGCCGAATCTGGAACTCTTCTGCCACGGCGGAGTGGGCTTCACCCCGTACAGGGATTTGTACAAGAAAATCGCCCCCTCGCTGCATTATATTGAAACCTACAACGCGTCGGAAGGCTTCTTCGGCGTGCAAACGGACCCTTCGGATCCGGCTCTCACCCTGATGGTAGACTATGATGTGTTCTACGAGTTCATCCCGCTTTCACAGCTTGGGAAGAAGGATGCGCAGGTGATTCCTCTGTGGGAGGTGAAAACCGGCGTGAACTACGCCATGGTCATAAGCACGTCCTGCGGCCTTTGGAGGTACCTTATCGGGGATACAATCCGTTTCACGCAGAAAGATCCGTACAAGTTCACCATTTCCGGCCGCACCCGCCAGTTCATCAACGCCTATGGCGAGGAACTCATCGTGGAGAATGCTGAAAAGGGAATCGACATAGCCTGCAAAACCACCGGAGCCAAAGTGCGCGAGTACACAGCCGCTCCCGTGTACATGGACGAACACGGCAAAGCCCGTCACCAGTGGCTCATAGAATTCGCCCACGAGCCGGATTCCATGGACGACTTCACCATGCAGCTGGATTCTGCCCTGCGTTCCCTGAACTCGGATTACGATGCCAAGCGTTTCGAAGATATCGTCCTGTCCCATCTGGAACTCGTGCCCGCCCGCAAGGGTCTGTTCGACGACTGGCTCCGCAAACACGGCAAACTGGGCGGCCAGCACAAGGTGCCCCGCCTGGCCAACAACCGCGAGATAATGGATGAACTCCTGGAGATGAATTAAGTTTTTTTTGTAATTTCGAAAAAAGGGTATATCTTTGCAATCCCTTTTGGAAACAGGGGCGTAGCTCAGCTGGTTTAGAGCGCTTCAGTCACATTGAAGAGGTCATCGGTTCGAATCCGATCGTCCCTACAAAAATAGAGAACCGAATCAATCGGTTCTCTGTTTTTATTATGTTCGCGCTTCTAGAAGTTCAGCGTGAGGCCGATGCCGGAAGGGGCGGCGCCGAAGTTGAGGGAGATGTCTGAGGCGACGACGTTGCCCTGGGCCTGGTTCCACTCGTTCACAATCCCGTTAAGCTTCTTGTTGTTCACGACAAGGATGGGAATGCCCGATATGGCCGTAACGGCGCCCGCGCCGGTTAGGATTCCGCTGCCCCAGAACCAGGGAGCGAACTGTTTGGAGATATCGTCCACGGCGCTCTGGGTGCTATCATCATCCCCACCGGAGGCTACAGCGGCGATGCCGCCTCCAAGGGCGGCTACAAGAACCCACACTACGGTTGTTCCCACAAATACAACGGCGCCCGCCGCCGCTGCTGAAGAACCGCCTATGATGAGGCCTTCACCAAGGGCCCTTTTCCTCTTGTATGATTCCCAGTCGAGGGTGCGGTCTACGCCGTTCACATCGGCAAGGATGATTGCCATTTCGTCCGGTGTGAGGTCTGTTCCGTCCAGTCTCATGCCGCCGTTGTGGCGCTCCAGGAGGCCGGAATAAGAAGTATCGTTAAACTGTGCGAATGCAGCTACTCCCAGCAGCATGCATGCGATTGTTATCAATGAGCGTTTCATAACTCTGTGGTTTTTGACGTTACAAATAAACAGTATATTCCCGTTAAATGCAAATATTATGCTTATATTTGTAACGTATGAAACGAATCGTTACCCTTCTGGCCCTCCTGGCGCTGTGCTTCCAGGGGCTTGCACAAGACTACGGAGTGGTGGATATCTCCGTGTGCAACATCCGCAGGAATCCCACGTATACGGCCGAAATGGTTACCCAGGCCCTCCTTGGTACGCCCGTGCATGTGCTGGGCGTGGAGAAGGGCTGGCCCCAGATCCAAACCCCGGACGGCTACACCGGCTATGTGCACCGGGACGGAATAGTCCGTATGGACAAACAGAAGTACCATGAATGGAATGCTGCCCCCAAGGTTATGGTAACCGCCCTGTTCTCAATCGTGAAATCGCACCCGGACCAAAACGGAGACACCGTATCTGATGTTGTGGGCGGGGACCGCCTCTGTTTCCTGGACGAAGTGAGGGGTATTGACGGCAGGGATTATCTCCACGTCCGTTTCCCCAGCGGCCGCGAAGGCTATATTTCCAGGGAAGATGCCATGCCGGACGACGAATTCCGCGAAACGGTGCGTCAGGACGCAGATGCCATCCTGGAGACTGCGCTCAAGATGGTGGGCTTCCCGTATGTATGGGGCGGAACATCGCCCAAGGGCTTCGACTGCAGCGGCTATGTGCGCACCGTACTGGCCCTCCACGGCATCATCATGCCGCGCGATGCGGGCCAGCAGGCTCCGGTTACACAGCGTATAGACACATCGGCAGGCATAGATAAACTCCAGCCAGGAGATCTTCTGTTCTTCGGCGTAAAGGAAACCGGGCGCGTTCGCCACGTGGGCTTCTACATGGGCGACGGGATATTCCTCCACTGCATCGGCAAGGCTCATCTGAACAGCCTCATACCGGGAGATCCCATCTACGATGCCGGCAATTCGCCCACGCTTCTGTATGGCGGCCGTTTCCTCCACCTCATCGACAAGAAGAGGGAAATCAACACCTACTGGACCAATCCCTATTATCTGGAATAGATGAAAAGAAGGGGCTTCATAAAAGCGGCAGGACTGGTTGCGGCCGGTGCCGCACTCTCTTCGTGTACCGGAAGGAGCATCACCTCCGGCGGGCCTCATATCATCAAGGCCGATGGAAAATTGCACCTCCGCTTCTTCCCGTATGAGCTTCAGCTGAGGCACACCTTCACCGTATCGTCCTACAGCCGCAAAACCACGCCGGACGTGCAGGTGGAAATCGAGTACGAAGGCATCATTGGCTATGGCGAGGCCTCGATGCCGCCGTACCTTGGCCAGACCGTGGAATCGGTAACCGCGTTCCTGCAGAAGGTGAATCTGGAGCAGTTCGGCGATCCATTCATGCTGGAGGAAATCCTGGAGTATGTGGATGGGCTCTCGGAAGGCGACAGCGCGGCGAAAGCCGCCATCGACATAGCCCTTCACGATCTTGTGGGCAAACTGCTCGGAGCCCCGTGGTACCGCATCTGGGGCCTGGATCCGGCGAAGGCGCCGTCATCCACATTCACCATCGGCATAGATACTCCGGAGGTTGTGAAAGAAAAGACGCTGGAAGCCGCCGGGCGCTTTAATATATTAAAGGTAAAGGTGGGGCTTCCGGGAGATAAGGAGATGATAGGAGCAATCCGCGAAGTGACGGATCTGCCGCTGGCCGTCGATGCCAATCAGGGCTGGAAAGACCGCTCTGAGGCCCTGGACATGATTTTCTGGCTCAAGGAGCACGGAGTTGTGATGGTGGAGCAGCCCCTTCCCGTTGCCGCGGTGGACGATACCGCCTGGCTCACGGAGCGCAGCCCCCTTCCCGTCTTTGCCGATGAATCCGTGCAGAGACTATCCGATGTGAAGGCGCTCGAAGGCGTCTTCAGCGGCATCAACATCAAACTTATGAAATGCACTGGCATGCGCGAAGCCTGGAAAATGCTCACCTTCGCCCGCGCCCTTGGCATGAAAGTGATGATCGGCTGCATGACTGAAACCTCCTGCGCCGTCTCCGCCGCCTCCCAGCTGAGCCCCGCCGTAGACTTTGCCGACCTGGACGGCAACCTCCTCATTTCCAACGACCGCTTCACCGGCGTACGCGTCGAAGATGGCCGCCTGGTCTTGCCTTCTGATCCTGGTATCGGCGTTACACCTGCCTAGAATTCAGACCAGATAGTATATCCTTCGTCGTTTTTTGCGACAGTTACCTTTTCAACGGCACCATCGTCCCTGATAAAATAGAGATGATTGCCGTTATGAACCATCCCGAGCAGTTCGCATTCAGGGTATGCCTGTCTTACACATGCCAGAGATTCATCGATGTCGTAGACACATACAGGATTGAAGAAGTGCCCATTCGCTGATTCCAGAATGGTTCCGTCATCGATAATCAGAATATTGTAAAGGAGGAACTGGTTGTTTTCGTTTTTGACTTTAAAACTGAACTCATACTGACGGTGCGCGATATTAGTCCTGTCAATGAATACTATATAATCACTGTCACCGTCATAGTTCTCGTTTTCCGGGGCAACGGAAAGGTATGAAGCAAGCACTTTGCGGGGAAGGAACTGCATGAAAGTCTCTTTGTCCAAAACAGTCTGGGTGGCCGACCATTTCTGGTTGACATAATATGCGGTAGAGGAGAATCCTTCAGAGTTGGAGAAATAGATTCGGCATAAGTCGCGTCCGTTGTCTTCTTTCCAACTATTTGCGGAAACTCCTCCGCACCCGGGATACCTTGTGCAGAAATCGTTGGCGACATTTCTGGGGACACCTTGTTGGAGCAGGGCCTTATAGGTATCCGCTCCTTTTGTTGATTGCTCCCAGTGATACTCAAGCGGTATTGAGAAACAGGAGACAAGCAGAAATGAACAGGATATAAGTATTGAAAATGCTTTCTTCATTATAGATACTAATTAGAATGTATAGCCGATCCTGAAATTCAGGTGCGGAAGTATCGCTCCCATGCTGTGGAAGCCAACGCCAAAGGTGTATTCCCGGAACCAGTGATTGCTGCCGCGGCGGATGCCGTATGTGGGTATAAGGGAAAAGTAGATGTCTTCCAAATGTGTGGAATATGCTTTTATGGGAAGGCTTACGAAGTCGGCGCAGTTGTTGGCCGTTTTCTTTCCCTTCAGGAAGCGTCTCTCCATATTGGTATAGTATCGCGGTTCGATGACTATTCCCGGCCTTGGACCGAAATTGAATGTTCTGGAAAAAGAATAATTACCCTCGCTTTGCTGGGTAACTGTGGTGATGTCGCAAATGGCAATGGGAAAGCCTGCCCGCATGACGAGTGACCAGTATCCGCCCAGCCGTTGTTCGTAACTGTATTCCAGGCCGATGACCGTAAGTGATACGGAATGTCCGGACACTACATCGGCACTGTTTTCCATGCCGATTACTCCCGGAATGGCGGGATTGTCGAAATCCAGCTGTCCTTGGGCATAAACTACCGTTGAAGCGAAGGCTGCAATCAGAAAGAGGGTTAAATACTTATTCATGGCTTGGATTATTTGCGTTTTTTGTTGAACATAGCGTCCAGGTCTTCCACCGTGGCTGTGCCTCTGAGGTATACCACCGTCACATCCCATTTGCCCTTTTTTTTCACAGCCTGGAAGCACAGGAAGCGGTTGAGACCCGTGAGCGTGGGAGGAAAACATATCACCGCGTAGGTGAGATGGTCGCCGGAGAAAACGGTTTGTTTGTCGGTGGATGCGTTGGCATCCTTCATTACAAGAACTTCTACGGTGTGGAAGTCCCCTTCATCGACGCTGAATTTAAGGCTTTTATATGTGTCCAGCCCATACGGGTGTAACTCCGAGCCGCTTATGAAGGAGCGCTTCATGTGTTTTAAAGGAATAACCCTTCCTTCAAACAAGTCCTCGATGTAAAGCCCTTCCTGCGCGAATGCGGAAATGCCGGCAAAACAGAGCAAAAATATAAAAAGTATTCGTTTCATTGGTTCATTATTCCTGAAAGTTCGGTCTCAACATCCGTTCCTGAAGAGAAGATGGACGCAAGGGTATTTTCCATAGATGCGAGAGCTTCGTTGCCGGGAATCTGTTTTTCCTTGCCGATGTGGACTCCTACGATGACGGCTATCGCTGCGGCGGCCGAAATGGCCGTGACGGGTATCCATCTCCAACTCGCAGGGCGAACTATCCTGCCTGCGGCAGCACGCCCGGCGGCAAAGTAGCCCGCCACGGCTTTTGCATCATCGAAATCCGGGTCCCGAGTTGTGGCCAGAAAAGCCTTCAGGCGGCGCTCCTCCCTGGGGGATAACGTTGCCTCAAAATATTTCAGACTCAGTTTTTTATAATAGTTCTTGTTCATTGTACCTGTCTCTTATTGTTTTTCTGGCTCTTGACAATTGCATTCTCACCGCGGAATGAGTCATTCCAAGTTCTTTCGCAACAGTTTTTAGGGTTGCACCTTCGTATTCGTGACGTCGGATTATATATTGTTGTAGTTCGCTCAGGCTGCTGTTTATCAACTTCTCCACCTTCTTGAACAGGGCCTCTCTTTCTGCGAGGTTATCATCGTCCCCCGGCATGTCGCCTTCAAGGGGGATGGTTTTCCTTCGCCTTAGCACATCCACGGATGTGTTCCTTACAGTTCGGTTCAGCAGGGCCTCGGCCTCAGCGGGAGAGCCAATCCTATATCGGCCCCAAAGCTTCACGAAAGCATCCTGCAGGGCGTCTTCCGACGAGGCGGTATCGCGCAGCAAACGCTTCGATCCCGCCATCAGTTTTCCCCGGATCCGGAGGAAAGCTTCTGTCAAATAATCCGCCATCTGACTATATAACGTGTGTTATGCACAAATGTAACAAATATTTTGCTCGATAGAGATAATGTAGTATATTTGCATTACGAAAAAGTTCGTAACGAAAAATATCGTAACAAAAATTTGCGTAATATGGAGAATCCTTTTAAATTCGGAACTGTTGTAGATGAAGAATACTTTACCGACAGGGTAAATGAAGTGACATATATCCGGCAGTTTATCAATAGCCCAAATCATCTTGTCCTCATAAGTCCACGACGTTTCGGTAAAAGCAGTGTTGTGGCAAAGGCACTGAAATTGAGTGGCAGAAGGAGCATAACAGTAAATCTTCAACAGGTGACATCCGTTCAGGATCTGTCGGCAAAAATACTTCGGGAATTCTTTAAGCTATACCCGCTGGAGCGGATCCGGCATTTTTTCGAACATTTCCGGATCGTCCCAACAATAACGTCGAATCCCGTTTCAGGGGCCATAAGTGTTTCTTTTGTGCCAGGAGTTGATAGTAATACCCTCCTCGAGGATGTAATGGGCCTTTTGGAAAAGACTAGCACGGAAAAAGACAGATTGGTGTTTGTGCTTGACGAATTTCAGGAGATAAAAGAGATTGCTCCCAAACTGGATAAGCAACTTCGTTCAATCATGCAGGATCAGAAGCATATCAACTACATTATGCTGGGAAGCCAGGAAAGCATGATGAGCGAAATATTTGAAAACAAAAAATCCCCGTTCTATCATTTTGGGGAGATGATGCGGCTGGGAAAGCTGCCAAGAGCAGATTTCCATAAGTATTTGTCAGAACGTCTGTCGGGTTTCTTTCCGGAGACAAGTGGCCAAATTGCCGATTTGATACTAGACTATACATCCTGCCATCCATATTACTCTCAGCAATTAGCTGCAACCATCTGGCAAATTAAAGCTCTTCAACCCGACATTCAGGATGTATTCCCTGTTGCAATTAATTATATTGTCAGGACCCACGGATTGGATTATGAACGCCTGTGGATAAAACTCAACCGCACTAATAAATGGATTCTCCAGCATTTGGCTTCCGGTTCTCCGCTTCAGACAGGAGAACACAGGACCAGCACAATCTACAGTGCATTGAAAAGGTTGCAAAAGGAAGGGTATGTTATTTATTCAGACGGATACGAATTGGAGGATCCATTTTATCGTCAATGGATAATTGAAACCAATAGCTAGGAATCGGATGAAAACGCATATTCTTATACCTGCCATTATAGTTTTACAGATTGTTCTTTTTGCTTCCTGCACTGATGGGGCGGGGATTAAAAATGAGTTGGACGATGTGGAATCGTATATACAGGACCGTCCAGACAGTGCATTGGCGGTTCTGGAAAAGATCGACAGTTCAGTAGTCAAATCAAAGAGTACTCGAGCAAAGTTTTCTTTGCTTTATGCGATGGCTCTTGACAAGAATTACGTTGATACGACGGATATGTCCGTAATAAAGCCTGCTATTGACTATTATTCCAGGCTTGGAACTGTAGATGAAAAGATGAAAGCGTATTATTCCGAGGGGATAATATACTTCAACAGAAAAGAATATGACAATGCTATAGTATCACTGTCCAATGCCGAGTCATTAATTCAAAACGCCACGGATTTGCAATATGTCGGTTTGGTGTATCTGGCCATTTCAGATGTATATAATCGTACTCATCTTCCCGAAGAGGAAATAAAGTATGTCAAGTTGGCGGCAGATGCTTTTGACCGTTGGGGTAAAAGCGGGTATTATCATTCTACTCTTTACAGAATGGCCCAGGCATATACTAATGCTCGCAGATATGATGAGGCGGGACCGCTTTACGAACAACTATTATCAGATTTGTCAACCCCTGAATATATAGTGCGTTACGTAAAAGAAGACTATGCACTGGTCCTGTTGTCCGGACCGAAAAAGGATAACGAAAGGGCATTGTCTTATATGCAAGAAGTTGTATCAGAGTATGGCTACTTGCGCAATACAAATCTATATGCCGCCTATGCATATGCACTGTCTGCATGTGGACACACAAACGAAGCTGAAGCTATTTATTCGCAATTGTATTCTCTTGACGGGAAAGACTATTCTATTGTAGATATCTGGAAATCTGCCACATATGAAAAGATGGGAGATTACAAAGAGGCGTATTCCCTGTTGCAGAAGTCGTTGACATATCAGGACTCACTGCTGAATATCACTCTTTCTCACTCCACCGTAAGGGCACAGAAAGATTTCTTTGCCTTAAAAAACAGCAAAATGCTTTTGGAGCAAAAGACAAAGCAATACGAAGTCCTTATTGTACTTGTTGCCCTTATAGTGCTAATAGTTGTTTTGTTAGTTATTATCAGACAGAGGACAGAGTTGTTCCGGAAAGAGAGAATCAAGATAGCTGAAATAGCAGAGTCTATGCGAACTCGTTTGAAAGAATCAGAAGAAACGAGGATTCTGTTACGGCAGGAAATAGCTTCCAAGGAACAGACATTGTCGAAATTGAGAACAGAGTATTCCTTCATTTATAAGAACCAGTTCAAACGCTTGGGAGAATTATGCGAAACTTTTTTATTGGCAAATGAACGCCGAGATTCTCAACGTATTGTATATGAAAAGGTTCACGAATTGATTAAGGATATAAACGGAGATAAGGCTGGTCATGAGAGGTTCGAAAGCATGGTGAACAAGTCTCTTGAGGATATAATGATTCATTTTAGGGAGGATTTTCCCTCATTAAAGGAAGAAGACTATCGTTTTGTATGTTATACTTTCGTTGGTTTTGATGCAACTACACTTTGTATCATTTTCAATATGCCTTCGCTGGCGTCGGTCTATACAAGGAAGTCCAGAATTAAAAAGAAGATTCAGGAGTCGAGTGTTTCATTCAAGAAAGATTATCTTGACCATATTGGTTAATCATTTGATTTACAATGTATTAATGCTATTAATCGCACCCGTGTTATGGGCTTGGAGCGTAAGTGCTTAATTCTCAGCGCATTACGCTCGTCGTTGAAAGGGGTGTAAGGTTTTATTATTAGAGTTGTTCCAAAATCGGCCTTCTGCGCGCGTAGGAGGCCGATTTTAAATAGCCGAGTGTAAGGTTTTTCCAGGCCGTTTTTTTGGAGACTATCCATATAGGGTAGTAACTTTGTCCCTCGAAAAAAACAACATTATGAAAACATCATATGGCACATCTGAAAATCATGAGTTTACCAATGTCTCTGGATATTCGGTCTCAATGACAGATTCGGATGATAATCTTGGCGCCTTTCAGGTTCAGTATATAAACCAAGTTGTAACCGATACTACCTGGAATACGGTGAAGCTAAAGACTTATAATACGGGGAATGTTGAAGTTATTATTTTGCCGCAAAAAATTAATAAACTACATTTGTGAAATAATTTGTGAAATAATGGTTATATCGATTAATGCCATGAAACATCTCGGGTTATTGTTTGGCATGATGTTGCTTTCTGCTTCTTGCGTCAAGCATGTGGATACGCGCGCGTGGGCAACGCTGGCGATGGTTGAAGATTTGGATTATGAACTTACTTCTGTGACATGGGAAGAAGACTTCCCCATACAATGTACACAGGAGATTGAAGAATCTGGTTATGACATATTGGCTCAGATAAAAAAGTGTGCTAATTACTCCGCTGCTATTTCTCCATATAAATACTTGTCAACAAAAGAATTGCATACCGGAAAAGCCACTTACGATAAGGATGCGCGTTTATACAAGGGCTCAATAACAGCCATGTATATCGCTTATTCCCATGGCACTATCAAATTGGAAGATAATCCCAAGCCATCAGAGTATGAGAGTCCAATTGTATTGTTCGGTATTTGCTTCGCGATAATACCTTATACGGTTTCTGAGGATGGTACATTTTCGGCAGATACTTATTTGGCCAGCACTTTTTATGATAAAACGACATCACAGATGAACCACATAAGTTGCTATTTAGAGAGCATTGAAGACGGTAAAGTTGTAATTATTTTCCCGGAATTCATTACCCCTGACTTCGCTACCGACAAGTATTATGTCGGAAAAGTAAAAATGGTTTATTCAAAGCCCTGATTAATGTCGTTCAACATCGATCTGGCAAGGGGAGTCGCTGTGATGGCCCTTTTGGGGATATTCTTACAGCCCGCTTATTCCCAGTCTCGAACCCGTTCGGTTTCAGGGTTTGTTCTGGATGCAGAAAGCGGTGAATCTCTTATAGGAGCCGGTATACAAACTGCGCACAACGGTGTTACTGTCAGTAACAGTTATGGCTTTTTCTCGCTGCCATTAAGACAGCAGCCCGATACAATTGTTGTTAATTACCTCGGTTATAAAGATTATGTGTGCGTAATCGGACAGGGCGCAGACAGTACTATTACTATTATGATGGAGCCAGAGGCGTTGTTGCAGGAGGTGGTCGTTACCGCTTCGCGCAAGACTACCGTTGGCGCTGTACATGTGTCAATTAGTGATGTCAAGAACACACCGGTGGTTTTGGGAGACCCAGATATTCTGAAAACCATCCAACTGATGCCGGGCGTTCAAAGCGGAATGGAGGGAACGGCCGGCATCTATGTCAGGGGTGGTGGAGCAGATGAGAATCTTTTTCTTCTGGATGGTGTGCCGATGTATAACGTATCACATCTGCTGGGAGTCTTTTCGG
>JAEEUZ010000014.1 GCA_016290725.1 Bacteroidales bacterium | reverse complement strand
GGATGTCACGGGCATAGGAACCGGTGAGCGGGCCTTCCTCCATCTTGGACTTGATACCCTTAAGGATAGCGGGCATGAAGCTGAGGTCGATGGAACCACCCACCACGCAGTTGTAGAATTCCAGCTTGCCGCCCCACTCGAGGTCGGTGATGTCCTGGCTCTTGAAGTTGAACACGGTGTCCTTGCCGTCGATCTTGAAGTTCTTGGGGGCTTCCTGTCCTTCCACGTAGGGGCAGACCAGCAGATGCACCTCACCGAACTGACCGGCGCCGCCGGACTGCTTCTTGTGACGGTACTGTGCGGTTGCGATCTTGGTGATGGTCTCGCGGTAAGGAACCTTGGGAGCGTAGAGTTCAACATTCTGCTTGAACTCGTTGGTTACTCTCCACTTCACATAGTTGATGTGCTGCTCGCCCATACCGGAAAGGATGGTCTGGCGGAGTTCCTTGGAGTATTCCACGTTGATGGTGGGATCCTGTGCCGCGATCTTGTTCAGGGCGTCGCCAACCTTGGCCTCGTCGTTCTTGTCCACGGCCTTGATGGCGGTGCGGTACTTGAAGTCCGGGAATACCATGTGCTGGATGGCGTCCACACCGGCCTGGGCAAGGGTAACGTCCGTCTTGCCGGCCTTGAGTTTCATGACGCAACCGATGTCACCCGCGCTGATGGAGGCGACTTTCTCCTTCTTTGCGCCTGCAACCGCATAGATTGCGCTAAGACGCTCTGCGTTGCCGGTTTCAGGGTTCACGAGATCTGCGCCCTCGTTGAGGGTACCGCTCATCACCTTGAAATAGGAAACATCACCGAGGTGCTGCTCCACGCTGGTCTTGAAGATGAACAGGGCAACGGGACCTGCAGGGTTGCAAACCAGCTCGCCGCCGTCCAGAGTCTTCTCCTTGCGGCCTTCGGGTGAAGGGACGATGTGCACAATGGCGTCCATAAGGCGCCTTACGCCGATGTTTTCCTTTGCTGCAACGCAGAACACGGGAACTGCATCGCCCTTGAGCATTGCCAGACGGAGACCTTCCTTCAGTTCGTCGTCGGAAAGTTCCATGGTGTCGAAGAATTTCTCCATCAGTTCGTCGGAACCTTCTGCAGCTTTCTCCATGAGTTCTGCGCGGAGTTCTTCGGCCTCATCGGCATAAGCGGCGGGGATGTCCTGCTCTTCGTTCTTGCGGTTGTAGAACTTCATATTCACAACATCCACAAAGCCTTCCAGGCCGGGACCGGGGTTCACGGGGAACTGGCAGAGGATGGCCTTGCTGCCGAATTCTTCCTTGAGTGCGGCCTTCACGCCGTCCCAGTTCGCCTTGTCGTGATCCATCTGGTTCACGGCGATGAGCATGGGAACATTGTACTGGTCGGCATACCTGGCGAAAAGGGAGGTGCCAACCTCGATGCCTGCGGTGCCGTTCATCACCATCACGGCTGCCTCCACCACCTTGAAAGCGGAAAGGGCGCCGCCGGAGAAATCGTCGGAACCGGGAGCGTCGATGAAGTTGATTTTGTTGCCTTCGAACTCTGCGTAAAGCGGAGTGGCGTTGATGGACTTCTGGTTGGTCTGCTCGAACTCGGTGTTGTCGGAGACAGTGTTCTTGTCTTCCACGGAGCCGCGGCGGTCGATCACCTTGCCTTCGAAGAGCATAGCTTCGGAAAGGGTGGTTTTACCGCTGCGCGATGCGCCGATGAGGACGACGTTGCGGATGTTTTTTGTGCTGTAAGTTTTCATTGGTATAGTTTAAATTTTATCGTTCTTTGCGCGAAGGGTGCAAAGGTAACGATTTTTATTTATTTTTCCTATCTTTGCGAGCGTGAAGCCGCAACTAAAACCATATTTGGAATCCGGACGCCTCGAAGCGGGCTGTGACGAGGCCGGCAGAGGCCCCCTTGCGGGCCCGGTTTTCGCCGCCGCGGTGATACTTCCGGAAGATTTCTTCCATCCCCTTCTGAACGACTCCAAACAAATGACCGAAAAGGCCCGGGAAGAGCTTAGGCCGATAATCGAGCGCGAAGCCATAGCCTGGGCGGTGGAGGAGGTTAGTGTCGATGACATCGACCGCCTCAACATCCTCTGGGCCAGCGTCACCGGCATGCAACGCGCAGTGGCCCGCCTGAATCCAGCACCGGCATTTTTACTGGTCGATGGCAACAAGTTCCGCCCCTTCCAGGGATATGGCTTCAAGGACTACCAAACGGTAGTTCACGGTGACGCCACCTACGCCTCCATCGCGGCCGCCTCAGTGCTTGCTAAAACCCATCGTGACGAGTTCATGCGCCGCATCGCAGCCGACTATCCCCAGTACGGCTGGGACCGCAACATGGGCTACCCCACCGCCGAGCACATCGAAGCCATCCGACGCTTCGGCTATACCCCCTGGCACCGCAAAAGCTTCCACGTAAAGGAACTCGAACCCAGCCTGTTCTAGAAATTTTCAAACGAGTCAGACAGTTAATGCCCGGGGGACTCCGTTCCGCTTTGCTCCACTTCGGCCCCTCCCACAATCTACTGCGTCCTGCTACGCAGAACTTGTATCTTGCGGGCCCCTCCCCCTGCCCGTGTCCGGGGGTGGACACGCCCCCGGACATTAACTGTCTGACTCTAGCTTTGAAAATGCCGCTGGCGCAAGGAGAGAAGGAGTTCGGCTCCGTTGTAGCCGAGTTCTTCTTCGAGAAGGGCGTTAAGCTGCGCCTCGTTCGCGTGAAGGCGCTCGCATACGGAGGTGAAATCTAAGGTGTGGAGGTGGATCTGCTCTTTGTCGATGAGCTTCCAAAGGGACTTGTACGCTTTTTCTACGGTTTTCATAACACAAACGGTTTTCGGCAAAGCTATACACCGTGCGCTAAAATGTCAAGGGTTTCTTTACACCGGAGTGCAGAAATTTATGTTTTTTATGTCTTTTTGTATGTGTTTTTTAATAATGTAAATTTTTTCTTTACAATGTAAAGATTTCTTATACGCGTTTCCGAAATTCCTTTACATACTTTTGTCCCGGTTGTAAAGGAAAACGAACATGGAAAAAGAACTCAGGGACAACATCAGCAGGATCCGTCAGGAGAAAAAGATCTCCCAGAAGGAGATGGCAGAAAAGCTCGGCATATCGAGGGCCTCTTACATAAGCATGGAAAAAGGAAAAACACGGCTTCTCAACGAAAACGTGGAGAAATTCGCCGCCCTGAACAACGTGTCGCCGTCTGAACTTGTTCTCGGGTATCGCATCTCCGAGGACGTACATACTCTCCAGGAGGCCCAGGCCGATTATGGCCGCAAGCGCCAGGAAATCATCGACGCCTACGAAGAGCGCATCGCCAAACTGAATCAGGAAATCGAGGGCCTGAACCAGCAGATTTCCGACCTCCGCGACTCCATCGACACCAAAAAAGACGTCATCGCCATGCTCCGCGGCCGCCTCCGCGACCACGGCCTCTCCGACGTGTAACGCCAATGGCCCTGCCCACACGCCCGTTCTTGGGGAAGATGTGATTTTATGCCGGGGACCTTCTCCAAAAGTCCTGGACAGACGTTAAGTTTTGGAGAAGATCAAGCCCCTGAAATCACATCTTCCCCACCGGGGGGGGGGTGAAAATAGTCCTCTGGTGCTGACCAGAGGACTATTACAGTGTGTTAGCCGCCAAGGCTAATTCGCAACGACGCGGTACTCGGTGGTGGAAACCTGCTCTACGTGATAGCCGGAAACGATGGTGACGTTGGTTTTGGTGCGGGGGTCGAAGGCGAAAGTGCCGCCGGAGATGATGTAATCGCCATAAGACCAGCCGCCGACAGGGTAGTCTTCGAAGTTTTGGAACGAGCCCCCAGTGATGGTGATAGTGCCATTGTCGGGATAAAGTGAGCGGTCGATGCTGTTGAAGTACATGTTGCGGACTATGTTATAGTTGCCGCTGCGTATTTCAAAAGGATGGCTGTCGGTCCAGAGGATGCCGCAGACCGTCATGTTTTCCAGAATAACTTTGCCGGTGTAGCCGTCACTGAAGCCGCTCTTGCCGTCGAAACAGTCGCCAGTTTGGGTGCATGTGCCGTTGCGCATTGTGATGGTGCCCGTATTGTTCTGCAGCCATAGTTTACCGCCCTGGTTGTTGCCCGCCATATCTACTATACCGTCAACAGCGTTATTGAACGTTATCTCGGAAGAGTAATCAGCGGCATACGTGAGCGTACCACCGGACGTGTTTAACGCAGAAATCGCAGAAGGGAAACTCGTGTAACTGGTCCCCCCTACGGTAGCCACCGGGACGCCACTCAATGTGCCTGTGGCAAAAGAATAATATGTGTTCTTGGCAACCGTACGCCTGCCGGTCTTGGAAACAGTGCCAAGCAGGGTGTTGCCACTGTCGTAAACATCCAGGGCAAGCCCGTTGTTATAGTATCCGGTCGCAGGCAGTTCAATAATCGCCTTCTTGTTCACAATCTGAGCCGTTACGGAAGTGGCTCCTTCTACAGCCCAGGACGACTCTGCGGTGGAAGGATTCACGCTGATGCTGCCCATCAGTGTTTGCCCGCCGATTGTGCGAAGAGTCACGTGGTCTACTGCGGAATAAGTTGTGGTAACGATAATCAGAGCCATCGGATGATGGAATTTCAGCGAAAGATCATCCGCACTGCAAGATGAAACGCAGGTGAAGACATTGTTTTCGGAAGGGGCCGATGACGGCGCCACAACAACATTTCCGCCGTCCAGCGTGAAGCCCGAACCGCAACTGGTTGCGGGATACACGGCATAATAGGTAGATGCCGCCGCCAACGAAGATACCGAGAACACAGCCGTGCGGCCGTCCGGTGTGATATCCGAGGCCGACAGGGTAACATCGGCCCAATCGGTACCATTACTCACGCGAATTACGTCACCGGCCACCCAATTCATCTTTCCGGCGCTGAAGGAAACCTTTGTTTCGTCGTCCAGCTGGGCGCGGAAAACAAGCGGTGAAGAGAGTTTTTCTTCCTTTGCGCAAGCCGCAAGGGCCAGCGCAGAAACCAATATGATAAGAGTCTTTTTCATCACAGATTTCCTCCATTGCTATAGTCGTCCATAGAACCGCCCTTTTCTTCGCCGCTGCCGATGGGACGGATATAGGCCTCGTAATTGCTCCAGGGCGATGTGGCGTTGTACGTGGCCACCAGAGCGGCCGGAACATAAATCAGTGGAACGGGATTGTTTTCGTTAAGCCGGGTTGTGAGTGTTGGAACGGCATCGGCCCGACGGATAATGAGTGACCGCATGTCGGAAATCGACTTGAAGCAATCCTTGCCGATAGACTGGATGCCGGTACCGATATCCACTGTTTTGAGGTTGCTTGCCTCAAGGAACACCTCGTTCGCAAGAGTTCTTACCGCTGGCAATGAAATGGTTTGGAGCACGTAATCGCGATAGAATGAATAAGCCGCCACGGTTTCCAATTCCGGAGCGTTCACTGTTGACAGCTGACTGCAATATGCAAACGAATAGGCATCCAGATTGGTTACATGGTTAAGATGGACCGTCGTAAGGCTCGCACATTCGGCAAACATCGCATTGGGTATCGAAGTGCAGGCATCGGGGAATGTAATCTCCGTGAAAGGAACTTTGCTGAAGATATGGTCTCCGGCGGTGGCGTAATTCTTCAGGCCGACGGGCAAACCTGTGAGCCCGGTGGAAGCAAATGCGTACTGGTCGATACGGTTCAGCGAGGACGGTAACGATACCGACGTAAGCGACGTGCAGTTTGAGAAAGCATGATGCAGAATGGATACGAGCCCCTCTCCGAATGTCACGGAAGACAGGCTTTTGCATGACGAGAAGCAATTCTCGGGAACGGATGTCCAATTGGAAATGTCGACGCTTGTAAGCGGGGTGTTCGAAAAGACATTAGTTCCAAACGTCACCCCCGCCTTGTTCAAACCGGAAGGAAGGCTGGTGAGCCCGGTATATCCAAAGGCCATATACTCAATCGTATTAACCTGACTCGGAATTGTGATCTCTGTGAGGGCAGAGCAGTAGTAGAAGCCCATGCTCCGAATTGCAGTAATACCGCTGCCAAGATTCACCGTCTGCAGCTGCTTCCACTCGCGGCAAAAGCCAGACGGGACTTCCGTCCAATGGTCCGGGAAGGTAATGGATGTGATGGGACAGCCGACAAATGGCTGTGAACCGTAAGTAATACCGGCACGCCCCCATCCTTCCGGCATAGAAGTGAAGCCGCAATTGGCGAAAGCGTTTTGGCCGATGCTGGTTACTTCCGACGGGATGGTGAACGATGTAAGCGCTTTGCAGCCGTTGAACGAACTCTGGCCGATACTGGTTGCGCCAGCCTCGAAATTAACCGTTGTGAGCCTGTCGCAGGACTCGAACATATTGTTTGGAACAGCAACGCTTTCTTCGAATGTAACGGTTGTCAGATAGTCACAATCATTAAAAATATGCGTACTCATCGTTGCCGGAGTGTGCGGAATGATTACTTCGGTAATACCGTCATTGTTGTTGAATGCGTTTTTGCCCATATAGGCCAAATCTGATGAAAGCGTTAGCTGCCCGGTGATTTTGGTATATTGGAATGCACTTTCGCCGAAAGAGGTTAAATGCGAAAAATCGTCCGGAACGAAATTGTAGCAATTCGCGAAGGCTGCTGTGCCGATGGTGGTAAGGTTGCGCGGGAAGTTGAGGCTCACCAGATTCGAGCAGCTTTCAAACGCCCTCTCGCCGATGGATGTGACCGTATTAGGGATGGTCATCGTTTGGATATAACCACAATTTGAGCGGAAAGCATGATAACCGATGCTTGTCACCGTGCCGGAGAAAGTGATAACACCCGTCTTCGTATCCGGATCATATGTATGGCTCACAACAGAGAGGCCGTCACCGAAAACGGAAGCATCGGCGCCGGCAGCATAAACATTAGGCTTTGTTGTGTTGGTAGTGGTATATGTAATTTGATCCGTCTCGTTCTTAAAGGTGGGGTTGGAGATGCTGATGGGGGTGATCATGCTGCGCTCCACTTCCACGGGATTCTTGCTCTTGAGCGTGCAGATTGTGCCGTCCGAAGCCTCAACGATAATCTGCAGTTTGCCGTACGTGGCGGCGGGAACCGTGATGAAGAACGAAGTAAAGTCCGAGGTGTTCAGCGCCACCGGCGTTGCGCAGATAAGCGCAGTACCGTTGGTGCCGGAGATGGGCACGGCGGCATCGGACACAACGTTGAAACGGCCGCTCATTGGCTTGGGATCGGAGCCCTTATCGGCTAGGGAAATCGAGCTCACGCTCTTCTCTCCCTTGAGATTTATCTGAATAATGCCGCAGAGGTTTTTGAAGGAGAAGCTCAGGTTGTCGGATTCCGCATACATGGGGAATGCGGCGATGCCACCAGCTACATAAGGCTGCTCCGCGGGAAGGGTGAAGTTGAAATGCTGGTCTGTGGCGGAGCTGGGGTAAATGGCTCTATACCTTGGGCTTACATTATTCGGAATGGGATTGTTTCCGGTAAACTGGGCTTTGTCATAACCGGGGCCGTAGCCGCCGGGCTGGCCTTCCGTTGCAAGGGTTTCAACATAGCCGTTCACCTTGATCTGGTCGCCGGCTGCCCAGAGGACGTGATACACCCCAGAGTCCTCAGACAGAGTCGTCTTGGTTTCGGCGGTTTCCGTCTTCGCGGTTATAACCACGGTTTCGGCCGGTTCCACTATCACCTCCTGTTCCTCCTGCGGCACAGGCGGCTCCTCAATATTCTGTTCTTTCGTGCAGGAGAACACGGCGAAGGCTGCAACGGCAGCCAAAAGAAATAGCTTCTTCATGCTGCTGCCCTCCCTATTCAAAATCATCGTCGTTTAATTCCGTCTTTATGCCCACGTTCTCGGTGCCGCCGCCACTAAGGCAGATATTCTCTTCCCAACGCAGGGAAACCACCTCTGCCACCGGCGCTTGGTACATTTTGCTCATATGCGCGTGTGTTTAACGTACAAATGTAGGGATTATTCCCGTGAAAATGATTACATTTGTGAAAATAATTAATTTGATATGAAGAAGATTCTAGCCCTTGCGGCGGCGCTTTCAATATGTTTGGGAGCGTGGGCCGATGAAGGAATGTGGCTGCTCCCGCTTCTGGAGAGCATGAACATCGACATTATGCAGCGTGAAGGATGCCGGCTCACGGCGGAAGACATCTATAGCGTGAATCACAGCTCGCTGAAGGACGCCGTGGTGCAGTTCGACGGCGGTTGCACCGGAGAAATCGTTTCGAAGGACGGCCTTCTGCTCACCAACCACCACTGCGGGTATAGCCGTATCCAGGAGCTCAGCACCCCGGAGCACAATTACCTGATGGACGGCTACTGGGCGCTCAAGCGCAGCCAGGAGATTCCCGTCCCGGGGCTCACCGTGAAGTTCCTCGTGTACATGGAGGATGTAACGGAGAAGATGGCGGATCCAGCAGCACGCCCCCTGGCGAAAGCGCTCATCGAGAACGACGCCAAGGAAGCGAATCCCGGATGCGAGGTGGTGGTGGAATCCTTCTACGACAGCAACGTCTTCTACCTCATCGTCTATAAGAACTACACGGACGTCCGTTTCGTGGGCGCTCCCCCGTCCTCTATCGGCAAGTTCGGCGGCGATACGGATAACTGGGAATGGCCCCGCCACACCGGCGACTTCTCCATGTTCCGCGTATATGCCGATAAAAAAGGCGAGCCTGCCGATTATAACAAGAACAACGTTCCCCTGAAAGCCAAGAGCCACCTCAAAATCTCGCTCAAGGGCGTTCAGGAAGGCGATTACGCCATGGTCATGGGCTATCCCGGCAGCACCCAGCGCTTCCAGACCGCAGCCCAGCTGAAGGACATGGAGCAGGTGCACCGCATTGCAATCGACGCCCGCCTTGTGAGGGAGAATCTCATGTGGGACGCCATGTGCTCGGACGCGGCCATCATGCTCCAGTATGCCGACAAATATGCCATGTCCACCAACTATCGCAAGAAATGGCAGGGCGAGGAAAAGGCTTTCAGGGACCTTGACATCATCGCCCGCCAGGAGGCAAGGGAAGAGGCGTTCATCGAGTGGGTGAACCAGAACCCGGAAAGGGTGGAGAAATATGGCGAGGCCCTTGACAGGATTGCCGCCGCAACCGCGGCCGCATCGCCCGTGCAGAAAGCTTTCAACCTTATTTACGAAAGTGCATTCCAGATAGAAATCCAGGGACTTGCCTTCAGCTTCATCAACGATGTGCTGGGCGCGGTTCAGGGCGAAGGCGCTACCATAGAAAACGCAGTTCAGGGCGGTCTGGATAACCTGAAGAAAGAGTACGACAGCTACTATGCCCCTCTGGACAAGAAAGAAACCGCCGCGCTTCTTTCCTTCTTTAGGGAGAGAGTGGACACTTCCCTCATCAACATGAACGGCATCATGCCGGAAGGCGAAGATTTCCTGAACCTCGATATCGACAAGTATGTGACGGATCTTTTCAACACATCGGCCTTCGTAGCCTATGAAAAGGTAAAGGAAGTGTGGGAAAACGTCCACACCCAGGAAGACCTTCAGGCCGCGATGGACGATCCCGCAATGCAGCTTGCCTTCAATGTGTTCAGCAATGCATACAGCCTGTATCTGCAAACGGAGCAGCTGGACGAAGCCATGGAGCCCTATCGCGCCGCATACACCGCAGGCCTTCTGGAATGGACCGAAGGGCAGCCCTCATACCCGGATGCAAACTTCACCATGCGCCTCACCTACGGCCATGTGAGGCCCTACAGCCCCAAAGACGGTCTCTTCTACGACTACTTCACCACCCTCCGCGGCGTTCAGGAGAAGGAAGATCCTTCCAACCCCGAATTCATCGTCCCGGAGGCCCTCAAGCCCTGGTACAGCGCCAAGCCGAAACAGTTCGGCAAGTATGCCGACAAGGACGGCTCCCTGCACCTTTGCTTCCTCACCGACAACGACATCACCGGCGGCAACTCCGGCTCGCCGGTTCTGGACGCCTACGGCCGCCTCATTGGCCTTGCATTCGACGGCAACTGGGAATCCATGAGCTCGGACGTGATTTTCGAGCCGGAACTCCAGCGCTGCATTTGCGTGGACATCCGCTACGTGCTCTTCTGCGTGGAGAAGCTGGGCGGGGCAAAGAACCTCATTCGTGAAATGGACATTGTAAAGTAGTATGAAAAAGTTTATCGCTATAATCGCGGCCGCACTGGTTTGCCTTGGCGCCAGGGCCGATGAAGGAATGTGGCTCCTGCCCCTTCTGGAACAGATTAACGGAAAGGCGCTTGCCGATGCCGGCTGCCGCCTCACCCCGGACGAAATCTACAGCATCAACCACAGCTCGCTGAAAGACGCCATCGTGCATTTCGGCGGCGGCTGCACGGGAGAGATCATCTCCAGGGACGGCCTTCTGGTAACCAACCACCACTGCGGCTACAGCAGCATCCAGGGTCTCTCCACTTCAGAGCACAATTACCTGATGGACGGCTACTGGGCCATGACCCGGGCCGATGAAATCCCGTGTCCCAACCTCACCGTCACCTTCCTGATTAGCATGGAGGATGTCACCGACAGGCTCGCTGGCCTTGAAGACCCCAACCCCGTCCGCCGCGAGCTACGCAAGGCCGCGGAGGAAGCCAATCCCGGCTGCCACGCCCAGATCACGTCGTTCTACAACGACAATGTGTACTACCTTATAGTGTACAAGACTTATGACGATATCCGCTTCGTTGGCGCGCCTCCTGCATCGGTGGGCAAGTTCGGCGGCGAAACGGACAACTGGATGTGGCCCCGCCACACCGGCGACTTCTCCATGTTCCGCGTGTACATGGCTCCGGACGGCAGCCCCGAGGCATACTCGGAGAGCAACGTTCCCCTTGCCGCGGAGCGTCACCTGAAAGTGTCGCTCAAGGGCGTGCAGAAGGGCGATTACACCATGATTCTTGGCTATCCCGGCCGCACCCAACGCTTCCAGACCGCAGCCCAGCTGCAGCAGATGATAGAGGTTCAGCGCATCGCCATTGATGCCCGCACCATCCGTCAGGAAATCATGTGGGAGGCCATGTGCGCAGACCCTCAGGTTCAGCTCAAATACGCCAACAAGTATGCTTCATCGGCCAATGGCTGGAAGAAGTGGCAGGGCGAAGAACTGGCTTTCGGCAAGCTCGGAATCATAGACCGCGAAATAGAAAAAGAGGCCGCTTTCATGAAATGGGTTGGCAAGAAGAAAACCCGCAAGGAGCAGTATGGCGACGCCCTGGACCGCATTGCCGCATGCGTGCAGGCATCGGACGAGGCCCGCAAGGCAATGACGCTTCTTATGGAAGCCCCCTGGCGCATCGAGCTCGTGGGAATCCTGTCGGCAATGTCGAACTATAACCGCAGGACTCCGGGAGCATCGGCAAAAACCGCTCTCGAAGCAATCAAGGGCGTTTACAGGGACTATGTGCCGGAGCTGGACCGCAAGGAAGCCGCCGCGCTCCTTAAGTTCTATCGCGAGCGCGCTCTTGAGAGAGACTATCTGAACGACCTTGGCGGCGGATTCGACAATTTCGCCTCCATCGACATAGATGCCTATGTGAATTACCTCTTCACCAATTCCGATTTCGTGGATCCCAAGTACATCGGAGACGCTCTGGACGACGATCCGGATGCGATTTTCAACGATCCGGTGACAAGGCTCTACGCAAGCATCTATAATGTTTATCGCACCCGTCTGGCAGAATATAACGAAGCCATCGAAGATCTTGACGCCGCCTTGAAGGCATACACCGCGGGCCTCATGGAATGGCAGAAAAAGCAGCCTTCCTACCCGGATGCAAACTCCACCATGCGCCTCACCTATGGCCACGTGCTGCCGTACAATCCCAAGGATGCAGTGCGCTACAGCTACTTCACCACCCTGGACGGCGTAATGCAGAAGGAAGATCCCACCAATCCGGAATTCATCGTTCCCGCTGGTCTCCGTGCCCTTTGGGAAGCCAAGGATTTCGGACAGTATGCCGATGGGGCCGACGGCAAGGTGCACACCTGCTTCCTCACCAATAACGACATCACCGGAGGCAACTCGGGTTCGCCCGTTCTGGATGCCGACGGCAACCTCATCGGCCTTGCCTTTGACGGCAACTGGGAGTCCATGAGCTCCGACGTGATGTTCGAACCGGACCTGCAGAGGTGCATCTGCGTGGATATCCGCTACGTTCTGTTCCTGGTGGACAAACTGGGAGGCGCTTCACATCTTATTAAAGAGCTGGATTTCGCGGAATAATGACAGAACAGGAAATCTTTGGCTGGATAGAAGGTATTCAGCACCCCGGCAGGGAAGACAAGACTCTTGCCGAGCTGGAAATTGTGCGCGAAGTTGTCGTTGACGGCTCTTCCGTAACGGTTATACTGGCGTTTCCCCGTAAGCCGGATCCTCTGAAAAACTACCTTGTAGGGGCTGTTAAGGCCGCCATTTACAGGGAGGCTCCGGAGGGCACTACGGTTGAAGTAAAGACCGTGGTTTCAGACCCCGCGCCCCAGAAAAAGGCTCCCGAGCTGGGCCTGGACCAGGTGGCGAACGTGGGGCATATCATCGGCATAGCTTCGGGTAAAGGCGGCGTGGGCAAATCCACAGTCGCAGTGAACCTTGCCGTGGCTCTGGCCAGGCAGGGATTCCGTGTTGGCCTTGCCGATGCCGATGTGTACGGCCCCTCGGTGCCGCTGATGACCGGAACCGAGGGCTCCGTTCCGGAAATGGTTCGCGAAGGCGAGCAGGACCTGATGGTTCCCGTGGAGAAGTTTGGCGTGAAGTGGATGTCCATCGGGTATTTCGCAAGGCCGGACCAGGCGCTCATCTGGCGCGGGCCCATGGCCTGCAGCGCCCTCAAGCAGATGATTCTGCAGGTGAAGTGGGGTCCGCTGGACTTCCTCCTGATAGACCTTCCCCCCGGAACCGGCGACATCCACATCTCCCTTGTGAACGACATCCCCATGACGGGCGCCGTGATAGTTACCACGCCCCAGACCGTGGCTCTTGCCGATGTGCGCAAAGGCATCGACCTGTTCCAGAACCCCGCCGTGGGCAGGCGCATCCTGGGAATTGTGGAAAACATGGCGTGGTTCACTCCGGAAGAGCATCCCGAGGAGAAGTATTACATCTTCGGGCGTGACGGCGGCGCATCCATGGCTTCGGAGTTTGGCGTACCCCTTCTTGGCAGCATTCCGCTGGTTCAGTCGCTCCGCGAAAGCGGCGACACGGGCGAGCCCGCAGCCCTTGGCTCCCGCCCCGACTCCCTCGCCTTCCTCTCCCTGGCCTCCGCCCTCACCTCCGCGCTGTAACGTATTTTTTCGTATATTTGCAGGTATATGGGACAATTCATAATTGAGGGAGGGCACAAGCTCTCCGGGGAAATCACCCCGCAGGGGGCAAAGAACGAAGCGCTGGAGGTTATCAGCGCAGTGCTCCTCACCGCAGAGACGGTTACTATCTCCAACATTCCGGAAATCCTGGACGTGAAGAACCTTATGGGACTTCTCGAATCCATGGGCGTAAAAATCACCCGCCTTGGAGAAGGAACCTATTCTTTCCGGGCCGATGAAGTGGACACCTCGTACATCGAGACGGAGGAATTCGTGCGCAAGTGCGCCGCCCTCCGCGGCTCGGTGATGGTGGTGGGCCCGCTGCTGGGCCGCTTCGGCCACGCGTGGTTCGCAAAGCCCGGCGGAGATAAAATCGGCCGCCGCCGCGTGGATACCCACCTGCAGGGCATGCTGAACCTTGGCGCTCAGATGGATTACGACCCGCAGCGCCGTGCGTATCACCTCACGCAGAAGGACCGCCTCACCGGCAAGTATATGCTTCTGGACGAGGCTTCTGTTACCGGTACGGCCAACATAGTGATGGCGGCAGTGCTTGCGAAAGGCACCACAACCATCTATAACGCCGCCTGCGAGCCGTACGTGCAGCAGCTTTGCCGCATGCTCAACCGCATGGGCGCGTTCATCGACGGAGTGGGCTCAAACCTCCTTCGCATCCACGGCGTGGAGCGCCTGAGCGGGACAAACCACACGATTCTTCCCGACATGATCGAGGTGGGCTCTTTCATCGGCATGGCAGCCCTCAACCAGTCGTCCATTACGATTAAAAACGTGAATTACAGGAACCTGGGCATCATCCCGGACCAGTTCCGCCGCCTTGGCGTGAAACTGGAGCAGAGGGGCGACGACATCTTTATCCCTGAGCAGGACAGTTATGAAATCGAGTCCTTCCTGGACGGCTCAATCATGACCATTGCGGATGCCACCTGGCCGGGCCTCACCCCGGACCTTCTGAGCGTTATGCTGGTTGTGGCCACCCAGTGCAAGGGTAGCGTTCTCATCCATCAGAAGATGTTCGAATCCAGGCTGTTCTTCGTGGATAAGCTCATCGACATGGGCGCCCAGATCATCCTCTGCGACCCGCACCGCGCCGTCGTCATCGGCCATGATCACCGTATCCAGCTGAAGGCTTCAAGGCTGGTTTCCCCGGATATCCGTGCCGGTATTGCCATGCTCATCGCGGCAATGAGCGCCCGCGGTACCTCTACCATCGACAATATCGAACAGATAGACCGCGGCTACGAGAATATCGAGCTGCGCCTCAACGCCCTCGGAGCCCATATCACCCGCGCATGAGAAACTTCACCTGCGACTACACTGAAGGAGCGCACCCGCTTATCCTTCAACGCCTTATCGATACGAACCTGTCCCAGGAGCCCGGATACGGGGAGGACAGGTTCTGCGCATCGGCAAAAGACAGAATCCGGAAAGCCATAGGCCGCCCGGAGGCCGATGTGTTTTTCCTGAGCGGCGGCACGCAGACCAACGCAACGGTTATCGATGCCATTCTCCGGCCCGGGGAAGGGGTTATTGCTGCCGCCACGGGGCATATCGCCGTACACGAAGCCGGCGCAATCGAGACGTCGGGCCATAAAGTGCTGGCCCTGGAGCAGAAGGAGGGGAAATTATCGGCCCCTGTGCTTGAATCCTGGCTCAAGAATTTTTATGCCGATATGGCCTGGGAGCACATGGTCGCCCCCGGAATGGTGTATATTTCGCTCCCCACGGAATACGGCACGCTCTATTCCAAGGCTGAACTGATGGCTCTTAAGGCGGTTTGCGCCTCTTACGACCTGCCACTCTTCGTCGATGGCGCCCGCCTGGGTTACGCCCTTGCCAGCCCCGCGTGCGACATCACGCTTGAGGAACTGGCTCTTGTTTGCGATGTATTTTACATCGGCGGAACCAAGGTTGGCGCGCTTTGCGGAGAGGCCGTGGTTTTCCCCGCCGGAAATGCCCCCAAGGGATTTTTTACCACAATCAAGCGCCACGGCGCGCTATTAGCTAAGGGCCGACTGCTGGGAATTCAGTTCGACACTCTGTTTACCGACGGGCTTTACTTGTCTATAGCGCAGAATGCGATAGACCGCGCAATGGAGGTTAAGGAACTGTTCCGTTCCAAAGGCATTCAGTTTTTCCTGGATTCGCCCACAAACCAGCAGTTCCCGGTACTCTCGGACGCGCAGATTGAGTATTTAAGCGGAAAAGTGGCGTTCGAGATTTGGGAGAAGCTCCCGGGCGGGCGCACTGTAACCCGTTTCGCCACGAGTTGGGCCACCGGAGCGGACAGCGTAGCCGAGCTTGGCGGGATTTTGAATGCAATGCCGTAATATGGATTATTCCCGTTTTTTCTCTGCCGATGTTCCCTCTTTCCTGAGAAGCCCCGTTAGGGAAATCTTCCGGAAAGTGGATCTTTCTGCAATTTGTTCCTTTGCCGGCGGATACCCGGCCGCATGTACATTCCCCGTGGATGAGATCCCTTCTCTGGCTGCTACTGTTCTGTCCAAATACGGCACCCGGGCCTTGCAGTACGGCGCAACACAGGGCGTTACCGAACTTCGGGAAGTTATTGCCGCGCGCTACGGCGTTCCCGTATCGCGGGTTCAGATAACCACCTCGTCGCAGCAGGGAATAGATGTTTGCACACGCATTCTGGCAAATCCGGGCGATGTGATTTTCACCACAGAACCCACATATCTTGGCGCCCTGCAGTCCTTCAGGGCATATCGGGCCGATGTACAGCCCCTCTCCCGGGCTCGTGAGATTGGACGTGGTAAGTTCATCTACGTAATCCCGGACTTCAACAACCCCTCCGGCGAAACCATGACGCTGCAGGAGCGGGAGTCCCTTGTGGCCCTTGCCAGGGAACTGGACCTGCTTATCGTGGAAGACAGCCCGTACCGCGAACTTCGCTACAGCGGCGAGCCCGTGCCCAGCATTTATTCCCTGGCGCCGGAGCGCACGCTGCATCTGGGCAGTTTCTCAAAGATATTCGCACCGGGCTTCCGCCTGGGATGGATTATCGGCCCCGAACCGCTTCTGGAGCAGATTTTTGTGTGCAAACAAGCCTTGGATCTGTGCCCGCCCGTACTGGACCAGTACATGGCCGCGGAATTCATGGGCAGCGGAGCCCTGGACCGCAATCTGCAGCACACCATCGCGGAGTACCGCCGCCGTCGCGACCTCATGCTTTCGCTTCTGGAGAAATACATGCCCTCCGGCTGCAGCTGGACCCGCCCCGAAGGCGGCCTGTTCCTCTTCCTCACACTGCCGAAGCACATCGACACGGTTGCTCTCTATGACCGTGCCCTGGCCGCTGGTGTGGCCTATGTCGCAGGCTCCTTCTTCTACCTGGACGGCAGCCACCGCAACACCATGCGCCTCAACTTCTCCTTCGTTGCGGAAGAAAAGTTCGAGCCGGGTATCCGCCTCCTTGCCTCCCTCATTTCCGCCTAGCACCCACCCCAGTGCGCATCAGATGTGTTCCACTTCGGGGTGGAGAGTGATGCCGTATTTGGTGCGGATGGTGTCGATAATCTTGTTTTCCAAGCCGATGATTTCGTCCGGTGTGGCGTGGCCGCTTGCATTCACGATTACAAGGGGCTGGTTCTGGTACACCTGAGCTCCGCCGAGCCGCTGGCCCTTGAAACCGCACTGCTCGATCATCCAGGCGGCGGGGACTTTGATCATGTCGCCAACCTCATAGTGGGGCACCTCGTACTCGGGGCCGTTGTCCTTGCGGGCGGTCTCAACTATTCGGGCAAAATGCTCCTGGCTTATCACAGGGTTGCAGAAAAAGCTGCCGGCGCTGCCGGTTTCCTCCGGATCCGGGAGTTTTTTGCGCCTTATGCCGATGATGGTGTCGCGCAGGAGCCCCGGCGTGAGCGTTGCGCATTCCGGAATGGATTTGCGCAGGCCGCCATAGTCCAGAATAGGGTGCGGAGTGGTCCAGAGGCGATAAGTGACATAGGTGATAATGTATCGGCCTTTCCACGCAGTTTTGAAATTGGAGGCTCGGTAGCCATACGCACAATCGGCCCCTTGGATATCCACAAAGCACTTTTCCTGCGTGTCCCAAGCGCGAATCGAGTGGATGATATCCTTGGCCTCAACGCCGTATGCGCCGATGTTCTGCACTGCCGATGCCCCCACTTCGCCGGGGATGAGCGACAGATTCTCCGGGCCCCAAAGGCCCTTGGCGGCAGCGAACGCGCAGAATTCGTCGAACACCTCTCCGGCACCTACACGGAAGTAGACTGCGTCACCAGGGGAGATCTCTTTCTCCTCCACCCCCTTGATGCCCACATGCAGGACCGTTCCGGGGAAATCCCCGCGGAAAAGGAGGTTGGAGCCTCCGCCCATGACCATGAGGGGCTGGGGTAGGGAGGCGAAATCGGCCTGGAGAAGATCTTCCTCGCTGCTTATTTCCACGAGCGCAGCGCAGCGCACCTTCATGCGGAAGGTGTTGCGGGTGGAGAGGTCGGCGCTGCGGGTGACGTTAATCATCGGCCTTGATGAGTTTGATGGAGCCGATAGCAAGAAGGGCCTGGGCTGCAAGATAAGTGAGCATAATCACGAAGGGCTGTCCGGGATAACTCTTGCCGAAGGTGTCCATGGCAATCTGGGCATCCGAGAAGGTGAAGAGCACGGCTCCTATGAGGATGAATACCCACGCAGCCCCGAGTTTCCTCAAAGTTCCTGCAACCCCGCAGAAAATGAGGAATGCGAGAGCGGAACCGTAAATGCACATTGGAGCCAGCATTGCGCCCTTTATGCCGATGATAAGAACCAGCACCACCACAAAGATTATCATACTGCCCATGGCAAAGCCCCACTGACCGGGCTTCAAACCATAGTATGCCTTCTTGAACAGGCTGATATAGCAGATATGCCCGGCAAGGAAGGCGCAGATGCCGCCGGCGAAGAATGCGAATTCCCCGCGGAGGAGCAGTATGTCGCCGAGGCACCCGGCGAGCTGGGCCGCAATGAGCAGCGCCACGCCTTTGCGCTTGATGTCGCCAAGAGCGGCAAGCGTTGCGATGGCAAGAGTGGGCAGCAGGGCAGGCTTAACCATCGACGCAATGTCGATTGCGGGCTGGAACAGCTTCCCGGCAACGTTCACGATACTCAGGACGATGAACGCCACCGCCGCCAAAATAAAGAGTGATTTGTTCTGTTTCATTATTCTTCGTTAATTAATTCTAACGTAGCGGGGCCGGTGAGGTACACGTTACGGAAGCATCCCGGGCCCGTGATTTCAAATTCCACTTTAAGCCAGTCGCCGCGGCGGCACTGGACGGGTACGGCGGTGAGGGCCGTTTTTCTCGCAAAGCTGGCCACAAGGCTGCTGGCGGTGATGCCGGTGCCGCAGGCAAGGGTTTCCCCCTCCACGCCCTTCTCGAAAGTGCGTACGTGGAGCCCGTCCTGGGCAACCTGCACGAAGTTCGCATTCGCTCCTTCGGGGGCAAACGCAGGATCGTGGCGGTAGCGTGGGCCGTCGGCATTGATGTCGATGGCGTTAACATCGGGCACAAACTTCACGAAGTGGCGTGTGCCGGTGTTGGTGAAATAGCCGCCCAAAACGGGCTGCACGCCTTGGACGTCGGTCATTTTCAGGCGCACGGTCCACTTTCCCCCGGGCTCCTTGTCCAGGATCTTTGCGGTGTGAAGGCCGTCACCCGCCATGAATACATAGCAGTCTCCCGAGGGCTTGATGCCAAGCATATCGGCAAAGGCCACAATGCACCTGCCGCCGTTTCCGCACATCATTCCGCCCGTTCCGTCCGGGTTGAAGAATTCCATGGAGAAATCTGTCTCGGGCACGGTCTTGGCGTTTCCTGGCTCTCCGGCGGGTGCGGCATTCCCCAGAATCATAAGCCCGTCCGTGGAGAACCTGCGGCAAAGCTCGCCAATAGTTTCCTTCTCCCGGAAGCGCTCCACATCCCCCTCGCGGCCGTCCACCAGCACGAAATCGTTGCCGGCTCCCGAAAATTTATACAGTTTAGGTTTCATATTCACTTCCAAAGATACGAAAAAAATCGATTTCTTTCCGTAGCGAGCTGTGAGCCACATGCCCGGTACGCAAAAAAAGGCCAAAAATGAAGACGGGCACGGTGTTTTGCCGGGACGGTCTGCAAAAAATGGCCAAAAATGAAGACGGGTGCGTGTATTTGCCTTGTCGGGACTCAAAAACCAGGCAAAAATGCGAACGGTGTAGAGGTCGGTGGTGGCTGGGACCGGGGCGAGTTGGCGGAATCGGAAAAAAATGGTATTTTTGTGGGATATGAAACGGGTTCTGGTTATCACATATTATTGGCCGCCAACCGGGGGGAGCGGGGTGCAGCGATGGGTTAAGTTCGCGAAGTACCTTCCGGCCCTTGGGTGGGAGCCTGTGATATTTACGCCTCAGAACCCGGAGATGACGGCGGTGGACCGCACGCTGGAAAAGGAGATAAGCCCGGATCTGGAAATTCTGAAAAGGCCGATATCGGAGCCGTACAACCTGTACCGCAAACTGATGGGCAAGGGTGCGGAGACGGACCTGAAGAAACTCGCGGCAGGCCCCGGAGTGGCGAAGGAGGCCGCAGGCTCCAGGGACGAGGTAACACCCATTTCAAGCGGGAAAAAGAGCTGGAAACAGCGCTTGTCGCTGTGGGTGAGGGCGAATGTGTTTGTGCCGGACCCGCGCGTAACCTGGGTTAAGCCCAGCGTGAGGTTCCTGAAAAAATACCTGAAGGAGCACCCTGTGGATGCGATCGTGACCACGGGGCCGCCGCAGAGCATGCACCTGATAGGGCAAAAGCTGCACGAGGCGCTTGGCATCCCCTGGGTGCCGGACTTCCGCGACCCGTGGACCAGGATGTATTACCTGAAGCACCTTCCGCTCACGAAAGCCTCGTGGAACAAACTGCTCAAAATGGAGCAGGACGTCCTGGACGGCTGCACCGCCGTTCTCACCTGCACTCCAATGGTGCAGGCAGACTACGCCGCCCGCACGAAAACGCCCGTAGAGATGATTACGAACGGCTTTGACGAGGAAGACTTTGAGGATACAAAACTGTTTCGGTCACCGGAGTCGGACAAAACTTTTTCGACTTTTTCCGGAGAAAAAGTTTTAGTCCGCGGAGGTAGAAACAGTTTTGTCGTAACCCATACCGGTCTTCTTGCCGCAGACGGCAACCCGGAGAACCTGTGGCGGGCGCTGGCAAACATCGCCGAAACAGACCCGGAATTCAAGGAGCGGCTGAAGATCAACCTCATCGGCCGGGTGGACAAAGAGGTGCTCCGGAGCATTGAACAGGCCGGGCTCACCCACAACACCGCGCTCCCCGGCTACCTGAACCACGCCGCCACAAACGATGCCCAGCGCAGCGCCGACGTGCTTGTTCTCCCTCTGCGAAACGACCCTGACTACGCCATCATCCTGCCCGGAAAACTCTTCGAATATCTGGCCGCGAGGCGCCCTATCCTGGGTATCGGCCAAAAAGACGGAGCCATGGCCCAAATCCTGGACGAAACCAAATCCGGCATCACCGCAGAGTTCGACGACATGGGCACGATGCAGGATTTCCTGAAAGATGCCTGGGTGCAGTTCAAGGCTGGAGGCATCCCGCCCACCGGCGGCGACATCGACAAGTATTCCCGCGAAAGCACAGCCCGCCAACTGGCTGATTTACTGAATAAAATATCTTAATACCATGGCAGCACGCACGGAAGATACCCCCCTGATTAAACAATTCTTCGAGGTCAAGGCCCAGCACCCCGAGGCGCTGCTGCTGTACCGCGTGGGCGACTTCTACGAGACCTACTCGGACGACGCTATCACGGCGTCCCGCGTCCTCGGTCTTGTCCAGACCAAGAAATCCAACGGTGACAAGGGCTATATCCCGATGGCGGGATTCCCTCATCACGCAATAGAAGGATATCTCACGAAACTTATCCGCGCAGGCTTCAAGGTGGCCATCTGCGACCAGCTGGAAGATCCCAAGTTCGCAAAGAAACTAGTTAAGCGCGGCATAACCGAAATCGTCACGCCCGGTATCTCCTTCGGGGAAAACATGCTGGAGCAGAAGGAGAACAACTACCTCTGCGGCCTCACGATAGAAAAAGACACCTGCGGCGCCGCGTTCCTGGATGTGTCCACCGGGCAGTTCCACGTGGCACAGGGCTCGCTGGACTATATCGGCACGCTCCTTGGCTCCCTGAATCCCCGCGAACTGGTGGTTCAGAGAGGATACGAAAACGGCATAAAAGAGCGCTTCGGAAATTATTATACAACCTCGCTGGACGAATGGGCCTTCGTATGGGAAGCGGCCGTGGAGAAGCTCCGCAAGCAGCTCCGTGTAGAGTCCCTGAAGGGCTTCGCCATCGACCCGTATCCCCTTGGAATATGCTCCGCAGGCGCCCTTCTGGTGTATCTGGAGCAAACCTGCCATGAGGGGCTCAAGAACATATCCTCCATCGGCCGAATCGATGAAAACCGCTTCGTGTGGATGGATAAATTCACCCTCCGGAACCTGGAGGTTTTCCAGAGCGCTTCCGGCGAGGGCGGCGTTTCGCTGGTGCAAACCATCGACAAGTGCTCTTCGCCGATGGGTGCCCGTATGCTCCGCGCCTGGCTGGCAATGCCCATCATGGACCTCAAGGAACTGGAGTGCCGATATGATATCGTCGGCTTTCTTAAAGACAATTCCCAGCTCCTTCAGGAGGTTCAGGCCGATTTGGGATTGATGGGCGACGTAGAGCGCATCCTCGGCCGGATCGCCAACGGCAAGGCCTGGCCGCGCGAGGTGGTGCAACTGAGCCGCGCACTGGAAATCGCCCCTCAGATAAAAGAGAAGCTCGACGGCAAGGGCTGCGCCCCGCTGGACAAACTCCTTGGCGGGCTGCGCAAATGCGGCGCCCTGCTGAAGGAAATCCGCCGCACCCTGGCGGAAGATCCTGCCCAGCAGATCGGCAAGGGCCCCGTTATCGCCCAAGGCGTTGATGCGGAACTGGACGAACTCCGCGCCATCTCCTCCGGCGGCAAGGACTACCTTCTGCAGATGCAGCAAAGGGAAGCGGAACTAACGGGTATTCCTTCACTCAAGATAGCCTACAACAATGTTTTCGGCTACTATATCGAGGTTCGTAACGCATACAAGGATCAGGTGCCGCCGGAATGGATCCGAAAGCAAACACTGGTGAACGCAGAGCGCTACATAACCGAGGAACTGAAGCAGTACGAGGAGAAGATAATGTCGGCGGAAGACCGCATCTATGCGATAGAAACCGCCCTTTACGCCGCCCTCATCGGCAAAATCCAGCAGGGCATTGCCGATATCCAGCACAACAGCCGTATTATGGCCAAGCTGGACGTGCTGGCGGGCTTCGCCGAGCAGGCCGCGGAACGTGGCTACTGCCGTCCCCAGATGGATAACAGCCTCACTCTTGATATCCGCCAGGGCCGCCACCCCGTTATCGAAACCCTGATGCCTCCTGGCGAGCAGTACGTTCCCAACGACGTGCTTCTGGACTCCAAAACTCAGCAGGTAATCATCCTCACCGGCCCCAACATGGCGGGTAAATCGGCCCTCCTGCGCCAGACTGCACTCATCGTGCTCATGGCCCAGACCGGCTCGTTCGTCCCCGCCAGCGAGGCTCATATCGGCTGGTTTGACAAGATTTTCACCCGCGTGGGCGCTACGGATAACATTTCCCGCGGCGAATCCACCTTCATGGTGGAAATGCTGGAAACCTCCATGATCCTTCACAACCTGAGCTCCCGCTCGCTGGTTCTTCTGGACGAAATCGGCCGCGGCACATCCACCTACGACGGCATGTCCATAGCCCGCGGAATCGTGGAATACATCCACGAGTACGGCAAGGGCGCCAAAACGCTCTTCGCCACGCATTATCACGAACTGAACGACCTGGAAGGCATCTTCCCGCGCGTGAAAAACTTCCACATCGCCGTGAAGGAAGTGGGGCGCGAAGTGCTGTTCCTCCGCACAATGAAGGAAGGCGGCACGGCCCACAGCTTCGGTATCCACGTAGCCCGCATGGCCGGAATGCCGCGTGAAGTGCTGGAGAGTGCAGAACGCACTCTGAAAGCGCTTGAAAACAGTCAGGCGTTAGAGCGCGTCGGCGCCCTAACGCCCGTAAAACCCCACACCACTAAAGAAGGTCAGGTGCAGAAAGACGGCAGCATCCAGCTCTCCATGTTCCAGCTGGACGATCCACTTCTGGAATCCCTCCGCGACAAACTTAAGTCCGTCGACCTCAACAACATGACTCCGCTGGGGGCCTTCGACCTCCTGCGGAGCATGAAAGATGAGTTAGGGGTTTAACTGCTTCTGAATCGTTTCCACAGTTTCCAGCGCCTCTCCGGCTTCGGTAACTCCGGAGAGTTGTGCCGATGAGAAATACTTCGCTGCAGTGGACCAGTCTTCACGGAGTGCGGCCAGGACACCCTTGGTGTAACGCGCCTCGGGACTGTCGCCCGCCTTTGCCAGATGCTCCTCGGCAAGATCCAAGGCGCCCATCGCCATGGCGGCGTTGGCCGCATTGATCTGCGCAACAGGTTCATCCGGATACACCATCGCCGCAAGCTGGAACACCTTGTTGAATTCCGCGGTGCCGGGCTCAAGGCCGTCGGCAGCCAGGAAAAATTCCTTCAGGCTCAGGTTCCAGGGCTTGGTGTTCAGGATTTCGCGCACTTCCTCTACCGTGGTGTAGCTGCGAACGGTATACATCACCTTGTAGTCCGTACGGCGGAGCATGGGATATATCTCGTTCATTATCACCTTGTAGTCCTTGGAGTACTTGCTTATCTTGTGCTCCTTCTTGTCCGGATCCAGATCGCTGTCGATGAGCTCCAGAATCTTCGCCTTGTTGGGCAGAGACGACTCTTCAACTGCCTTGCGGAAACCATCCCAGTTCTCGCCGCCGGCTTCCGCCACCCAGGCTTCCTCCGGAAGTTCGAACAGGGCCTCAACGTACGCCCTGATAGCCTGTACGCGCTTTTCGGAAAGCTCCTGGTTCACGGAGAACGAGCCATCAGGCGAGCTGTAGCCACGCAGCACGATGGACGTGATGGAAATATCCGGATCCACTCGCACGGAATCCACCGTGGCGCGGATCTTCTGCAGTTCCGCCTCGTTATCCTTGTATTCCGCATCCACATCCGTAGCACCGGACTTGAACACCACATAGGCCTCGCCGGAAATAGCGCGCTCCTTCACTATCGTTTCCGCTTCCGGCTGCATGTAGATATAGTACGGCACATACACCTGGAACACGGTTTCGGTACCGGACGAGTCGTCATCGGCAATGGGAATATCCACCGGCTCTTCGGCTTCAGCTACCTGAACGTCGTCGCCCTGGTATTCCTCAACAACGGGAGGGTATACCTCGATGGGAGGTTCTTCCACCGGCGGCTCCACAATGGGCTCTTCCTCCGGAATCATCGCCAAAACCTTGCCCTCCTTGCGGATAAGCATCCGGTCGCAGCAACCGAAGTACAACGTGTCGATACGAAGCGCCGCGCCACCCATCCAGTCCAGATAGCCGGCCGAGTCGCTATAATACAGTGTATCGGGCTTTTCCTTCAGGTAATAGGTATACGGAACGCCGTCGAAAGGCGTATCGCTCCGGGCCTCGCGGGCAGCCGCATAGAAACGGTTTCTGCTATATAGGCCGATAGGCGCAAGCGCCACCGAAACGCTGTCCTTCACGATCATGGGGGCGAAGGAAACCGCACCCTCAACCGATTCTATCCCGGACAGATTCACCGTCATGGAAACCTGCATCCTGCCGTTCTCTTTCCACAGACAAACGTCGCTGACGGAAATGGGGGCCTGCCCCCAGGCGATCACGCAGCAAACCAGGGCTGCGGCCGCAGATAATATGCTCTTTTTCATCATGCTCACGTTCATTTAAAAGAGATACACAATGGATACAGCCAGTTTGGTGGGGCCTACATAGTCGAACTCCGAGCCCTTCAGAAGAAGCGTGGCTCCGTCATACTCGTTACCGATGGTATAGATATAACCAAGCCCGGCTTCGAGTTCCAGGTTCCAGTGACGGTTGAGGATAAAGTCATATCCTCCGCCAATCCCAAAGCCCAGCATAAACGCATCCCGGAGCTGATAATTGCGAAGGTCCGGGAAACGCGGGCCGATGGTGCTGAAATCCCAGAAATTGCCCACGTTGGCATAGCCGCCGATGCCGTGCGCATCCACGAACCAGCCGCTGAACTTCTCGCAAAACCAGTACTTTATCTCCGGCTCCAGCAGGACGTGGTCCAGACGGCTTCCGCCCCATGAGCCCCAGAAATTAACGCTCGTTCCAAGTTCTGCCGACCACTGCGGCCGGAACGCATATTCACCCGCCACGTTCAGCGACAGGGTGCTCACATCGTGCAGCACGTTGGTCTTCACGGCCCAGGTATTCTGGGCGCTGAGACCAAGCGGCAGCAGAAGTGCAAAAAGAAGAATCAGTCTTTTCATAGTCCTTCCTGCTCTGTAGGTTCTCCATAAGAAATAACTCCGCCATTGTCCCAATCGACAATTGAGAAACTGAAGCCGATGGCCGATGTATCCTCGCCCGATGCCGGCACACCCAGCTCCGCCGCATAGGCGCAGCCGCTCTCCAGCTGGAACGGAGTGTAGGTGGTGTACCGCAGCGTCCTCCCCTTGGAGGTCTTCACCTCCATGTTGAGGTACGTCTGGGGCACGAGCACCGCCTCGAAACTCGCATCCGTCCGCTTGTGGGCCGATACGTCCGTCTTCCCCTCCAGGCTGCCGTTTCCTCCGGTTCCAAGGTCCACGGTCACCTGGGTGTACAGGTCTTTGATAACCACCGAAGCGATGGTTTCTCCGCCCTGCAGGC
Source organism: Bacteroidales bacterium (assembly GCA_016290725.1). Lineage (GTDB taxonomy): Bacteria > Bacteroidota > Bacteroidia > Bacteroidales > UBA932 > Cryptobacteroides. The sequence continues at coordinate 1,518 of JAEEUZ010000014.1, read as the reverse complement.
CGGTGAAGGTGAACGTTATCTTGGAGAAGCGGTGCCCAAGGGTGAACGCCACCGTTGTGAGCGGCGCCGCGCTAACGTGCGAGGTGCGCAGGTCCGCCGCCCTGAAGGCGTCATCGGCACTTTGATCTGCCGGAGTGGAGAATTTGTACGTAGAGGAGTTCACTTCCTCGCCATAAGGGTAATAGGCGAAGAACTCGGAGTTTGCCCTCTGGTCCTTCTCCCAGCGGATGGGAACGTCCGGAACCAGCTTAGAACCCTCCACTACTGCCCTCACGTTCATTTTCTCCATATCCGGCGCAAAAATCCCCAGGGCATCGCCGCTGTCGAAGCCGCCGTCCGACGACTTCACCGCATAATCCCTTCCGGATGCGGTGAAAACCACCTCCCGCTGCTGAAGGTCCTCCTTCACATCAGCGGGCGTGGTTTCGTCACGGCGGCAGGAGCAAAGCCCCAGCGCGATGATACCCAGAGATATTGCAACGATAATTCTACGCATAATCAGTCGCCAATCTTGATTGCTTCGAACACCCAGTCTTCCGGTTTGAAGGTGAGTTTATACTGGCCCGCATCCTGGAGTTTGATATTGTTCGATGTGGCATCCAGATGGCCGTCCCAGTTGGTGCCGCCAACATAATCCACGCCGTCCTTGAGGCCTGCGCTAACGGTCCAGGACCTCTCAAGACGCAGTTTGAACTCGTCCATCAGGGCATAGGTGATCGTTGCCTCCAGAATGCCGGGGGTTGCCCCTTCCACGAGCGGAAGGTCTACATCCCAGCCGCCGGTGACATCGCCCACCACCGACCACTCTCCGGTTACATCCGTAGTGGCAAGCGGCGTGGGATCGTCGGCCCAATCCGTTACGCTGAAGGTGAAGGCCACGGGATCTCCGTCCGGAGGAGTGGTATCCTTGAGGACGAGGGATGCCGTGTAGGATTTACCCGCCACGAACGTTGTGATGGTGTTGATCGTAAAGGTGAAGGTGGCTGTACCAACGGAGAGTTTGATTACGGGTTTTGCGTCCTGAGGCATGATAATTACCTCAAACTTGCCGGTGGTGGCATTCTTTGTGGCAGGGACCACACCTTTTGCCGATGCCGGAACAATAGTACCCGCATCCAGGACGAGATTGGCCTCCGTGATAACTTCACCCACGGTTGCGCCGGTTACTTCCGGGGCACCGGTGAGCTGATTGTCCACATCCAGGACCAGCTTTACGAAGGGATGACGGAACTCCAGATTCACAGTTGCGCCGGGGGTAATATCCTTCGCCAGAGCCACGAGGAAATTGTTGTGGTAGTCGAAATCTTGCACGCCGTAATCGTCCACCAGTTTATAGGCCGATATCGTGGTTTCCGTCTGATCATGCGACGGGTAAATGCCCACGAACGTGGTCTTGTCCTGCTGGTTTTCCTTCCACTTGATGGGGGTTTCAGGCGTTAGAACATTCCCGGCGGCAGCAACGGCATTAGTGCTCTTGCCGATGGGCGCCCCCGCAATGATGCGGACAGTCTTCCCCAC
>JAEEUZ010000129.1 GCA_016290725.1 Bacteroidales bacterium | reverse complement strand
CGACCAAGATTCGTAGAATCGCGTGGAGGAATCTCCTCGATCACGGGAGATTCCTCGAAGAGAGCGGTATCTCGTCCAGGATTTGCCTCGTTTTCCGGGATGAACTCATCATTTTGGCCATCTCGTCCAGGATTTAGGCCATTTTCCGGGATGAGATTGTCCTGGGCCGATGCAGGAGCGTCAGATGCCTCTCCGGCGGCGATGGCCGCTTCGAGTTCGGAGTGAATCTGGGCAAGCTGCTCGGCCGCGCCACGCGGGATGAACGCGGAGTAGCGACGGTCGTTAAGGACATTGTGCTGCACGAATTCCACGAATTCGAGCGGGGCCATGGTCTGACCGGCCTTTCCCGCCATGCGGAACACCATGGCGATCCGGCTCTTGTCCATGCCGGCGATCCGCGCCATCTGCTCCGCTGTGAGCGGCGTCGTGGCCTCCTCGTAAGTGAAACGGCTGGCGGGGGCGCCATTGTCATTTCGACCAAGATTCGTAGAATCGCGTGGAGGAATCTCCTCGATCACGGGAGATTCCTCGAAGAGAGCGGTATCTCGTCCAGGATTTACCCCGTTTTCCTGGATGAACTCGCCAGAAATGCCATCTCGTCCAGGATTTACCCCGTTTTCCTGGATGAGTTCCCCATCCGCCCCGAACAACCCGGCAACATCCATGTCGCGGTCGATGAGACCCTTGGCGCGCAGCTCGTCCACGGAGGCGAGGAGCTCATCCACGGTGAACTTGCCGTCACGGGACGGGTGGGAGCGAACGTAATACACAAGCGACAGCAGATCCTCGTTCACGGGCAATTCTTCCCCGGCCGTGGCCTTGAAGAACGCGGCCATCTCCCCTGCCGTCATCTGCCTCTGCACGAGCGAGGGATAGGACAGGCACGTGGTCACCAGTGAATCCGACTCTCGGATGCTGTCCAGAAGGGCGGGAACCGCGGAGCTGTCGGCATCGGCATATAATAAAAGAAGGTCATTATGGTCGGATCCCGGCGAAGTGGCCTCGCTGTCCCAGTTGGGCGAGAAGGAGGTGGGAGTGCGGCGCTGAAGGAAGAAAAACAGCACGAAGGCTCCCACGAACAGGATGGCCAGGGGGATGCGGAAACGCGATTCGAAGCGGGCCAGCCCACCGGGGTTCAATCCAGGCGATTTCTTGCGTGTTTTTTCGATAGCCTTGTCGAACCAGATGATAAGGCAGGGCAGCACCGTGAAATTGCATATCAGCGAAATCGTTACGCCCTTGGCCAGCACCATGCCCATATCGCCCCCGATCTTGATCTTCATGAAGCACAGCATCAGAAGGCTCACTATCGTGGTGAATGCGCTGCTGAGGATTGAGGCCGATGCATTCCGCACAGCCCTTTCCATTGCCGGCACCGGTTCCAGCCCGGTTGCCTTTTCTTGGCGGAAACGGTTCATCAGGATGATGCAGTAGTCCATCGACAGCACCATCTGGAGGATGTTCGCCAGCATGTGCGTCATCATGGAAACGCTGGGCAGAAGCGCGTTCGTGCCCATGTTCAGCACCACCGCGAAGCCGATTGTTATCAGGAAGAGGAACACCTCCACCACCGACGAGCTCATAATCAGCAGCACCACCACCGCTAGCGAGAATCCGGTAAAAAGGGCCCGAGGCAGGTCCGTGGGGATGAGCTGATTGCCATCTGCGAACACGCTGCCGAAGGTGCGGAGCTGCTCGAACATGTCCGGTAGCTCCTCCGTGAGAACGTTAAGTCCCTGCCGCATTGGATAGTCGTCCGGCAGGTACTTGGTCATGTCGGTATTGATGTTGGTGTGGGGAATCATGACGGCGCAGCAAACGGCAAGCGCAGCCATGATGCAGAAAAGGACTACCCTGCTCCGCACCAGGAACTTGGCCATGAACCCCGGCCCTTTATGAAAGAGATTCTCCACCGAATGCCGATATTCCCTTCGCCACTTCTTCCAGCAGCCACTTCGGCGTGGAAGTGGCGCCGCATACTCCTACCCTGTCGCCATCACGGAACCATTCGCGCCGGAGCTCCCCGGCACTGCCGATACGGACCGCACGGGGATTAACCCCGCGGCACAGGTCAAAAAGAACTTTCCCGTTCGACGACGACTCCCCTGCCACGAAAATGATGATATCGTGACTGCGGGCGAACTGCTCCAGATGGCTGTGACGGCCGGAAACCTGGGCGCAGATGGTGTCGTGCACCGTGAGATGCGCGCCCCGGGAAAGAAGATAATCGCAAATAGCCTTGTAGCCGGTGGGGCTTTTCGTGGTCTGGGAGAATATCTCCATCGGCTTGGACAAGTCCAGGTAGCCTTTGGAAATCGCCTCCTCCAGCATGGGCAGGTCTTCCACCACAAGGGCGTCGCCTCCCGCTTGGCCAAGAAGGCCGAGAACCTCCGCGTGGCCCACCCGGCCGAAGATAATAACGCGGCCGGCCCCGCCAACCCTGGCATAAGCCTCACGGATGCTTTTCTGAAGCTGCAGCACCACGGGACATGTGCAGTCGATAAGCTTCAACTGACGCGAAGAAGCCTCCTCGTATGTGCGTGGAGGCTCTCCATGGGCTCGGATCAGCACGGTTTCCCCTTCCGGGGCTTCATCAAGCGTGCTGATAGTACGAAGCCCCCGCGAGCGGAGGCGTTCGAGTTCTTTTTCGTTGTGGACGATGGCCCCGAGGGAGTACAGATGGTCGTGAGCGGCCATGTACTCTTCCGCACGCGAAACGGCGCGGATTACGCCGCCGCAGAAACCGGAACCGGGGTCCGTCTCAACCGTTAGCATGACAATGCCGGGGCTTCCAGAAGGCCGAATTTACCCTGAATCACGCCCAGCACCCAAACCACTTCCTCGTGGAGAGTCATGTGGGTGTTGTCCATCACAAAGGCGTCTTCCGCCTGCCTCAAGGGTGAAGTCTCGCGGTGGGAGTCGATGTAATCCCTCTCCTGGAGGTTCTTCATAACATCTTCCAGAGTGGGGGTTTCGCCCTTTGCCACCATCTCGTCGTAGCGGCGCCGGGCACGAACCTGAGCATCGGCCACCATGAAAATCTTCAGTTCCGCATTGGGGAACACGGTTGTGCCGATGTCGCGGCCGTCCATGATAACGCGCCCCGCGGCGGAGAATGCGTGCAAACGCTCATCCACCCAAGTGCGAACCGGAGCGATTGCCGACACCGGCGACACGTGCGAACTCACCTCCAGGGTGCGGATTTCCTTCTCGATGCAGCGCTCGCCCATCTGCAGGCCATCGGCCCCGAAATGAAGGTCCAGGCCAGCCATCGCCGGAAGTAGTTTTTCCGTGTCGATGGCGCCATCGGCCCCGATCATCCCGTTTTCCAGGGCGAAAAGGGTTACTCCGCGGTACATCGCACCGCTGTCCAGATACGTAAATCCGAACTCGCGGGCGACGAGCTTTGCAAACGTGCTTTTACCGGTGGATGAGTACCCGTCCACCGCGATGATGATGTCCGGGATGCCCATTTACTTAACCCTCTGGCCGTAGGAACGGTCCGTGGTGTTCACGGTGATAACCTCGCCGGTCTCGATGAACAGGGGAACCATGATCTTCGCGCCCGTCTCCAGGGTAACTTCCTTGAGGGCCGATGTGGTGGCGGTGTTGCCCTTCACTGCAGGCTCGCTGTAGGTGACCTCCAGGGTAACGTAGGTGGGCAGTTCGCAGGTGAGGCAGCGCTCTTCGGGTTCGGTGAGGAACATCATTTCCACCCTCTGGCCTTCCTTCATGAGGTCTGCGTTCTCAACCACGTCATGGGGAAGGGTGATCTGCTCGAAGGTTTCCTCGTGCATGAAGTTGAAAGCCTCGCCGTCGTCATACAGATACTGATAGGGGCGACGCTCCACGCTGATGGTGTCCAGTTTGACACCTGCGGTGAAGGTGTTCTCGAGGATACGTCCGTTCTCCAGGTTGCGGAGTTTGGTTTTTACGAATGCAGGGCCCTTGCCCGGTTTTACATGCTGGAAATACACCACGACACAGGGTTTGCCGTTGAACATGATGTACATTCCGTTCTTAAGGTCAGCAGTTGTTGCCATATAATTGGATAATTTAGTTGTTATTGCATTAAAAGCCTACAAAAATAACTAATTATCACTTTTTCTGCAAAAAAACCTTAAAACCTAACCATTAGTACACCGTGCGAGGGGATGGAGACCGTTTCGGGACAATCCTGCTGCCTCCACACGTCACGCAAGGGGCCGATTTCCGCATAACCGGATTCAGAAAGTATATCTTTGACATTAACGTCCAACGTCCCGTCGCCCATGTTAAAGATGCCGGCGGCGTAAGAGCCTTCGGATAGAGGACGCCCCCAGACCTGGACGGAGTCTTTTTCCAACAGGCAGCGGGCCTGGCTTCCCATAGGGTCCTGGTCGATGGCGATTATCTCATTATTGCAAAGGAGGTTGAGCGTAAACTTGTCCACGGCAGACAAATCCCCGCCAATGATAAGGGGAGCGGCCAGAAGAGCCCACAGCGACACGTGCGAATACTGCTCGTCGGCGGTGAGACGGCTGTCCCTTAGTCCTTCTCCCCAGCCCACTTTTCCTACCACGAGCATGTCCGGGTCGTTCCAGTGACCGGGGCCGGCATAAGGCCATAACTCCCGCTGAAGAGTGAAACCAATACGAAGCACGGATTCCCAGGTGTCCGTTATATCACCGGTGGTACGCCAGAGATTTGCGCCCGCCGAGGCGCCCCAGGTCCATACTTCCTGAAGCCCGTACTGGCAGAGCGAATAGCATATATCCCTCGGCTGGCTTTTCAAGTACCCGTTCATCAAAAGATACGGCTTCTTATGCTCTTCTTTCCCAACGGATGGCAAGGTATCCAGGATGCTCCTGTAGCCGCACAAATCGTATTTCAGATAGTCCACACCCCAGGAATTCCACATATCGGCATCCATCTTCTCATATCCCAGCGAGCCAAGATAGCCTCCGCAGGTCAAGTCCCCCGGCGAGGAATAAATTCCCAGCCGCAGACCATTCTGATGCAGGAAATCACCAATAGCGACAATGTCTGGGATATTGTCGTTAGGCAGGAGCGAACCGTCGTCGCTGCGGGAACTCCCCTGCCACGCGTCGTCGATATTGACGTAGTTGTATCCATAATCAGCCAGACCGCTTTCGATAAGGGCACGGGCCGATGCAAATACTTTTTCTTCCGAGATGTCCAGGCCCCAGCAGTTCCAGCTGTTCCATCCCATCGGCGGAGTAAGGGCAATCGTATCCCCCACTTTCAGAAGCAGGGTCCCCTTTGCAGTTCCCGCCTTGTTACTGGCCTCAAACTCAATCGTATACTCACCGGCTTTTTCAACCGAACCGCTCACAACGCCGCTATCCCCGTCCAGCGCCAATCCTTCCGGCAAGCCGCTCGCCTTGAATAACATCGGTCTTAAACCGGAAAACGGGAGACGGAAATAAACCGGAGAACCGGGCCTTACGCCAAGGACGGATGGACTGTTATATCGGGGTTCATTCGGGGCCGATGGAGTGAGACAATACTTCGGAGCAAAATCTTTGTGAATGCTTTGCCCGGTACGTTTATCGCGCACAGACACGGCCACTTGCGCCGGAGCCGAACCGTCATAGGCGATTTCGCGCTTAAAAGGCTTCCGGGGCCTGAGGCACACCCGTTTTTCCTTCCCGTCGATACTAACCCGGGCACGGATACGCACATCGGAGGAAACGGTTATAAGGCAATCGGTGGCATCGGCGTCATCGGAACAGGTCATGCTCACCAGATCCTCAAGCTGCGCCATCCGGATTACGAACGGGCCGCCATAAACACCTCCACGGGTGCGACGGTTCCACACCAGAACGGTTAGCAGGTTCTCGCCTTCCTTAAGCTGCCGGGCATCCACTTTATAAATCCGGTGTTTATCCCAGGCCGATTGCGGCAGACCGCCGTCCGACGGCATCCTGCCGCTTTTCCCGATGGGTTTTCCGTTAAGAAAAGCCTCGTCGCAGTCGTCGATGAAAGCAAGGTCGAAAATTGCAATCTTCCTGTACGGAGCCTTCTTTACAAAGCCTTTCGGCACTTGAAAACGGATCCTGTACTGGGCATACATCCCCTCGCCATGCCACTTTTCAGGGATGGCCATCGTCTGCCAGGAGCTGTCGTCAAAACCAGGCTCCGACCATCCTGCAGGGGCGTCTCCAAGATGGAAACGCGCCTCCTGCAGGACAATCTCGCCTGTACCCGTCACGGCGGCATGGGCGCCTATTACCGTGACAAGGCAACTAACCAGTATAAGGATCCAATTCCTCATCAATACAGAGTTCCCGTCGTATAGCCCTCGTGTGATGCTCCAGTAGAGTTGTATGGTTCAGTGGCACCAGGCACGACGCAGGTTTTCATGGGATTGCCTCCAAGCTGCGACCAGTTGGCTCCGTGACCAGTGGCCCTTGGACATGTAATCTTGTAAAGGACGGCGCCCTCATCATTAATAGACGTACAGCAGACATAGATATTGCCGTTATTGTCAATCGTAGGGCTGGTCCTTGGCTGGCTGGTTTCGAACAAGAACTGTGAAACCAGTGAACCGTCCTGAGGCGAGAGCTTGAGCAGA
>JAEEUZ010000013.1 GCA_016290725.1 Bacteroidales bacterium | reverse complement strand
CCCTTTTCAACGGAAACTGGTTCGGGCCTCCAGTGCCTGTTACGGCACCTTCACCCTGGTCATGGGTAGATCACTAGGTTTCGCGTCTGCTCATACTGACTATACCGCCCTGTTCAGACTCGCTCTCGCTACGGCTCACGCACCTTAAGTGCTTAACCTTGCCAGTATGAAGCAACTCGTAGGCTCATTATGCAAAAGGCACGCAGTCGCGGATTGCTCCGCTCCTACCGCTTGTAAACGAACGGTTTCAGGTTCTATTTCACTCCCCTGTTCGGGGTGCTTTCCACCTTTCCCTCACGGTACTGGTCCACTATCGGTCTTCCGGGAGTGTTTAGCCTTACGGGATGGTCCCCGTGACTTCAGGCAGGATTCCACGTGCCCCGCCCTACTCAGGTGCCTCTCTCGATGCGTCACGATTACCCGTACGGGACTGTCACCCTCTATGGCAGCTGTTTCCACAGCCTTCCAGTTTTCTAACGCATCTTGATGAGAGGTCCTATGACCCCGACATGTCCGTAAACACATCGGTTTAGGCTCTGCCCCTTTCGCTCGCCACTACTCAGGGTATCGATTCTTTCTTTCTTCTCCTCCGGGTACTAAGATGTTTCAGTTCCCCGGGTTCGCTCCGTCTTAACGACGGTACATGGTCTTCAACCATGTGGGTTCCCCCATTCGGAAATGCGCGGATCAAGTCCTGTTTGCAGATCCCCGCGCCTTATCGCAGCTTACCACGTCCTTCTTCGCCTCCGGATAGCCAAGGCATCCTCCGTTCGCTCTTCGTTTCTTTCGCTTTTGTGAATCACAAATCAATCTCTCAATTTGTGGCTCTCTTTGGTTTTTTTTGCCTTTGAAATTGCAGTCCCTAATTTCAACAACGAAAAAATCTTTCCGTATAGATAATTACAGACTATCTCTATCTTTGCTTTTACCTCTAATCTTTTCTCTCAGTATTGTCAATGAACGAACCGTTGAAACCTCATTTTCGAGTGCTCGTTTCAAACGGGACTGCAAAGGTACGCTTTTTTTCGAACCTGGCAAATTTTTTTTGCACTTTTTTCAAAAAATTTTGGGTACTTTTGCACAACCGTGTTTTTCGGGTACCGATATGAAAGAAAGACTGGAATCTTTAGACATACTTCGCGGGGCCGATATGTTCCTGCTGTTGTTCCTGGGGCCGATACTTAGGGCCGTGTGCAAACTGTGCCCGGAGGGGCTGGCGTGGCTGGCGCCGCAGCTTCAGCATGTGCGCTGGGAAGGATTTGCGGTGTGGGACATCATAATGCCGCTGTTCCTTTTCATGTCCGGAATCACAATTCCGTTCTCCATGGCAAAGTACAGGGAGGGGCTCAGGCCGGACGGGAAGTTCTACCTGAAGCTTTTGAGGCGGCTGTTCCTACTGTTCTTCCTTGGGTGGATCGTGCAGGGCAACCTGTTGCAGTGGGACTGGAAGACATTCCATCCGTTTGCAAACACGCTGCAGGCAATTGCCATAGGGTACGTAGTTACCGCCCTTCTTTTCGTACACTTTACACCGAAATGGCAAATAGTGGCGGCAGTCCTTCTTTTCGCCGCCTATTGGATAGCGTTCGCGTGTACGGGCATGAATACGAACCCGCAGGAGAATGTGGCCATGGTGGTGGACAAAGCCGTCCTGGGATGCCACAGGGACGGGGTTGAGTGGGCGGCCGATGGCGTCTCCTGGCGCTTTATGAAGCGCTACCAGTACACCTGGGTGCTGTCCAGCCTCAACTTCGCGGTTACCGTTCTGATGGGGTGCTTCGCCGGGCAGCTGCTGCGAAACAGCAAGAGCAAGCCGGGCTTCCGCGCGCTGTTTCTTGCGGGCATCGGCATCGGCCTAGTTGTCATCGGCCTACTGCTTAATCCTGTATTCCCCATTATCAAGAAGATCTGGAGCAGCACGATGACACTGTACTCCGGAGGAATATGCTTCCTGCTCGTGGCCCTTACCTATTATATAGTAGATGTGCTGAAATGGCGGAAAGGGCTCGCGTGGCTCAAGATCTACGGCATGAATGCAATCACTGCCTACTGCATCGGGGAGATGCTCCATTACGACACACTCCCCCAGGCAATAGGCAATGCTCTGCTGGTTTTCTTCCTGCTTCTTATCATGTACAGGAAGAAACTGTTTATAAAAGTCTAGCTATTCCGCGAACAGCTTCAGGATATTCAGGATAACCTCCGAAGCTTTTTCCATACTCTGGAGCGGAACGAACTCCATTTTGCCGTGGAAGTTCAGGCCGCCTGCGAAGATATTCGGGCAGGGAAGACCCTTGAATGACAGATTTGCGCCGTCGGTGCCGCCGCGGATGGGCTGGATCTTGGGTTTCACGCCCGCCATTTCCATAGCTTTCACCGCCTTGTCGATAATGTGGTAGTGCGGCTCCACCTGCTCGCGCATGTTGTAGTACTGGTCGCGAATCTCGGCCACAGCCGTGCCGGAGCCATACTTTTCATTGATTGCTGCGGCAGCCTTTGCCATCATCTCCTTGCGGGCCTCGAACTTTGCGCGGTCGTGGTCGCGGATGATGTAGGCCACATCGGCCTCCTCCACCGTTCCCTTGAATGAAATGAGGTGGAAGAATCCCTCGTAGCCTTCGGTGTGCTCCGGCCTTGCGAGAGAGGGCAGCATCGCCCCGAGTTCCTGGCCGATGAGAATCGCATTCTTCATCTTGCCCTTGGCATAGCCCGGGTGCACGTTCCGGCCTTGGATATGGATCTTTGCCGATGCGGCGTTGAAGTTCTCGAACTCCAGTTCGCCCACTTCACCGCCGTCCATTGTGTATGCATATGTAGCGTCGAAGCGCTTGACGTCGAACTTCACAACGCCACGGCCGATTTCCTCGTCCGGGGTGAAGCCGATGCGGATGGGTCCATGTTTGAACTCCGGATGCTCCACGATGTACTGCACGGCGTGCATTATTTCCGCGACGCCCGCTTTGTCATCGGCCCCCAGAAGGGTGGTGCCGTCGGTAGTGATAAGCGTCTGGCCCTTGTAATGGAGCATTTCGGGGAACTCCGACGGCTTCAGCTGCAGGCCGGGAACGCCCTTGAGGTCGATGGAGCCGCCATCGTAATTCTCGATGATCTGCGGCTTGATATCGGCCCCGCTGGCATCAGGCGCCGTATCCACATGGGCGATAAAGCCGATGGCGGGAACTTCCTTGCCGATGTTGCCGGGAATGCGGCCCATCACATAACCATACTCGTCCAGGGTGGTTTCCACGCCCATTGCCTCCAGTTCCGCCTTAAGCATCTTCAGGAGATCCCACTCCTTGGCGGCCGACGGCTGGCTTTCGCTTTCCTCGTTACTCTGCGTGTCCACTGCCACGTACCTTAAGAATCTGTCTAAAATCTTTTCCATATTATTATGCGCTCAAAAATCCAACATTGCTTATCATGGCGGGAGTGGATCCGGCATCCGGCTCTCCCATGGTGAAGAACCAGAAATACAGGCCGTCCAGCACCACATAATCTCCGGAATCGGAGCTCTCCCATCGGCCTCCGGCCTTGATGAGTTCCTCATAAGTGGAATCTACCGACAGGCCTTTTTCCGTCTTTATGCTTGGGTGGTGGATATAATAGTAACTCACTTTGTTCTTGGAATCGCAGTAGATGGTCATAACCTGAGTGTCGTCGTCCTCGGGGAGGAAACAGGTGATAACAACTGCTTCCTGCATGTCGTCATACTGCACCCAGATCTTCCGGTATATCTTTTCCAGTTCCTTCTGGGCCTGTTCATAATTGATTCCCATCTTCACGGGGCCAACCTGATCCTTCTTCACCACGATCCCGGCCGGCTTTTCCGGAGCCGGCGCAGGAACGACGCCTGCCGGAGGAGTGGGGACAGGGATGGGAATATCACTGCGCCAACGGCGGTATTCCGGCCTGGTGCGTTTGTCTCCAATGGCGGACGAACTGGAGCCATACCAGGTATTGGAAGAAGAAGGTGCCGTGAGATGCAGCACTCCGCCGGCGACGCGGATCCTGGTATAATATCCGGGCAGGGTATGGTTTACACCCACAATCTCGCCGTCTTCCTTTACCGTAGCGCTTATTTCGCCATTGAGGTTAAGACCGCCCATGTCGCCTTTAGGGGCGAAAGTATATGGCTCTAAATTATATGAACCCTGACGCCAGCGGGGCTGGGGCGTCGAGCTCTCGTAATAGCCCTTGGGTTTATGCCATTTGTCGATGACGATATAGCTCATGTGCATCGTCTGCAGGGTGAGTATCGCCAGGGACTTTTCCGTCTCGTCCAGATCGTCCATATTATTGAGCATGCGGAATGAATACCGGAGTTCGTTATTGTTTCCGAACTGCTCCTGGAACTCTGCCGATTGAATATACTCCTTGGTCATCATCTCTTCGCCGTCGTCGTCGGTGGTCTTGTAGCCGAAGAAGCGCACGCCGTCGGCCTCCAGATAAACGAGGCCGCTTTTGGTGATGACCAGGTCGGCATCGGCATTATACAGATCCCAGAGGGAGGATGTGGCGCAGAGCCCGTGCTCGGCGGTCTTGAAACGGGGGCTGTAGATATAGATTATGCATATCTGGCCGTTATCCCAGGATACGGTCATCGAACGGCCGGAATAATATTCGATGGACGGGGGTTCCAGAAGTTCGATGACATCTTCCAGCTTATTCGCATTGCCGCCAACTGCCTCCCAGTTGATTTCGGCGGCCAGCTGCTTCTCTTCCACCCGATCGGGACTGCCGATGACATGATACTGCATCACACGCACGAAATAAACGGGGAAGACGGGATTGTCGAACTCCATCTTTATCATTTTGCCGTCGATGAAGTTGCCGTCGGTAATAACCTCCTTGGACGAATAAATCTGGGGAAGTGTCGCCGGAAGCTCGTCAATGCTCCTTCCGAGCGTTACCATATTCACGCCCCAGGGATGAAGAACGTATGATTTAGTGTAATCTGTCTGGGCCGATGCGCCCACGACCGCAAGCGTAATCGCCAGTAGCGTGGTTATCAGTCTGTTCATATTATTTCTTGGTTTCTGTTTTCATCGAGGAATAAAGCATGAACGCGATGATGGCGATGAACGGGACGATGGCGATGGCCTCGCCGAAGCGCTCGTTCCAGGTGGTGAGGAAGAGATCCGCCCCAGCGAATTTGAGGATCGCGCTCACAACGCCCATGAGGGCGCCGCCGGCAATGAAGCCGGATGCGATGAGCGTGCCTTTCTCCTGGCGCGCGTGATTCACGGCCGCGTCTTTGCTGCGGGTAGATACATACCACGAGATGGCGCCGCCCACGATAAGCGGGAGGTTCAGGTCGATGGGAATGAACATGCCCAGGGCGAAGGGAAGCGCCGGAACTTTGAACAGCGTGAGCACAAAGGCGATCAAAGCGCCGATGCCGTAAAGCAGCCAGGGAGCGCCGCCGCCGTTCATCATGGGTTCGATAACCGCGGCCATGGCGTTGGCCTGGGGAGCAACAAGCGCATTATCTCCCGTGAAACCGTACGTCTTGTTAAGAATAAGCATAACGCCGCACACGGTAACAGCCGATACGGCCACGCCGAGGAACTTCCATCCTTCCTGCTTTTTGGGCGTGGAACCAATCCAGTAGCCGATTTTAAGGTCCGTGATAAACGAGCCCGCCACGGAAAGCGCGGTACAGACCACTCCGCCGATAAGCGCCGCAGCAACCATGCCTGCGCTGCCCTTCAGGCCAACGGCCACAAGAACCAGCGAAGCGAGGATAAGCGTCATCAGAGTCATGCCGCTCACGGGATTGGAACCCACGATGGCAATGGCGTTGGCCGCAACGGTTGTGAAAAGGAAGGAAATAACCGCCACAATAAGCAGCCCAACCAGGGCCTGCCAGATGTTGTGTACGACGCCGCCCAGGCCGAAGTATGCGAATACGGCAAGCAGGGTTATGATTATGCCGGTTACGATAACCTTCATCGACAGGTCCTGCTCGGTGCGGTCGGCATCGGCCTTCACCTGCTTTCCCTTCTTGAATTCACCCACGGCAAGGCCCACGGCGCTCTTGATCACGCCGAAGGATTTCCATATGCCGATGATGCCGGCCATCGCGATGCCGCCGATGCCGATATGGCGCGCATAGCCCTTGAAAATCTCTTCCGGAGCCATTTCGCCGATGGGAGTGGCAAGGCCGGTGCCCATAAGGTCGATGACGGAGCCGCCCCAGATGAGGTTCATCAGGGGAATCACGATGAGCCAGATAAGAAGCGAGCCGCAGCAGATGATGAAGGAATATTTCAGGCCCACGATGTAGCCCATGCCCAGAATCGCCGCGCCGGTGTTCATCTTCAGGACAACCTTGGCTTTGTCGGCAATTGTCTGGCCGATGTGGAGTACCGTGGTGCTGATAGTTTCCGCCCATGTGCCGAATGTGGCAACACAGAAATCGTACAAACCGCCGATGAGACCGCTTATGAGCAGCGTCTTCGTGCCGGCTCCTCCGCCTTCACCGCTCACGAGCACCTGCGTGGTGGCCGTGGCCTCCGGGAACGGGTACTGACCGTGCATCTCTTTCACGAAATACTTGCGGAAAGGAATGAGGAACAGAATGCCCAGAACGCCGCCAAGAAGCGAGGAGATTACCATCTGGGTGAAGTTCACCTGCAGTTCCGGATACATGAGCGCGCCCGTTACGGGGTCCGTCTTGCTCTGCAGGATGTAGATTGCAGGCAGGGTGAATATGGCACCCGCCACAACCGCACCCGAGCAGCCGCCGATGGACTGGATAATAACGTTCTGGGAAAGGCCGTCCACTTTACGCAGCGCGCTGGTCATGCCCACGGCTATAATGGCAATGGGAATGGCCGCTTCGAACACCTGGCCTATCTTGAGACCAAGATATGCCGCGGCTGCGCTGAAAAGGATAACCATCACAAGGCCCATCGCCACGGAATAGGGAGTTACCTCCGCATAATTCTTCGCAGGGGATAGCAGCGGAATGTACTTTTCGCCGGGATTCAGCTTCCTGTGAGCATTTTCCGGCAAACTTAACGGTTCTTTCATAATTTTATTTCTGATTTCTTGCCTGACGGCGGAGTTCGCGCTCAAGGTAGCGCTCGTAAATGCGGCGCTCCCTCCGGGCACGGCGTTCGGCACGCTTGAGGGCGCGAAGTTTGCGGGCGCGCTCACGCTCAAGGCGTTTCTGCTCCTTGGCGGCCTGACGCTCCTCGTACTTGCGGTCCTGCTCCGCCCAGCGGGCTTCGCGTGCCGCCTGACGCTCCGCTCTGCGGCGTTCACGCTCCAGACGCTTGCGCTCCTTCTCCGAAAGTTCGGGCTGGGGCTCGCCGGAGCCGGAGTCGTCACCAACGCCATCGCCGGAGCCGTCGTTGGAGGGCTCTTCAGGGGCAGTATCGTCCCCCGCAACCACTTCGTCGCCCGAACCGGTATCTTCCTCCTCCGGCGGAGTTTCTTCGCCGGAAGCCTCTTCCGCAGCCGCCTCCGCTGCCGCCTTTGCACGGGCACGCTCTACGGCCAGGGCATCCCGGCGGGCGATTTCCTTATAAATATTGTTGATGTAGCCCGGGAAATACTTGTTCGTCTGCTTGTACTCCGGGTGGGCTCGGGCCAGATAACTGGTGCGCTCACTGCCGCGCGGAACAAGCGAAGTGATGTCCTCGGGGCCCTTGGGGCGTTTATCCGGATCCCAGCGGAATCCCTTCAGCTCACGCTCTTCCTTGGGCAGCTGCACCACGGGGTATGCGTCGTTCTTGGCGTCTTCAAAGTAGTAGATACGTTGCAGATCTCCATTTGCAAACGTGGCGTACAGCATCTTGGACTCCACTTTGTTCACGGTCGCGAGCGAGCCGTTCTCCTCCAGGAAGAACAGGGCCGATGCCCCTCCCAGCGCATCGAAACGCCGCAGCGCCGCGGTGGAGTCGAAATACGCCACCATTTCCGCGCCGCGTATCTGGTCGAAGGCGTGGGCCAGGGAGTCTTCACAGGTTGTGATGAATGCATCCGACATGAGCCACGCCTTCTCCACGGCCTGGCCATGCACCACGACGTATATACTGTCCGCCACATACTGACGGTTGCCTTCGTTGAATACGATTGGATCCTTGTACAGCCTCACCAGCGAATCCAGCTCGGTAAAAACCAGGGAGTCGCAGGCAAGCTGAATGTCTTCACGGAACATACGAACGTTTCGCTTAGCGAGGATGAAGCCCACCTTGGTGGTGTCTTTGGGGGCCGGGGGCGTTTCCACCACAGGTTCAGTGACCAGAGGCTCCTCAGTTGCGAGGGAGTCCGGGGCCGATGTGGACAGGGAGTCCATGGGCGCAAGGAGCGAGTCCGCCGGGGCGCGGAGGGTGTCGGAAGGGGCCGTCAGTGTGGTATCCGCGTGAGATTTCTCGACTCCGCCTTCGGCTCCGCTCGAAATGACAGACGAGCCGCCGGAAGGCTCCGCTGGAGGCGGCGTCACTCCACCACGGCCGGAACCACGGCCGGTGGGCGGGCGGTTGGGGTCATCGGCCATAGCCTCCTCGGCCGCTTTGCGCGCTTCTTCCGCCGCTTTCTTGCGATATTCGGTTACCGGGTCTCCCGTGAGGTCTTCGAGGCGTTTGTTCGCGTTCACAACGGCAATGGAGTCCACGTCACAGCGCGGGATGCCCATGTAGATGAGGGTATCGGCCCCGAAATAAATCGTGTCTTTCTGCGAGTCTTTTTCGGAAATTGACACTACGGCCGGATCTCGCGTCAGCTTCACCAGCGACGAACTGTCCCGGTACTCCAGTTTCCCGGCAAGAGAGTATACGTTTCGCGTTGTGTCTATGAGCTCCACGTTCCCCAGCATTTCCAGGTCGTTGGTGTTGCGGTGGTAAAATAGCGAATCCGACCACGCCTCCTGGTCTTTCGTGAGCACGTGCACCTTTTTCCGGAAGAAGAAAATCTCCCTGTTACGGTCGTACCAGCCGTCGTTGGCGCTCAGCATGCGGTCGCTTTCCCAGGCGTCCGTACCATAGCCGAAATACGCCGTATTGATGTCCGAGCGGTACTCCAGGCGCGATGTCTTCACGAAAATGGAGTCCGAGAACATGTTCACCTCGTCGTTGAAAACGAAGAGCGAAAGCTTGGACTCATACGTGCCGTACAGGCTCTCGATGATCTGCCCGTCCTTGTCTTTCATGGACGCGCCGCCCTGGAAAACGGCAACGCTGTCCTTGGTGTTATAGTCCAGGTAACGGGTGCGCAGGATATCGTGATCCTTGTCTTCCAGCTGCACCAGGCCGCGGAAACGGGCCATATCTTCGTCTACCACGTACTCCAGGGTTTCACTGGTGAGGGTGGTGCGGTCCTGGGTGATTTTCACATGGCCGATGCAGCGGATAACGTTCGTGTTCACGTTCCACCAGGCCGTGTCGCATACCAGATACGTGTGATTGTGATAGAAGCGGGCCGGGCCTGTTACCTTTCGGAAACTCTGCCCGTTCTTTTCAATAAGTTCCGCCGACTTGGCGCTGATGAGCGTCACGTGCGGGTCCCTGTCGTCGTTGCTGTTCCTCCGCTGGGCCTTAAGAAGGGGCGCCGCCGCCAGAAGCGACAGCGCAACCATCACGGCCGTAATGCGGGGGAAGCGTATCATTGAGAAACCTTGCTGCTCCAGATTTCACGTTTGAACTGGCACTTGCCGTAAATGGGATCCACGACGATATATGTGCCGCGGATCTTATCCTCCAGGAAGCGGTCGATGGCCTCTATCTGGCGGGAGTAACGCACCTGATCCAGAATCTGGTTATAGTCCGTTTCGAAGGAAGCGGGGTGCGCGGGGATGATTTTATCCACACGGATAATCTTGTAGACCAGATTTCCGTTTCTGCCTTCATTGTCCAGCGATGCAACCGGCACTGAAATCTCCCCTTCCTTGAGGTCCTTGATAACCTCGTAGTCCTGGGGCTTCAGCTGGTCGATTTCGAAATAGGACGAGCCGGTTGAAGGATCCGCCATCTGGCCGCCGTTGGTGCGGGTTGCGGGATCCTCCGAGAAGAAGCGGGCCGCAAGCTCGAAGCTCATCTTGTCTTCCACGATGAGGGTGCGGAGGCTGTCCAGGCGGGCAAAGCCGCGCTCCCTGTCTTCGGAAGTGTACACGGGTTTCAGAAGGATGTGGCGGGCGTTGAACATATCGCCCCTCTTCTCCAGGACCTCGATGATGTGGAAGCCGTCCGGGGTTTCCACAATCTGGGAAATCACGCCGGGCTTCAGGGCCATTGCCGCATCCGAGAAAGCGGGCCAGAACATGGACTTGGAAGCCATGCCCAGTTCGCCGCCCTTGCGAGCGCTTCCCGGATCCTCCGAATAAAGGCGGGCCAGGGTGGAGAATTTTTCACCGCCCATGATACGTTCACGCAGGCTAAGGAGTTTTTCCTTCACGGCCAGGTTCGCGGCCTCGCGGTCCGGATAAATGCAGATCTGGCTCAGCTGGTACTTGATGGGCACCACAGGCAGGTCTTCCACTGCGGTGGAGTCCAGCCACTGGCGGATATCGTACGGGGTGATGTCCTGGATATTGCCTGCAACCTGGCTCTGCTCCTGCTGGGTGAGGCTCTGCTCCTCCAGGGTTTTGCGCCATTCTTCACGGAGAAGGTACAGGGGCTTTCCGAAGTACTGCTCAACTTCCGTGTCGCCGCCAAGATAGGTGCGGAACTGGTCCAGGCGGTTCGTGAGCTCGCCCTCCACCATGTCGTGGTTCACCGTGAGGGAGTCTATCCTGGCCTGCATGAGGAAGAGTTTGGACTCCATCATGCTTTCCAGGATTTCGCAGCGGATGTTCTGGTCCGTTCCCATGCCCTGGGCGCGGAGACGCTGGACCTCCCCCTCAATATCCGAAATGAGAATGACTTCATTGCCGATTACGGCTACGGTTTTGTCGATGACCCCACCCCCGTACTTCTGGGCATGGGCGCAAACCGGCAATACCGCCAGAGCCGCTGCAAGGATTATCTTGTGTGCAAGTTTCATCTTGTGCGTTTTAACAGTATAGTCTGCAAATATAGTAATTTATTGCCACTCTTGTGCTAGCAGCACCAGAATCTTGGTGATGGTTTCCCTCACCTCGATGAACTCCGCAGTGCAGTTGTTGGTAAGGATGCAGAAGGTTATGGGGCCTCCTTCCTGCCCTTCGGGGGGCAGAATGTAACCCGAATAGCACAGCACTCCGTCCATGGAGCCGCTCTTCATCCGAATGCGGCGCCGAAGCTCCTCCGGCTGGTTTCGCAGCACGAATTTCAGCGTTCCGTTGCCGCCGGGATAAGGCAGCGACTGCAGGAACGGCTTCCACACGGAGGTCTTCTGGATTTTGCGAAGATAATCAACCATGAATTCCGGCGTAACGTGATTCTTCCTGGAAAGCCCGCTGCCGTCCACGACGTTAAGACCGTTTTCCGGCATTCCAAGTTCTGTGAGCACGGCCCTTTCGGCCACATAACAGCTGTCATAATCGGCACATCCAGTGGCCTTGAATCCCATGGCGCGGAAGATGGATTCCGCGTAGTAATTGTCGCTGCGGCAATTGGTTGCGAGGGCGATGCGCTCAAGCGCCGGGGAATGGGTTGTGCCGATGACAACCGGCTTCCCGGCCGCCTCGTGCGTGGCGAAATCGGCCCCCGTGCGGATGAGGCCGTCGCGGTCGATATCGGCATAGCCTCCGCTAACCTGCATGCCCCCTTCCGTGAGTTCTTTCCAGAAGTAATAGGCACAGGTGAGGGCTCCGTATTTGTTGGCGAAATGCTCCGGCTTGGGGCGCTTGTCAACCGCCAGGGTTCCGCGGATTTCCCCGTACGGAGCGAGTTCGGTTGTGAAGAGCAAAAGGCTGTTTCCGGTGCCTGCAGGGGCCATTTTCGTGCGGTTTGCGATGTGCATCCACGGGGTTTCCGGGAAGGTTTGCTTAAGGGGCACCGGCTCCCCTTCGGGAGCTATTTCCACGGAGTAATCCACCGCGTTGGCGTAGAATCCCAGCGCACTTCCGCCGGGGCCGTAGAATGTGCCGATGTCGTCCCATGTCCAGGATCCTCCCTCCAGGGGAACGTCCCAGAGGCGGCCGTCGCCGATAACGCGCCCGTTGATTGCGTTGATTCCGGCCTTCTGCAAAAAGCGTTTCCACGTGCGGAAAACCCCCGCCATGGAAACCGCGATGGAATCCCGCGTGCAGAGCGTGGGATCACCTCCGCCGATGATATAAAGGTCCCCGTTAAGGGTGCCGCCGGAGATTTCCCCGGTGTAGCCGATGGATGTGTCGAAGCGATAATCCGCCCCCAGATACAGCATGCCGGTGCCCGTTGTGATGAGCTTCATGTTCGAAGCCGGCAGCATGAGTGTGCCGCTGCGGTATTCCGCCAGCACTTTTCCACCGGCATCCTTTGCCAGAACGCCCCAGACGGCGTCCTGCAGGGGCGGCCGCTTTGCAAGCTGGTTTATGTAATTCTGGGCGGCCGACTGCGCCAGGAGCGCGGCCGATGCGGTGAAAAACGCCGCAATGATGATTATCAGTCTCTTCATAAGTGCAAAGATATGGAAATTATTTGTTAAATTTGTGGGATTTAACACTGAGACAACTATGAAAAAGACCGTTCTTGTTTCCGGCGGCGCCGGATTTATCGGAAGCCACGTAACCGTTGAACTGCTTCAGGCAGGATACGAAGTGGTGGTGGCAGATAATTTTTCCAACTGCGACAGAACCTGCTTCGAAGGCGTGAAGAAAATCACAGGCCGGGAAGACCTTCCCCTGGAGGTGGTGGATTTCTGCGACGAGGCTGCCGCAAAGGCCATCTTCCACAAGTATCACATCGACGCGGTTATCCACTTCGCCGCATTCAAGGCCGTGGGTGAATCCGTGGCGGAGCCGCTCAAGTATTACAAGAACAATCTTGTGAGCTTCATGAACGTACTGGAAGCCGCCTCCGAGGTTGGCGGATGCAACGTTCTGTTCTCGTCATCGGCCACCGTATACGGCGAACCGGAGAAAGTTCCCGTGACGGAGGATACCCCCCGCCAGCCTGCAATGTCGCCCTACGGCAACACCAAAACCATGTGCGAGGATATCCTGCAGGACACCGTGAAGGCCAGCGGCGGAGCCATCAAGGGCATTCTGCTGCGCTACTTCAACCCCATCGGCGCACATCCCAGCGCCCTCATCGGCGAACTCCCCCGCGGAGTCCCCAACAACCTCGTACCCTTCATCACCCAGACCGCCATCGGCAAGAGGGAATGCCTCAGCATCTTCGGTAACGACTATCCCACCCCGGACGGCACATGCCTGCGCGACTATATCGACATTGTAGACCTTGCCCGCGCACATGTTTTCGCCGTCACCCGCATGATGGAAGGCAAGATGAAGAAGCCTTGCGAAATCTTCAACGTTGGAACCGGCCGCCCCGTTTCCGTGATGGAACTGGTGAATGCTTTCCAGAAGGTTAACGGCGTGAAACTCAACTACAAGATAGCAGCCCGCCGCCCCGGCGACGTCACGGCCATCTGGGCAGATCCCACCCTTGCCAACAACGAACTCGGCTGGAAGGCGGAGCGCAGCGTGGAAGACACCCTCAAATCGGCCTGGGCCTGGGAGTGCCACCTCGCCGGGAAATAATTTCTGGCCCGGTTTTTGGTTCAATGCACCGCCGTGTATTGAAACCTCTCTCATTATGAAACGCCTACTGTATCTCGCTCTCGCACTGGCACTTGCCTCCTGCGGCAAGGATGCCATCGAAGAAACGTCATCCACTCCCCTGGTAGACTTCACCGTCTCCCAGAATGATGTATTCTTCGGTGCCGGTGGCGGTTCCGCCTCGCTCGTAATAACTTCCCAAAGCGACTGGACAACCTCCTCATACGGCTCATGGTTCAGCATCAGCCCTCAAAGCGGCAGCGCGGGCACCACAACCGTAACCATCACCGCCGGTGAGAATTCCGGCGGAGACCTATCAGGCTCCGTAACCTTCACCTGTGCGGAAGGCAGTATAAGGCTTCCGGTAAATCAGGAAGCGGCAGCGGCGGTATCCGGCAGTGCCAACATCAAACTGGAAAGCGCCGACACGGAAAGTTCCGAGGACAACGTTGCCAACACCACTTTTTTCAGGAAGATATCCATTGTCTGGAGTGCTAGCGGCGCCACGGTTTCAGGAGACGAGAATGGCATAGTGAGCGTTAGCGGCGGATGCGTAACGGCCGATAACCGCAAAACTACCGAAAAAATTGTGTACGAGTTGTCCGGCAGTTCATCGAACGGCTATTTCAAGGTTTATTCCAATAACAAGCAAGCCTTTGTCCTGAACTCCCTGTCGCTCACGAACCCCAATGGCGCGGCCATAAACAATCAGGGCAAAAAACGCTGCTTCGTGCTTGTAAACGGCATGAATTTCCTTGCCGATGGCGGCAGCTACACGCTCACTCCCTCCGAAGAAGACGAAAAAGCCGCCTTCTTCTCGGAAGGCCAGCTTATTTTCTCCGGCAGCGGCTCTCTCACAGTAAAAGCCACCGGCAAAGCGGGTATTACGTCCGACGATTACGTTCGTCTGATGAGCTCTCCCTCGGTGAAGGTATCTTCATCGGCAGGGCACGGAGTCAGAGGAAAGGATGCGGTTATCGTATCCAACGGCCTGCTCGATATCGCCGTTTCGGCAGCAGGCAAAAAAGGTGTTTCATCGGACAGCCTTGCGCGCTTCAACGGTGGAGCCACCACCATCACCGTAAGCGGCAATGTCCTTAACGAAAGCGGCTCCTACACCTCTTCAGCCGGCATCAAGGCCGACCAGATCTTCATAATGGAAGACGGCTCCCTAAGCGTCACTTCCACCGGGCAGGGGGGCAAGGGAATCAAGTGCGGCGATGCCGATGAAAAGGTTGTGGGGTTCATGTACTTTAAGGGCGGAACCGTGGATGTGAAAGTTTCCGGCACTAATAACACAAGTGCAGACAAAGGCGCAAAAGCCGTCAAGTGCGACGGTCCCATCTTCGTCCAGGGCGGAGACATCTCTGTCTACTGCGCAAGGCACGAAGCTGTGGAGTCCAAGCATAGCATTTCGATTACCGGTGGGTCCATGTACGTTATTTCCGATGGTGACGATGCCATCAACTGTTCCAAAAACACTAGCGTAACTGGCTCCACGGGCGTTCTCACTGTTTCCGGCGGGTATACTTTTGCCTGGTCAACGGGAATCAGCCCCCGCTCAAGCGGCAAGCCGGGAGACGCATTCGACTCCAACGGCAACATGATTCTGGAAGGCGGCGTGGCCTACGGAGTTTCGTCCAAGCAGCCGGATCTTGCGTTTGACGCCAACACGGAAGGCGGCGCAACACTTTATATTAAGAATGGCGCAACGGTTATCGGCATAGGCGGCGTAGAAAACGGAACTTCCTCCAACTGGGCCCAGAGTGTGTATTCCGGCAGTTGGAGCACTGGCAAGAGCTACGCGCTTTACAACACTTCCGGCGGGCTCATCTGTGCGTTCAAAGCACCCACCTCCGGCGCCAGCGGCCTTTACGTCTCCGGCCCCAGCCTGTCCAACACGGCCTGCCTTGGAAGTGTAACGGTTAGCGGAGGCACATCCTATGCTGGCGGAATGATTATTACCGGTTGCACCGTTTCCGGCGGGAGCACCCTGTCCCTGAGCGCATACTCGGGCGGCGGAGGTGGCCCCGGTGGCGGCGGATGGCCTGGTGGTGGCCGCCCCGGACATTGAGCCAGAGTAAAACGCACGCCTGCCGAGGCCCAGTCCGGGCCGGCAGGCGTTATTGATTATGGCTCAAAGCTTTACTCGCTGAGGCCCTTCTTAACAGCTTCGCTGAGTTTGTCGTATAGGGCGTCAGTTTTCTCGAGGAGTTCCTTGCGGATTTCGTCGTAGTGGGCCCTCTTGCCTTTTTCGGGGGCCTGGCTCACACGGTCCCTCAGTGCGTTGAACAGTTCCACTGCCTCATCCACCAGATTGGCGATTTCATCGGCATTCTTGCCGGGATGGCTGTCCAGGAAAAGCGCACAATCATCCACAAATGCACCGATCACATACTCGATGTCTTTTTTGATAACTCTGAGATTCATATCTTCTCGTTTTAGGTTTCCGGAAACAAATATACTAATTTTTCTCTTTTTGCCAAATATACCGTAACTACAAGTTCTCGAAGTGAATCTTGTAGAGGTTGGAGGAGGTGTCGTCGCCAACCCAGATGCAGCTGTTGATGCGGTCCAGCCAGATTGCTTCGGCGTTGTCGATGAAGGGGACGGGGTATGAGTGAATCATTTCGCCGTGGATGTTGCAGAGATTCAGGGTGCGGCGCTCGCTGTCCACGATCCACAGGTAGCCGGTCTGGGGGTCGTAGCACATATCGGCAATCTCTGAAAGGCTCTTCACCTCCACCTGTTCCACGATGCCGTCCGTGAGGGAATAGCGGTAGAGCATCGCGGGCATTGTCTGGTTGCCGATGAAGAATTCGCCGTCCTCGTACCAGGTGATTCCTTCCAGGCCGATGTTGGTATCCTTGCCGAATTCGTCCAGAACGCACACAAGTTCCTTGTTGTAATAGTCCGGGGCGATTACGCGCCAAACTTCCTGCGTGCCTTCTTCCACGTAATACACATCCCCATTCTCCGGATCCACGGTGACGCCCTCGCAGTCAATGGCGTCTTCCGTGAAGAATTCCGTGGTTTCGCCACGACGCGAAACGCGGTACAGGCCCTTTTCGTCCGATGCGGCAATGAAACCAACGCCGTCCGGGGCGATGCACAGGCCAGAGACCTCAGGAACAGCCGTTTTCACAATCTGCTCCACCTCGCCCATTTCCGGATGATACATCCATGCATCCTTGACATCCTCCCAGTAATAGTACGGACCGCCTTCAAGGCCGATGAGGTTGGTTTCCCTCTCGTTGATAAAGAACTTCACCAGAACGTCGCCCCTGCGGTTGTGATAGAAAACCATCTGGATATTGCCGCCGAAGGGAGTGTACAGGAATCCAGGCCAGCCAAGGCAAGTGGTATGATCCCTGCGCTCGCCGATTCCTTCTATGCCGATACGGGAGCAGAATGCCAGCAGCTGCCAGTCGTGACCGAAGCGCAGATCCGCCTGGATATCGCCGGTTGTGATGGCATAATCGGCCTTCTCGATAACATCGTCCACAAGGGCCTGGACAGGGGCCATCCTGATGTCTCCCCACTCCACGGAGTTGCACTGGCGCAGATACAGGTCCATGCACATGTACTCGCTGAAATGGTACAGGTCTTCCATCGTGAACAGGCGCAGGAGGAAATCGTCCATGTCGAAAGAACCGGATACCCGGGCCATGGTATACAGGCCGCGCATGAGCATTTCGGGGTCGTCCAGGAACACTTCGGCAGCATCCGAATCCTTGAACACCCTCTGCAGGAAGGTGTCCACATCCGGAGCAAAGGCGCCGCGATACGCTTTGAGCACATCCCTCACGGCATCTGTTACGGATTCAGGATCTTCCGAGCTGCAGTATTTCATGAACTGGTTACCGGTGTCCAGCGTAATATCCAGGCTCCTGTCTTTTGCCAGAAGCCCGCCCGTGAAGGCGCCCATACTCACGATGCAGCGGGGCGATATGCTGGAAACAGCCCTCACCTTATGGCTGCCGCGGCGGAAAACCTTCTTGTACTTGTTGTACATGCGCGCCGCAATCTCCCGGTGCTCCCTCTGGCCGCGCGGGGTAAGACGGCCGTCCATTTCGTCGTGGTTTTCCACCAACTGCGCAATGCGGGTGAGTGCCGCTTCACCGTCTTCCGTCAGAAGGTCGGCCTCATAGGCGCGGTTGAATTCGTCCAGCACGTAGGAATAAGTAGTCCTTGCATAGCCGCTCCTGGAACCGTGCCGGCCATAGTGGCTGATATAGAATGGCGTAAAGCCCCTGGGAACGGGCGTTTCCGCACCAGGCAGATACTCATACGGGCAGGTGGACACGCCGGCCCTCCAGATATTTTCCTCCAGCAGGCTCATATACTCTTCATCCTGCTCTGCAGGGAACTGTATGGCAGGACGGCCGGGCTGGGCATATAGCGCCGACGATACAAACGAAGCCACGAGGGCTGCCCTAAGGGCTCTCAGGATTTTCATAGGTTTTCGGTTTGGTACGAAATATACGCAATTTTTTGCGATTTGAGGCAAAATACTCCCATTTATTTGAACAGCGTGCGCACCAGGGCTGGAATGTCCGGCACGCGGACGACTTCTATCCCCGTAACCGTTTTGTCCAGATGGGTATAGGCCGATACGAATATGCGCTTGAAACCCAGCCTGGCGGCTTCCACGGCGCGGCGCGAGGCCTGCGGCACCGGGCGGATTTCCCCGCTGAGGCCGACTTCCCCGGCAAAGCATACATCCCTGGGAATGGGATAGTCGAAATTGGATGACAGCACGGCCACAATCACGGCAAGGTCGCAGGCGGGGTCCGTTACGCGGATGCCGCCTGCCATGTTCAGGAACACATCCTTGAGCCCCAGCTTGAAGCCGGCGCGGCGCTCCAACACGGCCAGCAGCATATTGAGGCGGCGAACGTCAAAGCCCGTTGCGCTTCGCTGGGCGGTGCCGTACGCGGCTGAAGCCACGAGGGCCTGCACCTCGAACATGAACGGACGGTTGCCGTCCAGCATGGCGGCGATGGCCGTGCCGCTGAGCTCTTCCCCGTGCTCCGGGATGAGCAGTTCCGAGGGATTCTCCACCTCTCGCAGCCCCGTACCCGTCATTTCGAACACGGCGAGCTCGCTGGTGGAGCCGAAACGGTTCTTTATGCTGCGAAGGACACGATATGCCCCGCGGTTTTCGCCTTCAAACTGAAGCACAACATCTACGATGTGCTCCAGGATCTTGGGGCCCGCGATTGAGCCCTCCTTGGTGATGTGGCCCACCAGTATGATGGGGACGCCGCTGCCCTTGGCATAGCGGAGGAGCGTTGCGGCCACCTCGCGGATCTGGCTCACGCTTCCCGCGGTGGACTCAACGCCCGGGCAGTACATCGTTTGCACGGAATCCACTATCATAAGGTCCGGCTTCACGGCATCGGCCTGCTCCAGAATGGCGTTCATGTCGGTTTCGCTGAAGATGAAGCAGTTGGAGGCATCGCCACCGAGCCGGTCCGAGCGCATTTTCACCTGACGGACGCTTTCCTCGCCGGTAACGTACAGAGTCTTAAGCTCCGGCCGCCGCAGAGGAAGTTGCAGCGAAAGGGTGGATTTGCCGATTCCGGGTTCGCCGCCCATCAGCACCAGCGAGCCCTTAACGATGCCGCCGCCAAGAAGGCGGTCCACCTCCGCCGAACCCAGCGAGATGCGTTCCTCTCCGGTTGCGCTCACATCGGCAAGAGGCATGGGCTTGCTGCCGCCGCCGGGGACCGCTGCCGCCACGGGCCGCTTCCCGGTAACCGTCTCCTTTTCCACCATGGTGTTCCACTGCCCGCAGGAAGGGCATTTACCCATCCACTTGGAGTACTCGTTTCCGCAATTGGAGCAGAACCAAACCGTTTTAGTCTTCGCTTGCATAAGCCTTGCCGATATATTTGAAATAAACTGCGCTCACCGCGGCCAGCCCCGCTGTCTCCGTGCGGAGCCTCGAGGCCCCAAGATGTATGGGCCTGTAGCCCCTCTCCAGCGCCAGCGCCGCCTCCTGGGGCGAGAAATCGCCCTCCGGGCCTATCAGAAACGTAATGGGAGTTTCCGGCGGCACGTCTGCGAGAGCATCCGTCACTGACACTCGTTCCCCTTCGAAGCAATACGCTATTAGCCCAACCCCTTCGAGCGGGCGCTGTAAGAACTCTTTCACGCTCACGGGCTCTTCCACCTCCGGAATGAGCGCCTTGAGCGACTGCTTTGCAGCCGAAATGGCGATACGCCGCGCCCTGTCCGCCTTGTACACCTTGCGCTCCGAGCGTTCGCCCACAAGAGGCACAATCCTGTCTACACCCAGCTCCGTGGCCTTTTCCACTAGCCACTCGAAGCGGTCGTTGTTCTTCGTAGGACAGCAGGCCAGCGTGAGCCGGTACCCCGGAACGCCGAACCCGGGAACGCGCTCAAGCACTTCCAGCTGCACGCCGCGTGGGTTGTCATCGGCAATCCTGCACTTCAGGAGCGTCCCCTTCCCGTCGATGGCGTTCACCTCATCCCCAGCCCTGTGCCGAAGCACGCGCACGCAGTGCCCGCTTTCATCGGCATCCAGCGCCGCCACGCTTCCCTGAACCTGATATGCGTAAAACAGTTCCATAGCATACAAAGATACAAAAATCCGGGAGAATTACCTCCCGGACTCTGAATTTGCTACATACGGTCCTTGCTGTCGGCCCCGGCACCGGATCCCCGGTACTTGCTCTGGGCCGTATTGAAGTTGTATCGCAGCGAGAGTTTCACCTTCTGGGTATCCATACTGTTGGTCTGGCGTATCGTATGGCTGCCGAAGTCGGAGTTGACATTGTAATGGTTCGTTCCGGCAAGGTCGGAGCCTTCCAGGCGGAGCACCAGGGAGCCATCGGCAAGGAGAGTCTTCTGCACGGCGGCAGTGAGGTCGAACACGGGGCTGGTGAGTTCCAGATTCTGCATATAGCCGGGAGAGGTAAACGATCCTCCAAGTTCGAACTGCCATCCGCCCTTCACCGTGAAGGTGTTCAGCAGCTGGGCGAAGAATATGGGCTTGTCGTTGTATTTCAAAGTGCGGATTCCGCCGGGTTCGCGCGGGTCCTGCACGTCGATGGACAGCCACTGTGGCTGCACGCCCAGGGTGTAATTGAGGTTCCACGGGCCGATGGTGGGAGTGAGGTTCACGTATGCCGCCATCAACCTCCCCGGGGCGTCCAGATTCCTGGGCTGCACCAGCACAACTCCGTTGTCTCCGTATGGCGACGACCAGGTGGCGATGGAATTGTCAATCCTGGTATAGTTTATCATAAGGGAAACGTATTTCCACACAGCGGCCAAGCTCACATTGTTCATGATCGACGGCTGCAGCTGGGCGTTTCCGCCCTGCCAGATGTAGCGGTTGTTGTACATTATGGCATTGGTCAGGAGGCTGTAGTTCGGCCTATGTGTCTTGGCGCTGTAATTGAGCATAAGCTGCACCGGCCCGATGGCTCCGGCATAGGACAGGTTCGGGAAGAAGTTGCCGTAGTTGCGCACGATGTTGTTCTCCGGAGAGAGCCGGTCCTCATAGGCGTAGTGCACATATTCGTAGCGGACTCCCGCACTCAGCATGCCAACCCCGGGGAGCATGAAGCCATAGGAAGCA
This sequence comes from Bacteroidales bacterium, assembly GCA_016290725.1. GTDB lineage: Bacteria > Bacteroidota > Bacteroidia > Bacteroidales > UBA932 > Cryptobacteroides. The sequence goes on along the minus strand of JAEEUZ010000013.1, from coordinate 6,868 downwards.
AAGCCTGCATAATTGTCTTCCTTCACCAGGGCCGATGATGCCGGGATATCAACCCCGCTGATGCTGTAAAGGTCACGCCTGCGGGTGAAAGTCTCTTCCGTACCCACCTGCAGCTGGCCCGTCCAGATGGGGTAGGACAGCACCGCCTTGCCGGCATACAGGTGCGAATCGTTGCTGGCCGAGGAGAGGATATCGGCATCGGCCGACATTGCGCTGGTCTCGTCGGAATGCGAAACGGATGTGTCGAAGACGCCGTAGTAGTCCAGGTTCACATCGACCCCCAGTTTATTGCCGATGAGGCCGTTGTAATACAGGTTTCCGCCGATGTTCCAGTGTCCGCCGCCGCCCATGCCGTCGTGCGAGATGGTGTGAAGTTCGTCCACAAGGGTTCCGTTTTCGAATACCTGGTCGTTCAGGATATTGTTGATGTCGTGACCAAGGCGTTTGCCCCATTCCACCTTGCCGCCCATGAAGTGATTGTCGGCCATCTGCCAGTTCACACCGCCGTTGCCGTAGATGCTGCTGCCGAAGTATTCATTGCGGAGATCTCCCTTATCGGCAAACACCCACTGGCTGCCGTCGGACTTTACACCGTAGGATGTCTTTTCAAGGTCGCTTATCTGGAGCGAGGTGTAGCGGTCGTAGTTCACTCCGGCGAACAGATCCACCCCTCCGGTGCGGTAGTTCGCGTTGACGGCGCCGCCGGCATCGTTTCCATCGGCCCAGCGGAGGCTCTGGTCATCGGATGCGTTCACGCTGAATCCGAAGCCATCACCCTGGCGGCGGATGGTCTTGATGCGGACAACGCTGCGCACCGTCGCGTCATACTGCGCGCCAGGGTTGGTTATCACCTCGACGCTCTGGATTTCACTGCTCTGCAGGCGGTCCAGTTCGGAGGCATCGGTGACCTTCCTTCCATTGATATATACCAGTGGGGAGCCCTTGCCGATAACCTCCAGCCCGTCCTGCCTTTTGATGAGCCCGGGGGTCTTTGCCAGAACGTCGTTTGCCGATCCGGCATTCTCCAGAACGGAGCCGCGGACATTGGTCTGAAGGCCCTCGCCCGTGAGCTTGGTCTTGGGCATGACGGCCGTTGCGACCGCGCCCTCAAGCATCATCGTGTCGTCAAGGAGAGTGATCACGGCGTCATTTTCCGGCGTGAGATATACTGTCTTGTAGCCAAGCATGGCAACCATCATGATACCGTCGGTTTCAGAAGTGGAGATATAAAAGGTACCGTCCTCGGCGGTTACGGTGCCGCATACCACGGTGCTGTCTGCCTTCGAAAGGACGGCCACGTTGGCGTATGCGACGGGCTCGCCGTTTTCGTCCACAACTTTGCCGGCCCAGTCGGCCTTTCCCTTTGCAAATGCGCTCACAGCCGCGAGCAGCATCATCGAAATAGCAACAATCTTTTTCATTTCGCTACTGTATTAGTTCATTAGTACACTGCAAAGGTAAGACATATTTTTTATTCTGCAAATATTTTTTGCGTTTTTTTTGATTTTTTTGCCGATGGAGACGGTAATGACGGGAAGGCTTGCCCAGCAGATCGCCCGCCTGCAGGAGTCCATACCGGATATCCACACAGACCATCATAGAAGGCCGATTTGTTGGATATCCGGCAGGGAAAAACGATCTTTTGGCCAAAAACGGTTCCGGATATCCACACAGAATAGCCCCAAATGCCATTTTCCCGGATATCCGGCCGCAAGGCTTTGAAAGGCCGATTTGTTGGATATCTCGTAGCACGGTTAGGCGCACGCTCTTCCCCTTGTGATGGTTTTTTTATATATTTGTAGCCATCAAACACTTATGCATTGAAACGCTTGCGCAATATCGCCCTGGCTGCGCTCTTGCTGCTGTCTCCGCTTGCCGAAAAGACGGGGCGGGCACAGGCTTTTCCGGATTCGCTGGTGCTGCGGTTCGAGTCTTATTCGGCATGGTGCTCCCCCGAAAAGGTGTATTTGCATTACGACCGAAGCTGCTACACGGCCGGGGAGACGATATGGTTCCGAGGCTGGGTGCAGGAGGCATCGGAGCGGTCCCTTCTCCCTCCCAGCAACTTCCTGTATGCCGAACTGCTTGACCAGCGCGGCGAGGTTGTGGTGAGGGTGAAAATCAAGCGGAAGAATGATGCCTTCCCGGGGCACATTGATATCCCCGACGATCTGGAAACAGGATTCTACACCATCAGGGGCTACACGCTTTGGCAGCTTAACAGCCTCGACGAATATCTTTTCAACGACAGAATCCGTATCATCGGCGGCAAAAAAGGGGAAGACACTCCTAAATCTTCATCTTCCGACATTGCCATCAGCTTTTGGCCGGAAAGCGGCCGATATTTCGCCGGGCAGAGCTCGGTAATCGGTTTCAAGGTGGTGGACGATTTTGGCAAGAGCGTTGATTTCAGCGGTTTCCTTGTAAGTGACGAAGACGAAACCCTGAAACCGGTGAGTACCGTTCATGACGGCATGGGAGCCATCTCCTTCCTGCCGCAGAAAGGCAAGACATACAGCATTATGGAGGCTTCGGGCAAGAAATATCCACTGCCTCCGCCCTCCGAAGAAGGGGCTCTGCTGCAACTCCACATCCGCCAGGGCCGATACTATATCAGCGCTCTCGGCTATGGCGGCGAAACGGCAAGCCTTCTGGTACGCGATGCCGCCGAGCTTCGGCCAATCTCAAATATCCACCTTGACGGCAAGGTATCGACCTTCGTGATTGAAAAATCTTTTTTCCGCCCGGGTATCAATCACTTCCTGATAGTTGATTCCCGGGGGCAGATAATGGCCGAAAGGCTTTTCTTTGTCCGCGACGACGAAACGCCCCTTTGCAAGTTGGATATGACGACCTTCCTTCCAACGCCAAGAGCGCTTACAAAAGCCGTCGTTTCCCTGAATAAGCCCGACGGGACTCCGCTTGACGGGAACTGCTCGGTATCTGTGGTGAGAGGAGCTCTAAAAAACTGGCAGCAAAGTGACGGAATAGCCTCATACATGGGTTTGAGCAGCGAATTGAAAGGTAGTATCAACAAACCGTATTATTATTTCGACCCTGAAATCCCTGAGAATGAGAGAGACGCCGCGCTGGACCTTCTTATGATGATTCAAGGCTGGCGCTTTTACGATTTGGAAAAAATAGCAGGTGGAGGAGACATAAAACTCAAGCATCGCAGGGAACTGGCTCAGGAGATTCGGGGAAGCGTTTTGCACGGGCACTCTTCAAAAATACCCGAGAACTATTCTTTCACCTTCATGATTCCAGACCAGAATATCATGCATTATCTGAAGGTCGAAAGGGGCAGGTATTTCATCATCGACAGCCTTGATTTCAAGGAGAATACCGAGATGCTGATTAATATCGGCAAGCTGCCCCGGGGGAAGCGCTATTTCCCGAATTGGGACGGCGATCCCGTAGCGGGTCCACACATTTACAAGCCGGCCCCCGGCTTTTCGACCGAATCAAGACTGGCGACGCCAAGCGACTGGGCCCCTGGCGACACCTTGCCTGCGGTGGTTGTCATAGCATATTATGAAGATGACGATGTACTGGCCTTCGGCAGAAGTTACCGGGATGACCTTACCACATACAAGGAGTGGACACTGATAGAGTATCTGAACATAACAAAGCCCATGTTCGAGTATGACGGCGATAATATGTACAATCGCAACAAGCGAAGAAGCACGGGCTTTTCCGATGACTTCGACAGTGATTTCGGCGACGATGATGACAGAGGAAAGGTGAAACTCATCGTGGAAGACAATGAGGAAGCCTGGTGGAGTTATGACCAGGTTCGTCTTGAAGATCTTCGCTCGCTGAGTATCTCCACGCAGGCCGATCCCATTTATGGCGGCGACGGCGGCGTTGTACATATCTCTATGAAGCCCGGAGGCATACACCGCTATTTCGAGCGCGACCCTTCGCTGCTGTATTTTGTCCCACTCGGCTATCAGGTTCCGCGATACTTTGAATCTCCCCGTTACGACCGCGGAGAGGATGACGGATACGACACCCGCAACACAATCCTTTGGGCCCCCGAAGTGGTTATCGATGGCGGCCGCGCTACAATTGAATTCTGCAACACCGACAGGCCGGACTTCCCCTACGTTATCCGCATCGAAGGCATGAGCGCCGACGGCCAACCCTTCTCCCGCCACTGCCTCGTCAATCCGGAATAGCACATAGTAAGTATCTGATTACTACAAGTAGTAGCTATTTCAGCCTGGGGAAGCCCAGGAGGATGGACAGGCAGGCCATGAGGCCGAGGGCGAAGGGGTAGTAGAGATTGCCGATGATGGCGAGGGCGGAGACGCCTGCCAGGCCGCTGGCCATGAGCATCTGGGCACCGTATGGAAGCATGCCCTGGATGAGGCAGGAGAAGGTATCCAGGATGGAGGCTGTCTTTCTGGGGTCCAGGCCGAAGCGCGCGGAAATATCTTTTGCCAGAGGCCCAACGGTGATGATTGCAATGGTGTTGTTGGCGGTGCAGATGTTCACCATGGACACCAGTGCGGCAATGGATGCACTGGCCCCGCGGGGACCGGAAATGCGCCGTGTGAGCTTGCCGATTATGAAATCCAGCCCTCCGTTGTACCTGATCAGTTCCAGCAGTCCGCCGGCGATGAGGGACACAATGATGAGCTCTCCCATTCCGCCGATGCCGGAGCCGATGGAGGAAAGCCAGCCGACGAAGTCGTAGGCTCCTGTGATCCAGCCGATTATGCCATTGACAGCCACGCCCGTTGCGAGCACTGTCACAACGTTCATTCCCAGGAGAGAGAGCACTATCACAAGAAGGTACGGCAGCATAAGATACCACCCCGTTCCGAGAACATCGGGCGAGGCGGTGACGCCACGTCCAAGCACCACGTATAACACGGTTACGGCAAGCGCCGCCGGTGCGGCTATCCACAGGTTCACCCTGAATTTGTCCTTCATGGAGCACCCCTGGCTCTTGGTAGCGGCCACGGTGGTGTCCGATATGAACGAGAGATTGTCGCCGAAGAATGAGCCTCCCACTATGATTCCCGTGATGAGAGGTACGCTGGTGCCGGTGCTTGCGGCTATGCCGGAGGCTATCGGCACAAGTGCCACAATTGTACCCACCGACGTTCCTGCCGCCATCGACACAAAGCACGCCGCAAGGAAAAGGCCCGCGTAAAGGAGACTGCCGGGAAGGACGCTTACCGTTGCATTTACAGTTGCATCAATGGCGCCGATATCCTTTGCCGTCGAGGCAAACGCCCCCGCCAGAACGAAAATCCATATCATCAGGAGCACGTTCCGGTTGCTGGCTCCGGTGGAGAAGATGGCAATCTTATCGTCGGTTTTGCCAACGCCGCGGGTAATGAGCATGGCATAGGCGGTGGCTATGATGAACGCCGCAGCCACGGGAACCTTGTAGAAATCTCCCGCCAGGACAGATCCCGCAACATACACGGTCATGAAAACCAGAAGCGGGCTCAACGCCAGCCAACCGTTAATCTTTTTCCCTGTCGATGGAGCCGGAACCCGTGGCTCTGTGTGAATTGCCATAATACACTACCGTTTCTGCCCGCAAAGATAGGCATTCTGTTCCGGGCATGCAAATGGTCGCATATTCCATCCCCACCCCATATAAACAAAAAACCATCACAAGGGGTTGTGACGGGTATATAGAGAGTTTTGTCTGTGAGATTGATCGTAGTCAATCAAGACATATGTTTTGTTGGTGTGGTAGCGGGAGTGGGTCACCTGCCCGCAAACACGATCATCTTTATATAGCCTATCAAATACCCGCCACAATCACCTGTAGTTCGATCTTCCCAGGTCTCAAAAAGTGCGACCTATATGGCCAGTCTATCAATTGGTCGCATATATGTCACTACCAGGAGCGAAGATATCCGATAATGATTCCATGTCACGGGAAGAATAATGCGGCAACTCATTATCTCCCATTTATTATGACCAGAAAGATTCGTAAATTTGTGTCCGACATAAAAAGAACCGAGTACATGGAGTACATCATATACAGCGACGAATCCGTTTCCAAAGGCGAGTATTTCTCCGATTTCTTCGGAGGAGCACTGGTTACAAACACGAACTTCAATGAAGTAAACTCAGCACTGGAAGCCAAGAAGCAGGAACTCAACCTAACGGGAGAAATCAAATGGACCAAGACGTCTGTTGCCTATTTGGACAAGTACAAACAGATGATAGACCTCTTTTTCTCCTTCGTAAAGCAGAATAAAGTCAAACTCCGTATTATGTTCCAGGAATCGGGTCATTCATATTCTCCGCTTCATCAGGAACAGATAGCAAACCGCTACCACCTCCTATATTATCAGTTTATCAAGCACGCCTTCGGTTTGGTGTATCATGATGGTCCCGCGGACGAGCCTGTCTATTTGAAACTGTACTTCGACAAAATGCCAGTATCTATTCCGGAAAACGATGCCTTCAAAGCGCATATTGCCTACCTTCAGAACTTGTGGCAGTTCCGGAAGGCCCGCATCATCATACGGCACGATGATATAGCCGAGATAGATTCCCACAAGCATTGCATCCAGCAGTGTATGGACATTGTATTGGGGGCCATGGCGTTCCGCCTGAACAACAAACATCTGGAGATTCCACCCGGAGCAACGGAGCCCGGTAATAAGACAAAAGCTAAAGAGGCATTGTTCAACCACATCTTTGAACTCATCAAGGATGCCGATGGTATTGCCGACTTTGATATCACGAAGACCACCCTTCCGGATCGTGCTCGCGACCGCTGGATTATCCCGTACCGCCACTGGAAGTTTCTGGCGGCCGAGTTCAAACAGAAGAAGGATTAAGGGGTATATATAAAAAGAAAAAGCCCCGCCAACACTACTAATCCGCT
>JAEEUZ010000128.1 GCA_016290725.1 Bacteroidales bacterium | reverse complement strand
CTGGCCGAGATCGTGGACAGCTATACCCACGAGTCGGGCGTCCGCGGCCTGGAGAAACAGATTGCCAAGATTGCCCGCGTAACGGCCAAGAAGATTGCGATGGAGGAGGAGTATCCCAAGACCGGGAAGAAGGAGCACTTGAAGGAGTATCTGGGCCTTCCGGTGTCGTTCCACGACAAGGTGAAGGGCAACGAGGGCCCCGGCGTGGTCACAGGCCTGGCCTGGACCGAACTGGGAGGGGAGATCCTGTTCGTGGAGAGTTCCGTATCCAACGGCAAGGGCAACCTGTCGATGACTGGTAACCTTGGCGACGTGATGAAGGAGAGCGCCCAGATTGCCTGGCAGTACATCAAGGCCCATCCGGAAATGGCGGGAATGACCACCGAGCAGTTTATGGCGAAAGACATCCACGTGCACGTTCCGGAAGGCGCGGTGCCCAAAGACGGGCCGTCGGCTGGTATTACGATGGTTTGTTCGATGGTATCGGCCCTTAAGGGAAAGGGCCTTAAGAAAGGCTATGCGATGACCGGAGAAATGACACTCAGGGGCCGTGTACTGCCGGTTGGAGGCATAAAGGAGAAGATCCTTGCGGCAAAGAGGGCGGGCGTGCATACCATCGTTTTGTCGGAGGATAATAAAAAAGATATCGAGGATATTAAGGAAATTTACGTAAAAGGTCTTACCTTTGTGTATGTGAAAAATATAGGCGACGTTATCGATGCCGTATTTTAGGACACCACAATGGACGTAAAAATCGAAAAAACCTGGAAAGACGCACTCGGGGGCGAATTCGAAAAACCGTATTTCGCTTCTCTGGTGCGCTTTCTTCATCAGGAGAAGGCCGCCGGGAAGGTGATTTATCCTCCGGGCGGGGCTATTTTCAGGGCATTCGACCTCACACCCCTGCCGGATGTGAAGGTGGTTATCCTGGGCCAGGACCCGTATCACGGCCCAGGCCAGGCCATGGGGCTGTGCTTCTCCGTACCTGAGGGGGTTCCGGCACCCCCTTCGCTGGTGAATATCTTCAAGGAGATTGAAAACGATTTGGGCGTTCACATGAGCGGCTCGCCGAATCTGGAGAAATGGGCAAGGCAGGGAGTCCTGCTTCTTAACACCGTTCTCACCGTGCAGGCCGGGGCCCCCACTTCGCACAGCAGCATAGGCTGGCAGGAGTTCACGGATGCCGTGATACGAACCGTGTCGGAGAGGCGCTCCGGCGTGGTTTTCCTCCTCTGGGGCAAGTACGCCCAGACCAAGGCGGAACTCATCGACCGAAGCCGGCACACCGTGCTCATGGCCGCTCATCCCTCGCCGCTTGCCCGCGGGGCGTTTTTCGGCTGCCGCCATTTTTCCAAGACAAATGAAATCCTCCGGGGCGAAGGACTCGCCCCCATCGACTGGCAATTATGAAAACTAAAGCCTTGTTTCCCGGCTCGTTCGACCCTTTCACCGCCGGGCATCTGAATATCCTTAGGAGGGCGCTCACCATGTTCGACGAGGTTGTGGTGGCGGCCGGTATCAACCAGGACAAACGCGGATTCTTCTCAATGGAGAAGCGCCTTGACATCATCCGTCAGGCCACCGAGGGGCTGGATGGAGTGTCGATCGTGGAGTACGACAAACTCACCATCGACCTTTGCCGTGAGCTGGGGGTGCGCCATATCGTGAGGGGAGTGCGGAACATGATCGACTTCGAGACGGAGCGTTCCATTGCCGATGCGAACCGCCGTCTGGCTCCAGACATCGAGACTATCATCATTCCCACAGCGCAGGAGTTTGCGCACATTTCGTCATCGGCCGTAAGGGATATCCTCCGTCACGGGGGCGATTACTCGGCCTTTATTCCCGAAGGAGTGAAGCTATGAAAAAGATTCTGAGCATATTGGCCGCGGTTTTCGTGGCTTCCATGGCTTTTGCGCAGCAGGCCGATACATCCCGCTATGGCGCCCTCGGAGCAAAACTGGACGAGTATTTCCTCGCCCTTCGTGGGGAGAGCGCCCAGGTGCAGAACGAGGAAGTGGACTTTATCATATCCTCCTGCACGGACCCGGAAGTGAAGCAGTGGGTGGCTCTGTATGTCTATGACCATTACCTCAATTCCAAGATAATGGGGGAGGAGGCCGTAGCTGTTCATACCGCCAAGGAGTGGTTCCTCAGCGGGAAGATTCCCATGGCTTCGGACATCGACCTTATGAACGCCAAGATCTTCGTGCAGTTCAACGAAAGTTCACTGGTGGGGATGAAGGCTCCGTCACTAACGCTGCTGGATTCCCGCGGGGCATCCGTTACCATCCCGGAAAGCGGCAAGTACTCGGTTCTGTATTTTTACGATACTTCTTGCGCTTCGTGCAAGATGGAATCGGCCCTTCTGAAGAACTACCTGGCAACCAACACTTTCCCGCTGGAATTCTATGCGGTATATACCGGATCGGACGAGGCTTCGTGGAAGAGGTACAGGGAGAATGAACTGAACGTTTCCGGAGCTGTGCATCTGTGGGACCCCCAGGTGGATTCGGATTTCCAGATGCTGTACGGGGTGCTGCAGACGCCTCAGATGCTGTTTATCGGCAAGGATGGCACTATCCTCGGCAGAAAGCTGGATACTCCTTCGCTCGGAGCGCTCATCTCCCTTGAAAAGGGCGGGGACGAGTACACCTACGGCTCGCAGTTCCAGATGAGCTTCATGCAGGAACTCTTTGCCCAGTACGGGGAAGACCTTAAGGCGGAAAGTGTGGAGGAAATAGCCTCCTACATAGCCGAACGCACTCTTGGGGAGGGCGAGCTGGAGCAGTACAAGCAGATGGAAGGGGACCTTCTTTACTTCTTGTACGGCCAGTCGAACGAGGCCCTCAAGGCCGGGGCAATATCTTTTATCGACAAATATATATTAGGTACGGATGGAATCTGGACATCACCCTCCGATACGGTGAATGTGATCTCCCTGGCCCAGATGATGAAGGGGCTGCTGGAGCGCACTCCCGTGGGCTCGAAGGTTCCGGACATCACCGTTCCCGGAGTCCTTCGCCGCAGGCCCTGCCTTTTCCGCAAGGGTACGAAGGCCGGCGAGTTCCGCCTGGTGAAGTTGGGATCGGCCTATGTGGTATTCTATAGCGAGGGCTGCTCTTCCTGCCAGGAAACCCTCCAGGCCGTGGATGCGCTTATCGCACGTGAACGCAAGGCGAAGGTGCTGCTGGTGGACATGGATGCGATCATGTCTTCGGACGCGGAGCTGGGCACCCTGCTTCTGGATACCTTCGACCTGTCGGTAATGCCGCTGGTGCTCAAACTGGGCAAGGGCGGGGTGATCGAGCATAAATACGTAGAATTGTAATATGGCAAGAAAGAAGCATAAACTACCCGTGAGCGGCGTAGACCCTGATTTTCTGGCAAAGCAGAGGCAGGCGATGCTGCGCCGTCACCGCTATGTGCTGTATCTGAACGACAATGAAAAGGCCGTGATAGATTCGTATTGCGAGAGATTCAATACGGCTTCGGGAAAATCGGCCATCATGAGGGGAATGATCATGGAGATGATGATGGAAGAACTGGACATTAACCATCCCACACTGTTCTAGGCTATGCTTGGCGACGATTTTAAGATTCTTGCCGATACGCCCCTGGAAGGCGGCGGAAGGCATATAAGCGCGCAGCCATCGGCCTTGGTGTGCTCTCGTCAGATTGATTTCGACGTGGTGGACGGCAAGATCCATAATCTGAAGTATGTGGGTGGATGCCATGGCAATCTGCAGGCACTGGGCGCGCTTCTGGAAGGACAGAGCGTAGACTTTGCCTTTGAGCGGCTCACCGGGATAAACTGCAAGGAGCGTGGAACTTCCTGTTCCGACCAGCTCGTGCGCATAATGCGCAGTTTGTATATTTGAATTATTTGAGGTAAATTTGCGCCCTCGTCTTGAGATGTGGTGTAATGGCAGCACAAGGGATTTTGGTTCCCTTAGTCAGCGTTCGAATCGCTGCATCTCAACTTTTTTTGTATATATATGGGAAGAATAATCCTTACCGGCGACCGTCCTACCGGCAAACTTCATCTGGGCCATTATGTGGGCTCTCTGCGCAACCGTGTAATTATTCAGAACACCTGGGAATATGACCGCATGTTCGTGTTCATTGCCGATGTGCAGGCACTTACGGACAATGCAGATAACCCGGAGAAGGTTCGCCAGAACATAATCGAGGTGGCCCTGGACTATCTGTCCTGCGGCCTTGATCCTTCCAAGGTTACGATCTTCATCCAGAGCATGATCCCGGAACTGCACGAGATGACCCAGTTCTTCTCCAATCTGGTAACCGTGCAGAGGCTCCAGCGCAATCCTACCGTCAAGTCGGAGATGGCCCAGCGCGGCTTCCACGACGGAGCGGAGGACGACAACCGCCGCGGCCTTCCCGTGGGATTCTTTACGTATCCTATTTCACAGGCTGCCGATATCTGCGCCTTCAAGTCCACCACGGTGCCCGTGGGTGCCGACCAGGAACCCATGCTGGAACAGTGCAGGGAGATAGTGCGCAGCTTCAACACAACATACGCGCCCGTGCTTGTGGAGCCGGAGATTTATCTCCCTGCGAACATGGTGTGCCGCAGGCTGCCCGGAACCGATGGCAAGGCCAAGATGTCCAAGAGCCTTGGCAACTGCATCTATCTTTCCGATGATCCCAAGGAGATGGAAGCCAAGGTGAAGTCCATGTTCACGGATCCCGGCCATCTTCGCGTTGAGGATCCCGGCAAGGTGGAAGGCAACTGCGTGTTTACGTATCTGGATGCGTTCGTGGAGCCCGGCGATTTCGAGAAGTTCTGGCCGGACTATGCTTCCCTGGACGAGGTCAAGGATCACTACCGCCGCGGCGGACTGGGCGATATGAAGTGCAAGAAGTTCCTGATTTCTGTTTTGCACGACCGCCTGCAGCCCATCCGCGAGCGCCGTCACTTCTGGGAGCAGGACATCCCCGGCGTGTACGAGATTCTCCGCAAGGGCTCTGAGGCCGCCCGTGAGGTTGCTGCCGCCACCCTCCACGAGATGAAGGACGCGATGAAGATCAACTACTTCGACGACGCCGCCTTGATTGCCGAGCAGGCCGCGGCATACAAAGCTTAGCGTTTTCTGAGCAGGCTCTCGCCGCTCATCCAGGATTATAGCCTGTTTTCTGGATGAACTTCGGTTTTACCGGGGTTCATCCAGTTTTTTGGCCCTTTTCCGGGATGAGATTCCGGAGGGATGCGCGCAAAAAAAAAGCCCGGCTTCGAAAACCGGGCTTCTTGTGCTTACTGCTCGTCGGGACCCTGGTCGGGGTTGGGGCCTCCACCGGGCTGGCCGCCGAACGGGCCGCCGGGGTTACCGCCGCCGAAAGGACCGCCGCCCTGGCCGAAAGGCCCCTGAGGACCGCCCTGAGGGCCACCCTGCTGTGCACCGGCGCTGGCCTGGTACATCTTCTCGAAAGCCTTGTTCAGAGCCTCGGAGTACCTGTCGATATCGGCCAGGTTCTGGGCCTTCACTGCTTCCTTCAGGAGGTTGACGTTGCTTTCAACTTCACCCTTGATGTCGGCAGGAACTTTGTCGCCGTTCTCGCGGAGGAACTTCTCCGCCTGGAACACCAGACCGTCTGCGTTGTTGATTTTGTCCACGCGCTCCTTCTCCGCCTTATCGGCCTCTTCGTTGGCCTTGGCTTCGTCACGCATGCGCTGGATCTCTGCGTCCGACAGGCCGCTGGAGGCCTCGATGCGGATGTTCTGCTGCTTGCCGGTGGCCTTGTCCGTTGCGGAAACATTCAGGATACCGTTGGCGTCGATGTCGAAGGTAACCTCGATTTGAGGTATGCCGCGCGGTGCAGGTGCAATGCCATCCAGGTGGAAGATGCCGATCTGCTTGTTGTCCTTCGCCATCGGCCTTTCGCCCTGGAGAACGCGGATTTCCACTGAAGGCTGGTTGTCTGCCGCGGTGGAGAAGATCTGGCTCTTCTTGGCGGGGATGGTGGTGTTGGACTCGATGAGTTTGGTCATCACGCCGCCCAGGGTTTCGATACCCAGGCTAAGCGGGGTAACGTCCAGAAGGAGAACGTCCTTCACGTCACCGGCCAGGACGCCGCCCTGGATGGATGCGCCGATAGCCACGACCTCGTCCGGGTTCACGCTCTTGTTGGGCTCCTTGCCGAAGAAGTTCTTCACGAGTTCCTGAACGTAAGGGATACGGGTGGAACCGCCAACCAGAAGCACCTCGTCGATGTCTGAAGGCTGAAGGTGTGCATCGGCCAGAGCCTGACGGCAAGGGGCGATGCTGCGCTGGAACAGGGCGTCCGACAGCTGCTCGAACTTTGCGCGGGTGAGGGTCTTCACAAGGTGCTTGGGAATTCCGTCCACAGGCATGATATAAGGAAGGTTGATTTCGGTCGATGTCTGGTTGGAGAGCTCGATCTTAGCCTTTTCGGCAGCCTCCTTAAGCCTCTGGAGGGCCATGGGATCCTTCTTCAGGTCGATGCCGTTATTCTCCGCGGCAAACTCCTGGGCCAGCCAGTCGATGATCACCTGGTCGAAGTCGTCACCGCCCAGATGGGTATCTCCGTTGGTGGAGAGCACCTCGAACACGCCGTCGCCAAGCTGGAGGATACTGATATCGAAGGTACCGCCGCCGAGGTCATAGACCGCGACTTTCATGTCCTTGTCCTTCTTGTCAAGGCCATAGGCAAGAGCCGCAGCTGTGGGCTCGTTGATGATACGCTTCACATCCAGACCCGCGATGCGGCCGGCTTCCTTGGTTGCCTGC